>NZ_KV797740.1:182269-437566 GCF_001809455.1 Corynebacterium sp. HMSC074C11
ATAAACTCGCACAGTTTCACATTTGCAGCCCGTAGTCTGGTGGGTCGTCCTTTTTGCAGCCCAAGCTTGCAGCACGAGCGAGCAGTCCAGGCTTGCAGCACGAGCTAGGGCGAAGCAGCAGTGAAGTGGCCGTCAGTGAGTATCGCTGCGGCCAGCAGCGGAATCGAATCTCGAAGCCTGCGGTTCCCACGAAGCGCATTTCTTCGATAGTGTGGATAATCGGCTAGAATTTACGCACTGAACCAGACTTGCTCTGCACAGTGGGGGCTCGGCTCCGGAGATTGTCCCTGGAGTTTGCTCTTGAAGAATTCACGTTTGAGTTTCACTGTGCAGTATCTTTAGGTCTCATATGCACGAAGTAGCGAAGGAGCATCGTGTCTGAGGAAAACCAGACTTTCCAGGCGGCGGCTCGCCCGTCCGGTAAGCGCCAGGCGACGGGCGCGCAGACCACCGTGGCGAAGAAGCCTGCGCGTGAGAAGGAGACCAACGAGCTTTCGACTCGTAACCCTTTGGTTTTCATCAAGCAGGTTGTTGACGAGCTGCGCAAGGTGATTTGGCCGACCGGCCGCCAGATGGTCACCTACAGTATCATCGTGATCCTGTTCCTGATTGCCATGATTGCTCTCGTGTGGGGTGTGGACACGCTGGCCGGTTTGGGTGTCCGATCGGTGTTGGGCAAGTAATCGGTTATACTGTTTCGCAGTGATGCTTTTCATCCCGCCTCCGAGTTCCGGACGGCGGGATTATTCGTTAGCGCAGCTGGTGTCTTGCTGTGCGAAGTGATTGCGGATGGCATATTGGCTCTTAAGACTCTTTGAGCGAAGATGCCAATGTCGCGAACCGTTGATGTAGATACAAGAGGGGTTAGCACGACATGAATGATGGTCAGAATATTTTCTCCGACGCCCAGTCCGCGGATGCTGCCGCAACTGAGCAGGATGCGCAGGGCGCACCGGCTCAGGTAGAAGCTCCGGCCGAGGGTGCAGCCGCAGCCGACGCAGCCGCAGCAGAAGCAGCGCCGGCAGAGGAGACCGCCGCTGACGCTGAGGCGCAAGCAGCTGCTGACGCAGACGCCGAGTACCGTAAGCGCCTGCGCGAGTTCCAGCGTGAGCTCAAGCGTCGTCCGGGCGACTGGTACATCATCCAGTGCTACTCCGGCTACGAGAACAAGGTGAAGACCAACCTGGAAATGCGTGCCCAGACCATGGGTGTCGATGAGCAGATCCACGAGGTCATCGTTCCGGTTGAGGAAGTCGAAGAGCGCAAGGACGACGGCAAGAAGAAGATCGTTAAGCGCAAGCTGCTGCCGGGCTACGTTCTGGTCCGCATGAGCCTGGATGACCCGTCCTGGTCCGTCGTCCGCGACACCCCGGGTGTTACTTCCTTCGTCGGTAGCGAGGGTCAGCCGTCCAAGGTCAAGATTCGTGAGGTCGCTAAGTTCCTCATGCCGAAGGAGACCATCACCGCGGACGCCGCTGAGGAAGCTGCAAATGCCGACGGTGAGCTGGCTGTCGCAGCGGCTCCGCAGGCAGAGAAGAAGGCCGTAGCCATCGACTACGAGGTCGGCGAGTCCGTCACCATCCTGTCCGGCCCGTTCGCATCTGTGGCTGCGACCATCTCCGAGATCGACCCGGACACCGGTCGCATGAAGGCCCTGGTTTCCATCTTCGGCCGTGAGACCCCGGTCGAGCTGGGCATCGATGAGGTCGAGAAGCTGAACTAGGCCTCGCACTAAGCCGGGCCTCGCACTAAGCGGGCCTCGCACTAAGCCGGGCGGCAAGCCAAGCGCCGAGCAAAGGCACCAGCTAGCTCTCTCGAGCAACCAATCTGGTAACGGATTTTGATGCACGCCATACGCTGCGGTAACGTAGCTAGGCGTGCATTTTTGTGCCTTGAGCACAGATGCGCCAAGTAATTCGTATCCCCGGTGGCTGGCACCAACTCGATGACCAGCGCCAGCGGCCATGATGGTCGTGGGCGCAAGGGTCGTCGTAAAGCGTCGGCATCCGGACGGGGTGAGTCGCCTTTTCATCGGGGCGGCGTGCCCCGGTAACTAGGAAGTAGGTTAATCCGATGGCTCCGAAGAAGAAGCTTTCTGCGATCATTAAGCTGCAGATCCAGGCTGGTCAGGCTAACCCGGCTCCGCCGGTTGGTCCGGCACTGGGTGCCCATGGTGTCAACATCATGGAGTTCTGCAAGGCTTACAACGCAGCAACTGAGAACCAGCGTGGCAACGTTGTCCCGGTTGAAATCTCCGTCTACGAAGACCGCTCCTTCACCTTCGTTCTGAAGACCCCGCCGGCAGCTAAGCTGCTGCTGAAGGCCGCTGGCATTCAGAAGGGCTCTGGCGTTCCGCACACCAACAAGGTCGGTTCCGTGACCTGGGAGCAGTGCAAGGAAATCGCCGAGCTGAAGAAGCCGGACCTGAACGCTAACGACATCGAGATGGGTGCACGCATCATCGCCGGTACCGCTCGCTCCATGGGCATCACCGTCGAGGGCGCTAAGTAAAACCGTCAGCGTTTAGCTGCACCTTCATCAAGTGGTAGGGCCAGCTTCGGCCCGCTAAACACCACAATCCAACCATTTCACTTAATTGAGATTGGACTTTTCATGAGCAAGAACTCTAAGGCATACCGCGCCGCCGCCGAGAAGATCGACGCCGGCCGCATCTACTCTCCACTCGAGGCCGCTAACCTGGCCAAGGAGACCTCCTCCAAGAACTACGACGCCACGATTGACGTTGCTATCCGCCTGGGCGTTGACCCGCGCAAGGCTGACCAGCTGGTTCGCGGCACTGTCTCCCTGCCGAACGGCACCGGTAAGACCGTTCGAGTCGTCGTTTTCGCCGCTGGCGAGAACGCCACCAAGGCTGAAGAGGCCGGCGCTGACTTCGTCGGTTCCGAGGAACTGATCGAAAAGATTCAGGGTGGCTGGACCGACTTCGATGCTGCAATCGCGACCCCGGACCAGATGGCCAAGGTTGGTCGCGTGGCTCGTATCCTCGGCCCGCGTGGTCTGATGCCGAACCCGAAGACCGGCACCGTTACCCCGGATGTCGCTAAGGCTGTCACCGAGATTAAGGGCGGTAAGATTTCCTTCCGCGTTGATAAGGCTGCAAACCTGCAGGCTGTTATCGGTAAGGCTTCCTTCGACGCCGAGAAGCTGGCCGAGAACTACGGTGCGCTTATCGACGAGCTGATGCGTCTCAAGCCATCCGCTGCTAAGGGTAAGTACCTGAAGAAGATCACCGTCTCCGCCACCAATGGCCCGGGCATCCCGGTTGACACCAGCGTGATCAAGGACTACACCGCCTAAATCAGCATCAGCCGGTAGGCGAGTGTGCTCTTCGCAAGTCGCTCGAGGGTGACTCAGAGCCAAGCTCTTTAAAACCGCCGCCACGCGCACTTTCTCCCGGTGTGTGAGGCGGCGGTTTTGCATTCTCATAAGGGATACCGATAGCGCGGTGGGGGTTTGGGCGCGGTAGACGTCGTAAAGCGAATTGCTAATCCAAAGAACTAATCGAGCCGAAATGGACTCACAGCCAAAGTTTGTTGCTTAAAATCGCGACTATGACGTTGATTTTGGAACCCGAAGAAGGGCTGGAGGCGCTTGGCGAGATTAATCGCCTGGCGCAGCTCGACGACGGTTCCGGAATTATTGAACCGCAGCTCATCTCGTACCTCGACTCGTTGGGCGACGACGCCTATGACATGCCTTGCCTGCGCATCGCGGGGCAGACGCTGCTGGGCGAGGTACTGACGGGGCTAGGGGAGGACGAGCGCGTAGCTGAGGTGCTTCGCCGCAATATCCAGGATTCTGTGGTGCTTGCGGGGATGAGCGAGGAGGAAGCTCTGCAAGCTCGGGCGGCGCAGGTCGTGGTCGTGCGGTTGCTGCGCATCATTGCGCGGATGGAGGCCGTGGAGCTTCGCAACGCCGTGGCGCAGCAGTGCCTGGCATCGCAGATCCCGCCGGTCGTGCGTGTGGCATTGACACTCACCGTGGATATTCTCGATGCCGCCAGGTTGGACGCGCATCCCGACGACATGGTGCGCGTAGTACTCGACTATGCAGACCAAGTGCTCTGGCTTGCCGACGATGACCTGAATGCGTACTTTGCCGAGCTCGAGATGATTGTGCAGCAACGTGAGAAGGACCTGGAGTTCGGCCGCTTTGGAGAGCCTGGTGCGGCGCGCTTTGGATAGGCGATTTGATTAATTGCCTGGGTCTGGTATAGAGTTTCTTCACGAAGTTTGACCGGCTTCCAATCGGCACCAACATTAAGTTGGGACGATGGAGGTTGGTACTCAAGTTTCACCGAAGACCGTCGGTCATTCGCTTTGAAAGAAGCGGATTGAAGGTTTCATTGTAGGAATACAGTGAGCGGCCCACGCAGGAGGACTTGGAAGCGCTTGCGCAGTTTGGCTTCACCTGCTGGCCCTGGGGTCGGCGGAGTTGAAGTGGAACATGCCAAAAGAATTGTGCGCCCCATCCTTGTGCGAGGATTGGGGCGTTTGTTGTATTTGCGCAAAAGAATCCTTCACTTGGCCGAGCGGAAAATTGCAAAGACCAGGAAGGAGGCGAGAGTACACATGGCAGCAAATACTGAGAAGATTGCAGCTGTTGCAGCGCTGAAGCAGGACGTCGAAGAGTCCAACGCTATCGTGCTGACTGAGTACCGCGGCCTGTCCGTTGCGGAAATCACGGAACTGCGTCGCGCCCTCGGTGCTGATGTTAAGTACTCCGTCGCCAAGAACACCATGATCAAGATCGCTGCCGACGAGGCAGGGATTGAGGGTCTTGATGAGCACCTGAACGGCCCGACTGCAGTCGCCTTCATCAAGGGCGAGGCTGTGGATGCGGCTAAGGCGATTAAGAAGTTCGCCGGTGACAACAAGAACCTCGTGATCAAGGGCGGCTACATGGACGGTGCTGCAATCGATGCAGCACAGTTCGAGGCTCTTGCGGATATGGATAACCGTGAGACCACGCTGGCAAAGCTGGCTGGTGCCTTCAACGGCGTTCTGGCGAACGTCGCTGGCCTGCTCGATGCTCCGACCTCCTCGGTTGCCCGCCTTGCAGCGGCACTCGAGGAAAAGAAGTAATCCCGAGCGGCTCGCGAACTACGCGAACTAAATCACGCGAAAAACTTTTAAATATCACTTTGACGGCTTCGACCCCAGGGATCTCTGAGGGGAGCGGCCGCACCACACTCATAGGAGAATATCCATGGCTAAGTACACCACTGAGGAACTGCTCGAGGCTTTCAAGGAAATGACCCTCGTTGAGCTCACCGAGTTCAAGAAGGCTTTCGAGGAAGAGTTCGACGTCACCGCTGCTGCTCCGGTCGCAGTTGCTGCTGCAGGCGCTGCTGGCGGCGAGGCTGCTGCTGAGGAGAAGGACGAGTTCGACGTCGTCCTCGAGGACGCTGGCGCTAAGAAGATCGGCGTTATTAAGGCTGTCCGCGAGATCGTCTCCGGCCTGGGCCTGAAGGAGGCTAAGGAGATGGTTGAGTCCGCTCCGAAGGCTATCCTGGAGGGTGCTTCTAAGGACGACGCTGAGGCTGCTAAGGCTAAGCTGGAAGAGGCTGGCGCAAAGGTCTCCCTCAAGTAATTCAGTTACTTGCTTCGGCCCCGGTAGTGGCCTAAAGCTGCCAATTCTGACCGCCAATTCTGGGCTTCTTGCCCGGGGTTGGCGGTTCTTTTGTTTCTGGGGCCTTTGCTAACCCACCTGACCCGGGCAAAACCTCACTAATCTCACCCGTCACAGAAAGTTGGGGCAAAAACCAGCCCACTCATTGTCTTGATTGCCCTTATTGGCCTGTAAAGTATCTAACATGCTCTCACGGCCGAGAATTTTGTCTATCCTTCTATTGGGTCTAGGCACTGCACTGCTTGCTGCTGGCATCTTGCTGCCCAAAGTGCTCAATGTTGATCCCAAAATGCCGCTTAACCTGCCGCCGGTGTCGTACACCCTGCGGGCGGAAGACGGTGTATCCACCAGGATTAACGAAGAAGGCAAGCGCGAAGAAGTGCACTCGCCGCTGCAGAGACAGCTCCACGGCGTACTCATCGAACCTGCCGATGCGGACAAGGTTTCGCTCCGTGTCGGTGTGACTGAAATGCGTGAGCTTCCCCCGGAGGTCATGGGCACCGACCCGCTGACCGAGCTTATCGAGGCCAATATCTGGACAGTGACCATCGACCGACTCACCGGCGAGGCGCTGGCTCCTGCGACGCTTGTCGACCGCATGGCGGGCGTTCCGCGGTCTGTGGCTTTCGAGGGGAACTGGGTGAAGCTCCCGGCTGACACGGAGGAAAAGGAATATCTGATCTTTGATGATTTCCTCCACGATTCCCTGCCAGCAAAGTTTGTCGGGGAAGAGGAACGCGGCGGCAACCGCGTTCTGCATTTCCGTCAGGATATTGAGAAGACGAATCTCGCCCAGAAGTACCGTTCTTACGTCTCTCAGCTAACTCAGGATGACAAATCCGGGTTCCTCCAGTACCAGGGCACCCGTGATTTTTGGGTTGAGCCGAAGTCTGGCTCGGTCATCGATATGGCCGAGGACATCCACCTTTGGTGGGAGACTCGCGATGGCGAGCCGATCATGGACTACCTGCGCTTCAACGGAAAGATGGACGAAGGCCTTTCCAATCAGCTTCTCTTCGGCGCAATACAGAATTTCCAGCGCCCGGCTCTAGAGCCGTGGTCAATCGGTCTCATTACGTCCGGTTCGATTCTGGTATTCATCGCAATCGTGGGCATCGTGCGTCCTTCGACCCGTCGTAAAGCAGAGTAACGCTTTACGACGGCCATAGCGCCCAGGCCTCATCGTTATATCGGTAACGGGTGAATGCGACACGCCCGATTTGTCAAGTTGTACTAGACAACTGTCAGTTTTTGATATAGGCTAAATCGTTGCGCTGGAATTAGTGTATCTGTCGCCAGCTCTTTTATAGTTTGCGCTCGGGGCTCGGGGCTATTATGTAGCACCGTTTTTCGTGCATCTAGCTGTTAAAGGAGTTGCTGCGGCGCCGCCGTTAGGGCTCGGGGGCTCGCCTTTTAAAGGCTGGTCTTGGAGGCCAAGTGGCGGGGGAATCACTTTCGTGTGTGACCAAAGGTTAGACGCAAAGTATCCCGGTGCGCAACAGAAATAATTCCTGCAACTTGAATCGCGTATAAACCAAGCGGGCGGAGCGCACCACCGGTTGCCGGTGTGCTCCACCGCGTGAGGTGCTGGAAGGACGCATCTTGGCAGTCTCCCGCCAGACCAAGGCAGTAACCGGTATTCCCGGAGCTTCGAAGAGGTACTCGTTTGCAAAGATTCAGGAGCCGATTGCGGTTCCTGGTCTGCTCGACCTGCAGCGTGAGTCTTTCGCATGGCTCATTGGCACGCCTGAGTGGCGCGCTCGTCGCCAGGAGGAGCTCGGAGAAGACGCTCGGGTTACCAGCGGTCTCGAAGATATTCTAGAAGAGCTCTCTCCGATCGAGGACTACTCCCAGAAGATGTCCCTGACGCTGTCGGACCCATGGTTCGACTCCGTCAAGAACACCGTGGATGAGTCCAAGGATAAGGACATCAACTACTCGGCTCCCCTCTACGTCACCGCGGAGTTCACCAACCGCGAGACCGGTGAGATCAAGAGCCAGACTGTCTTCATCGGTGACTTCCCGATGATGACGGACAAGGGTACGTTCATCGTCAACGGAACTGAGCGTGTCGTTGTTTCTCAGCTGGTGCGCTCTCCGGGCGTCTACTTCGATGAGACCATCGACAAGTCCACCGAGCGCCCGCTGCACTCGGTGAAGATTATTCCGTCGCGCGGTGCGTGGCTGGAGTTCGACGTCGACAAGCGGGACACCGTCGGCGTTCGTATTGACCGTAAGCGTCGCCAGCCGGTCACGGTTCTGCTGAAGGCTTTCGGCTGGACCACTGAGGAAATCAAGGAGCGCTTCGGCTTCTCTGAGATCATGATGGCCACCCTGGAGAAGGACGGTGTTGCAAACACCGACGAGGCTCTGCTGGAGATTTACCGCAAGCAGCGCCCGGGTGAGCCGCCGACGCGCGAGTCCGCGCTGGCTCTGCTGGAGAACAACTTCTTCAAGCCGAAGCGCTACGACCTGGCCAAGGTCGGTCGCTACAAGGTCAACCGCAAGCTGGGCCTGGGTACTGAGGTCTCTGGCGAGATGGTCCTGACCGAACAGGATATCGCTACCACCATTGAATACCTCGTGCGCCTGCACGACGGCGAGAATGTTATGACCTCGCCGGAAGGGGTCGAGATCCCGGTTGAGACCGACGATATCGACCACTTCGGTAACCGTCGTCTGCGTACCGTAGGCGAGCTGATTCAGAACCAGGTTCGCGTGGGCCTGTCCCGCATGGAACGCGTGGTTCGTGAGCGCATGACCACTCAGGACGTGGAGTCGATCCAGCCGACCACTCTGATTAACGTGCGCCCGGTCTCCGCGGCTATCCGTGAGTTCTTCGGTACTTCCCAGCTGTCCCAGTTCATGGACCAGAACAACTCGCTGTCGGGTCTGACCCACAAGCGTCGTCTGTCCGCACTGGGTCCGGGTGGTCTGACCCGTGACCGTGCTGGTCTCGAGGTTCGAGACGTTCACCCGTCCCACTACGGCCGCATGTGTCCAATTGAGACCCCAGAGGGTCCGAACATTGGCCTGATTGGTTCGCTGTCCTGCTACGCACGCGTGAACCCGTTCGGTTTCATTGAGACTCCGTACCGTCGCGTCCGCGATGGTGTCATCACCGATGAGGTCGACTACCTCACCGCTGATGAGGAAGACCGCTACGTCGTTGCGCAGGCCAACACTCCGATCGACGAGAACGGCCACTTCGTTCAGGAGACCCTGTCTGTTCGTAAGAAGGGCGGTGACGTCGAGTCCGTCCGCGCTGATGAGGTCGACTACCTCGATGTTTCCCCGCGTCAGATGGTCTCCGTGGCTACTGCCATGATTCCGTTCCTCGAGCACGACGACGCTAACCGTGCCCTGATGGGTGCGAACATGCAGCGTCAGGCTGTGCCGCTACTGCGTTCGGAGGCTCCGTTCGTCGGTACCGGTATGGAGCAGCGTGCTGCTTACGACGCGGGCGATGTCATTGTCGCTTCGGCCGCCGGTGTGGTCGAGACCGTGTCGGCAGACTTCATCACCATCATGGACGATGAAGGCCAGCGCCACACCTACCTGCTGCGCAAGTTCGAGCGCACCAACCAGGGCACCTGCTACAACCAGAAGCCACTGGTTGACGAGGGCCAGCGTGTTGAGGCCGGCCAGGTCATCGCTGACGGTCCGGGTACCGACAACGGTGAGATGGCACTTGGTAAGAACCTGCTCGTGGCATTCATGCCGTGGGAAGGTCACAACTACGAGGACGCCATCATCCTGAACCAGCGCATGGTTGAGGAGGACATCCTGACCTCGATTCACATCGAGGAGCACGAGATCGACGCCCGCGACACCAAGCTGGGTCCGGAGGAAATCACCCGTGACATCCCGAACGCGTCCGAGGAGATGCTGAAGGATCTGGATGAACGCGGCATCGTCCGCATCGGTGCCGACGTTCGCGACGGTGACATCCTGGTCGCTAAGACCACGCCGAAGGGTGAGACTGAGCTGACTCCGGAGGAGCGCCTGCTGCGCGCTATCTTCGGCGAGAAGTCCCGCGAGGTCCGTGACACTTCCATGCGTGTTCCGCACGGTGAGTCCGGCAAGGTCATCGGCGTCCGTGTCTTCTCCCGTGAAGACGATGACGACCTGGCACCGGGTGTCAACGAGATGGTCCGCGTGTACGTTGCGCAGAAGCGCAAGATCCAGGACGGCGACAAGATGGCAGGTCGCCACGGTAACAAGGGCGTTATCGGCAAGATCCTGCCGCAGGAGGACATGCCGTTCCTGCCGGACGGCACCCCGGTCGACATCATTCTGAACACCCACGGTGTTCCGCGTCGTATGAACATCGGCCAGGTCCTCGAGGTTCACCTCGGCTGGCTGGCGAAGGCCGGCTGGAGCATTGAGGGCGACCCGGATTGGGCTAAGCGTCTTCCGGCCGACCTGCACGACGTTCCGTCCGACTCCCTGGTTGCAACCCCAGTGTTCGACGGTGCTGAGAACGAGGAGCTCGCTGGTCTGCTCGCGTCGTCCCGCCCGAACCGTGACGGCGAGGTGCTGGTCAACGCTGACGGTAAGGCCACGCTGTTCGACGGCCGCTCTGGCGAAAAGTTCCCGTTCCCGGTTTCGGTGGGCTACATGTACATGCTGAAGCTGCACCACCTGGTCGACGAGAAGATTCACGCTCGTTCCACCGGTCCGTACTCCATGATTACCCAGCAGCCGCTGGGTGGTAAGGCTCAGTTCGGTGGTCAGCGCTTCGGTGAGATGGAGGTGTGGGCAATGCAGGCATACGGCGCTGCCTACACCCTGCAGGAGCTGCTCACCATCAAGTCCGATGACGTGGTTGGCCGCGTCAAGGTCTACGAGGCAATCGTGAAGGGCGACAACATTCCGGATCCGGGTATTCCGGAGTCGTTCAAGGTGCTTCTGAAGGAACTGCAGTCGCTCTGCCTGAACGTTGAGGTCCTTTCGGCCGACGGCGTTCCGGTTGAGTTGGGCTCCTCCGACGATGAGGAACTCGACCACGCGACCGCTTCCCTCGGCATTAACCTGTCCCGCGATGAGCGTTCCGACGCTGACTCCGCATAGTTTCTCGCTTAACGACGAAACATTGCGTGAGTATCAGGGTCGGGAAGCCCTAACTCGCGAATAACCCAACACAGACGACAACGTACAAAAACCTCCGCAGAGAATTTGGTTTCCGCATTACTTCGATGCGGAGGGAAAGGGAAAACAGGTGCTCGACGTCAACAACTTTGACGAGCTCCGGATTGGGCTCGCTACCGCCGACGACATCCGCCGCTGGTCTCGCGGTGAGGTCAAGAAGCCCGAGACGATTAACTACCGTACGCTGAAGCCGGAAAAGGATGGCCTTTTCTGTGAGCGTATCTTCGGCCCGACCCGTGACTGGGAGTGTGCTTGTGGTAAGTACAAGCGCGTTCGCTTCAAGGGCATCATCTGTGAACGCTGTGGCGTTGAGGTGACCAAGTCGAAGGTTCGCCGTGAGCGCATGGGCCACATTGAGCTGGCCGCTCCGGTCACTCACATCTGGTACTTCAAGGGTGTGCCGTCCCGCCTCGGCTACCTGCTCGACCTGGCTCCGAAGGATCTGGAAAAGATCATCTACTTCGCTGCCAACATCATCACCTCCGTGGATGAAGAGGCTCGCCACAACGACCAGGAAACCCTCGAAGCAGACATGCTCGTGGACAAGAAGCTGGTTGAGGACGATCGTGACCAGGAGCTGGCCGAGCGTGCCCAGACCCTGGAAGAGGATCTGGCTGAACTCGAGGCAGCGGGTGCCAAGGCTGATGCCCGTAAGAAGGTTCAGTCCGCAGCCGAGCGCGAGATGCGCCACATCCGTGAGCGCGCCCAGCGCGAGCTGGATCGTCTCGACGAGATTTGGAACACCTTCATCAAGCTCGAGCCGAAGCAGATGATTATCGACGAGGGTATTTACACCGAACTCGTCGACCGCTACGAGGATTACTTCACCGGTGGTATGGGTGCTGAGGCTATTCAGACCCTGATCCGCAACTTCGACCTGGCCAAGGAGGCCGAGGAGCTGCGCGAGATTATTCGCGACGGCAAGGGACAGAAGAAGATGCGCGCCCTCAAGCGCCTGAAGGTTGTCACTGCATTCCTGCAGTCCGGCAACGACCCGGCCGCTATGGTGCTCGACTGCATTCCGGTGATTCCGCCGGAGCTGCGCCCGATGGTGCAGCTCGACGGTGGCCGCTTTGCGACCTCGGACTTGAACGACCTCTACCGTCGTGTCATCAACCGAAACAACCGCCTGAAGCGCATGATTGACCTGGGCGCTCCGGAAATCATCGTCAACAACGAGAAGCGCATGCTTCAGGAATCCGTTGACGCACTGTTTGACAACGGACGTCGTGGCCGCCCGGTCACTGGTCCGGGTAACCGCCCGCTGAAGTCCCTGAGCGACCTGCTCAAGGGCAAGCAGGGTCGTTTCCGTCAGAACCTGCTGGGTAAGCGTGTTGACTACTCCGGCCGTTCGGTTATTATCGTCGGCCCGCAGCTGAAGCTGCACCAGTGTGGTCTGCCGAAGCTGATGGCTCTTGAGCTGTTCAAGCCGTTCGTTATGAAGGAGCTCGTGGCCAAGAGCTACGCGCAGAACATCAAGAGCGCGAAGCGCATGGTTGAGCGTCAGCGCCCAGAGGTGTGGGACGTCCTCGAAGATGTCATTACCGGACACCCGGTCCTGCTGAACCGTGCACCTACGCTGCACCGCCTGGGTATTCAGGCGTTCGAGCCGGTCCTGGTTGAGGGTAAGGCAATTCAGCTGCACCCACTGGCATGTGAGGCTTTCAACGCCGACTTCGACGGTGACCAGATGGCAGTTCACCTGCCGCTGTCCGCTGAAGCACAGGCCGAGGCTCGCGTCCTGATGCTGTCCTCGAACAACATTCTGTCGCCGGCTTCCGGTAAGCCGCTGGCTATGCCGCGTCTGGATATGGTCACTGGCCTGTACTTCCTGACACTGGAGAAGCCGGAGCTGCCGGGTGGCCACCAGGATGCCACCGAGGACGCACCGGAGCAGGGTATTTACACCAGCCCGGCCGAGGCCATCATGGCTTACGACCGCGGTGCAATTGGCCTGCAGAGCCCAATTAAGGTTCGCATCAGCCACCTGCGTCCGCCGGCCGAGATTGAGTCCGAGCAGTTTCCAGATGGTTGGAACAAGGGCGATACCTGGCTGGCTTCCACCACGCTGGGCCGCGTTATGTTCAACGACCTGCTGCCGTGGAACTACCCATACGTCGAAGGCGTTATGGCTAAGAAGCCGCAGGCTGCGATCATCAACGACTTGGCTGCCAAGTACCCGATGATTACGGTCGCTCAGACCGTCGACAAGCTCAAGGATGCTGGTTTCTACTGGGCTACCCGTTCTGGTGTCACCATTGCTATGTCTGACGTGCTGGTTCTCCCGAACAAGCGTGAGATCCTGAACGGCTACGAAGAGAAGGCCGCCACGGTGGAGAAGAAGTTCCGCCGCGGTAAGCTCTCGGCCGCTGAGCGTCACGAGTCGCTGGTTAACCTGTGGAAGGCTGCGACGGCTGAGGTCGGTGAAAAGGTCGAGGCTCTGTACCCGGATGACAACCCGATTCCGATGATCGTGAAGTCGGGTGCTGCCGGTAACATGGGCCAGATTCACTCGCTGGCCGGCATGAAGGGCATGGTTACGAACCCGCGTGGTGAATACATCACCCGCCCGATTAAGACCTCCTTCCGCGAAGGCCTGTCGGTTCTCGAGTACTTCAACAACTCGCACGGTTCCCGTAAGGGTCTGGCCGATACCGCGCTTCGTACCGCTGACTCGGGTTACCTGACCCGTCGTCTGGTCGACGTTGCACAGGACGTCATCGTTCGCGAAGAGGACTGTGGCACCCACGACGGTGTCGTTGTCGAGATTGGCGAGGATGTTCTGGACGCAACCGGCAACCCGACCGGCGAGATCCGTCGTGCGAAGTACGTCGAGACCGCCGCGATTGCTCGCGTACTGGCAGCAGATGTCACCGACGCTGAGGGCAATGTCCTTATCGAGGCTGACACCGACCTGAACGACGACCACATCACCCTGGCTCTCAGCCACGGTGTCAAGGAAGTCAAGGTCCGCTCGGTTCTGACCTGTTCCACCGCAACCGGTGTCTGTGCCAAGTGCTACGGTCGTTCGATGGCAACCGGCAAGCTGGTCGACATCGGAGAGGCTGTCGGTATTGTCGCTGCGCAGTCCATTGGTGAGCCGGGTACCCAGCTGACCATGCGTACGTTCCACCAGGGTGGTGTCGGTGGCGACATTACCGGTGGTCTGCCGCGTGTCCAGGAGCTGTTCGAGGCCCGAGTGCCGAAGAACAAGGCTCCACTGGTTCGCGAAAACGGTCGCGTGCGCCTGGAGGAGGACGAGCACTTCTACACGCTCACCCTCATCCCGGATGCCAACAGCGAGGACGAGGTCGTCTACGACAAGCTGTCCAAGCGTCAGGGTCTGGCTGAAATCACCGTCGATGGCCGTCGTCGCGCCATCCGCGATGGTGACCATGTGGTTAAGGGGCAGCAGCTGCTCAAGGGCGCTGCCGATCCGCACGAGGTCCTCGAGGTCCTGGGGCGCCGCGGTGTCCAGCGTCACCTCATTGAGGAAGTCCAGTCGGTCTACCGTGACCAGGGTGTGGCCATTCACGACAAGCACATCGAGGTTATTGTCAGCCAGATGCTGCGCCGCGTGATTGTGTCCAAGCCGGGTGACTCCGACCTGCTGCCAGGCGCATTGGTCGAGCGCTCCACGGTCATGGCTAAGAACCGCGAGATTGTTGCCTCCGGCGGCAGCGTCATCGAGGGCCGTCGCGTGCTGATGGGTATTACCAAGGCATCGCTGGCCACCGAGTCCTGGCTGTCCGCGGCCTCCTTCCAGGAGACGACGCGCGTGCTTACCGACGCCGCTATCAACAAGCGCTCGGATAAGCTCATCGGCCTGAAGGAGAACGTGATCATCGGTAAGCTAATCCCGGCTGGTACGGGTATCTCGCGCTACCGCAACATCACTGTTGAGCCGACTGAGGAAGCTGCCCGCCAGGCAGCCGCACCATTTGCCTCCTTCGGTGAGGGCTTCTACGGTGCCGAGGACACCTACGGCATCGACCAGGTTGGTTCCGCAGTTCCGCTGGATGACATCGGAACCTTCGAGTAAAAATCAATAGCTTTGCGGCCGCGGCTGGGGGTGGCAATCCTTTGAGATCCCCCAGTTCACCGCTGAGCAGAGCCACGCTCCTAACAGGGCTTACTGGTTAGCAATACGCGGTTAACCGAGCCCGACATTAGGCGGCAACCCAAAAATTCCCCCGACACCACAGTTGGTCAGTTGTTTTTAAACAGCTAGCCAAAAGGTGTTGGGGGATTTTTTGCTATTTACTTAAGTAATTTGCTATTGAAATGCGTAATTTGTGGCTACAATAAACAGTACGTTCGTACGGTAGACATAGCAGCGCGCATGAGAGGTGCCCGCCATGACTGAAATCACCATCATCCAACCCGATCCGACAGTCCCCATCGGCCGAATCGCACCATGGCTCGAAGAAATCGGAGCAACGTACACCACCGTCCGCCTATGTCGCGAACCAGTTCCGGCAATCACTGACTGCGGCGAGGGCATTATCATTCTGGGCGGCGCAATGGACGCCCTCAATGAAGAAAAGGCACCGTGGCTGCCCGCACTACGCACACTGCTTGACGACGCTCTTACCACCCACATTCCCGTTATCGGTATCTGCCTCGGACACCAAATCATTGCCAATTGCTTTGGCGGTACGGTGACAGTGGCAGCACCTGGTCAAGGTCAAGAAGGCGCAGCGGAGGTCACGTTGACCTCGGAAGGTGCGTGCGATCCACTTCTCGGTGCGCTACCTACAACCTTCGAGGTGGCAGAGTCCCACTTTGACGCAGTCGATGTACTCCCACCGCAGGCGACGTTACTGGCCACTGGTGAGCCATGCCCCGTCCAAGCCTTCCGGCTTGGCAGCATCGTCGGTGTGCAGTTCCACCCAGAGGCCACCCCAGAGTTAGTGGAGGAATGGTCAAAGACCAATGGCACGGATTCGGAGGCGATTGTGGCCAAGCTCCGAGCCGTCGATAAGCAGGTGGAAGCCAATGGGCGTGCGTTGATTGCGGCATTCGTCGAGCAGGTGGGTGCCAATCAGCCCAAGCGTGCCTGCAGTGTTGATGCGGGTGTCTAAGCAGGCTGCCTGATTAGACACAGCACGCACCCCGGGGCCGCGGTGGGGGCGGGAAAGCAGATGACTACCGCGGCACTCGCGACGTGCTACATCTTGCGCAGCGAAAACGCCGGTGCATTAAGGACTATGCGCCGCGCTAGATTCCAGTAATCATGTTGAGCGTCTGTTACATGCTCGATTGAATTGCCCATGAACCTGGCCCAGATGCCAAGGCCATCGGGAAGTGAAGACGCGCCGATAAGCGGGGCAGTGTCGCTGTGTGGATAGTCCTGCCAAGAGGTAAGGACATCGTCGACAAGCGGTGGCGAACATATGACCCAGAGGTTTGCCCAGGCGCGGTAGTTGCCATGCGCGATGGGCGAGGAGAGGTCGCGTTTGCCGAGATAGTGAGCCTTTTCGATAAATGCGGGAACACTGTCGTGCGCGTGTAACTCTGCACGCAGATCAATCTCGGCGGCATCGTGGAGCTCTCCGTGAGCGACGCGACCAGCGGTAAAGCAGTCGCCGACAATTGCAGTAGCACCGGGGGAGACAGTCACCTTTGTGTGCTGGCGGAAGTGGCAATCACGCGAAGGAATTGCCGGGTCCGGCAGGTATTCGAGGACGGCATCCGGCTCAACCGTGAATTCAGTCAGCTGTTCGGCGTAGCCGCTGGTCATTGAGTGCACTCGAGTAGCCGCCTGAGAGGTGACAATCGCATGTGCGCCACTTCGAACCTGTATCCGCTGGCGAACATGGTCGCCCTGGGCGAGACCGCCGCCGGTGGCACGAATATAGACCACGTGGGCATCGGGGAAGGACGGGTCGGAATGGAGAATGCGCCCCAGAGACAGCGGTGCACGAACACGCCGGGTACCGGGGCCAGCAGGCAGAATCTCCAGGTCGAGTAAGCCGTCCTTGCCAGGTCGTAGCATGGTTATGCCTGGTCAGAGGAGGAATCAACCGACGCAGACTTCGCCGCAGCCTCAATGAGATCGGCGAACTCCGCAATGCCGGAGCCGTCTAGACAATTGGTCAGCATGACCGGCTTGTCAGAGCGCACGGCAAGCGCATCAGTGTGCATCTGGTCCACATCGCAGCGGACATAGGGCGCGATGTCAATCTTGTTAATGACAAGAACATCGGAGTCCGTGATGCCAGGGCCACGCTTCTTCGGCATCTTCTGCCCCTCGGCGGTATCGAGCACAAAGACAAATAGGTCCGCCAGTGCAGGTGAGAAAGTCAGCGTGAGGTTATCGCCACCGGATTCGTAGAAAACAATGTCGATATCTGGGTGCTCCTCCAGCAACTCGGCGCTGGCCATGAGGTTCATAGTGGGATCATCGCGCACCGCAGTGTGTGGGCACGAGCCTGTCTCCACACCGATAATGCGCGAGGAGTCGACCACGCCGTCCAGCGCCTGCCGGATGTGATGAGCATCCTCTTGGGTGTAGATGTCATTGGTAATGATGCCCGGTGTGAAACCACGGGAAATCAGCTCAGGTACGAGCGTTTCAATCAAGGCCGTCTTGCCGGAGCCGACTGGTCCACCAATGCCAACGTGAAAAACCATTGTCAAAAATTCCTTCTTAATAGTTAACTTGCTAGTTGCTTGTCAGAGGCCAAAAGCCGAGCTTTAGGTAATAAACAATCGGGCCGCCGCAGTCTCGTGGCGCGCAGAGGCAATATCTAACAGCGGCGTACAGGCACCAATATCGTCGGTGCCAATCGTCCGCGAAGTCTCAACAACCTCCGTGACCACTGGAGCCAGCTGTCGAATCAGACGCTGCGCACCGACAAAATCAGCCACCTGCAATCGCACCGCCGCTGATGCCACAGCAGAGACGAAACCAAAGGCCTCGGCCTGCGCCGCCTCATCGGAATCCAGTCCAGCGGACCGATGAATCAACGCCATCACCACCGGGCTGTGCCCATACGCCAAGCGGCTGGACGCATCCGGGCTGCTCACCGCTTTCGAATACGCGCGCAGGGTATCGTCGTCAAGCCCTAACTCACGCGCCATAAACAGCATCTGCTTGCCGACGCGCACGCTGCCCCTCCGCTGCGAAAACGTCGGTCGTGCCGCATGCACCATCGCGTCGATTCGCATTATCCCAGCGACCGAATCCTGCTCCCACGTGCGAAAATGCGCAGCCAGATCGACCGGCGCGAAGGAATAACGCAACATGTCCTCGGCGACGGTGGCAAGTGCTGCCTCGTCACGCTTGCCGACGATCCCCTCGGCGACCAGCCCCTCGAGACCATGCGACAGCGTATAGCGACCGGAGGGGAATGCGGTGTCAGACCACTGCAAGGCCTGGTAAAACGACGAAGTCAAGCTCATCACCAGAGCCTAGAAGAGATAGTGCAGGCGCGTTAGCGGAAGCTCCTGGGCAGGCTCGATGCTGACGGGCTCGCCATCGACGGTGACCACATAGGTTTCCGGATCGACGTCAATCTTGGCCAGAGTGTTGTTTCGCACCATGTTTGCCTTGCCAATTCCGCGGCAGTCCTTTACCGGCAGAACACGGCTTTGCAAACCGAGCTCTTCCGGCACACCGGCATCAATTGCGGCCTGGGACATGAAGGTAATGCGAGTAGCCGTGAGAGCGGAACCGTAATTGCCGAACATATTGCGGAAATAGCAGGGTTCAGGAGTCGGGATGGATGCATTGGGATCGCCCATTTGTGACCAGCAGATTACCCCGGAGCGCAGAACCACATCCGGTTTTGCGGCAAAGGAATCGATTGGCCACAGCACCAAATCCGCAATCTTGCCGACTTCCACCGAACCCAGATAGTCATCAATTCCAGCGGAAATGGCGGGATTGATGGTCAGCTTCGCCAAGTAGCGCAGGACGCGTTCATTGTCATCGCCATTGGTTTCATCAGCACCGGGAAGTGGGCCGAGCTGGGCGCGGCAGTGATGAGCAGTCTGGAATGCGCGCGTGAAGGACTCGCCGACTCGTCCCATCGCCTGCGAATCGGAGGAGAAAATGGAAATGATGCCCATGTCATGGAGCACGGTTTCAGCTGCGATGGTCTCAGGTCGAACACGCGAATCGGCAAAAGCGACATCTTCCGGCACCGAGTGGGAAAGGTGATGACAGACCATCACCATATCCAGCAGTTCTTCGGCGCTGTTGATGGAGTAGGGCAGCGTCGGGTTCGTCGAAGCCGGCAGAACATTCGGAATCGCCGTGACCTTCAAAATGTCCGGGGCGTGACCGCCACCGGCGCCTTCAGAGTGGAAGGTGTGGATGGTCTGGTCACCAATGGCTTTGCGCGTGTCCTCGAAGAAACCTGACTCGTTGAGCGTATCCGTGTGGATGGCCAGCTGAACGTCGTACTTATCGCAGATGTCCAGCGCATTGTGAATAGTCGCAGGTGTCGCGCCCCAGTCCTCGTGAATCTTGAGCCCGGCAGCGCCAGCGAGTAGCTGTTCAACCAGCGCGTCCGGCTGACTGCCCGAACCCTTGCCCAGGAAACCAGCATTGACCGGCAGACCCTCTGCCGCGCGCAGCATGGTGTGAATATGGAATTGACCAGGCGTACACGTCGTGCCCTTTGACCCCTCCGCAGGCCCGGTACCGCCACCGAAGAACGTCGTAATGCCGTTGGAGAGACCCTCTTCGGCCTGCTGCGGTGCCAGGTAGTGGATGTGCGTATCGATGCCACCGGCCGTCAGCAGTCGATGCTCACCGGCAATAACCTCGGTACCAGCACCAATGACCAGGTCGGGGTGAACTCCGTCCTGCGTATGCGGGTTGCCCGACTTACCAATTGCGACAATCTTGCCATCTCGCAGACCCACGTCTGCCTTGACGACGCCCAGGAGAGCATCAACAATAATCGCGCTCGTAATAACCGTATCGGGCGTGCCTTGTGCGCGAGTTGCCTGCGGATCTTGGGCCATGCCGTCACGGATGGACTTACCGCCGCCATAGATGGACTCGTCGCCGGGGAAGTTGGCCGTGTAGTCCTTCTCGATTCGAATGACCAGATTGGTATCCGCCAGCGGTACTACATCGCCGGTTGTGGGGCCGTAGAGCTCCGCGTATCTCGACGAGCTGATCGTCGTTTCCTCATCCGCGGCAACTGGCATCGGTTCTGCAGGCTCGTGCGCAAAACCGTAGTCGGCAATTCGCTGAAAGGCAGCTTCCCGAGTGGCTTCATCATCCAGCGGGCCCTCAGTCATCCCCGCGAAGCCGTGGATAATGCGGTCTCCACCGAAGTCGACCAGTGTGACCGTCTTGGTATCGCCGGGTTCAAAGCGCACTGCCAGGCCGGCGGGGATATTTAGGTGCATTCCCCAGGCCTGATGGCGATCAAAGCAAAGAGCCGCATTGGCTTCGAAGAAGTGATAGTGAGAACCGACCTGGATTGCGCGGTCGCCGGTATTGGCCACCTTTAGTCGCAGAGCGCGGCGGCCTTTATTCAGAACTATTTGTCGACAATCTGTGTTGTTACTCGGTTGCATCTGCATCGATATTTCCTAGGTCAAACTCAGTGTGGACATCTGCGCTGTGATGGTGGTGATGATGGTTGTGACCATGACCGTGACTGTGCCCATGCACGTGGCCGTGGTGATGATGACCGTGGCCATGCACGTGGCCGTGACTGTGTCCATGGCCGCCATCCTCCTCGCCGTGACTATGGGCATAACCGTGCTCATGATCGGCAAGTAATGCTGCCTCAATGCCGTCATCATCATGCGACTGCAAAAGATGCAGAGCGGTTTTAGCAGACTGGGAGATGGCCGTCGCCAGTGCAGTACTGGTGATGAGTGGTTTTTGATTCTCGGCTGTCTGCAAATCAGCGCGGATTACTGTGCTCCGACGGGTTGGGCGCAAGGACTCGTCGTCAAGCGTGGCTTTATACGGTGCCAGCGTCTGCGAGACGGATGGGTAGACATCGTCGAACGCGACCACTACATCGGCGCCAGAACTGTGCGTCCACGCCAGACGAGCGATACGGAACAGCTCCGCGTCCGCGAACGGATCGATGGCAGCGGAACATATGACCGCGATATCGTCGGCCGAGGTCTCGCGCCGGAGCGTTGCGCGTAGAAACGCCAGCGTGGTGGTGGCACCCAGCGGCGGTGCCGCGAGTGCAATGCGCACATTCGAGTGATTGCGCTTGAACCACTGACAAGTCTTGGCCGTGTCGGCGATGAGTGGCAGATTGCGGCCACTTGTCATGGGCATAACGACGATATGGAGATTCTCGGTGTCCTCGCGGCCCAAATCCGCCAGTGTGCTGCGCAGCTCGGTGCCTGTGGAGGTCACGATGGTCTGATCAAAAGTGTCGAGGCCCTCTACTGCGGTGGTGATGAACTCTGGGCTGGCATCGACTCCGCAGTGAGCGATGAGGATACGTGGGGTCTGGGCTGCCATCTATTTGCCGCCAATTGGGTCATGGACGGATACGAGCTTTGTGCCATCGGTGAAGGTGGCCTCGACCTGTACCAGCATGATTGCCTCGCGGACACCATCGAGGACATCGTCAGGTCCGAGTACCTCGGTGCCAATGGTCATGGCTTCGGACACGGTCACACCATCTCTGGCGGCTTCGACGACGGCATCGCTAATCAGTGCTACTGCTTCGGGCCGGTTGAGTTTTAGACCGCGGTTCTTTCGTCGCTCGGCGACACGAGCTGCAAGAAAGAGCATGAGTTTATCTTGCTCGCGCGGGGTGAGGCGCATGTGTTACCTGCCTAACTGCTCAAAATGTGTGCTCATTGAGACTCAACGCCAGTTCGTACTATATCTGATTTCACAGCAAATAATTGCTGCACTACCGAATCATGACTGGTTACTTGCAGGCTATGCCTAAGCCAGCCGTATGGGTTTTCGGCGCTGAGGCAGCAATTTGCTGGGCAGCATTACAGCTGATGACCGGCCTATAGTTGGGCGGCTGGTGTGGGGTAGCTGAAGGAAGTAGCTGTCGTGAACTGACATCAGGGGTATCTCATGACGACCACAATGGCCGACGCTAAGCAGGGAAAGCGGAGGGCGGGAAATACTGGGTCGTCATCGAAGTTGGGTGACGACTATCCGCTCCGATTCGCGCCACGACACTACCGAACGTGGACACCAGTAGCAGTTGCCGGCTCGGCACTGGGAGGAATGGCCTACTTGGCTGACTTCTCCATCGGTGCTGGAATCGGCATTGCTCACGGAACAACAAACGCTGTGGTTGGCATTCTCATCGCCGCAGTCTTGATTTTTCTCTCCAGCGCGCCGCTGGCAATCTACGCCGCAAAGTTCAATCTCGACCTCGACCTCATCACACGCGGTTCCGGCTTTGGCTACTACGGCTCCGTAATCACCAACGTCATTTTCGCGACTTTTACATTCATCTTCTTCGCCACCGAAGGCGCAATTATGGCCCAGGGCCTAAAGCTCGGGCTCGGGATACCACTTTGGCTGGGATACCTGGTGAGCGTGCTCATCATCATCCCCGTAGTGGTTTTCGGAATGAAGACGCTACAGAAGATGCAGACGTGGACCAACCCACTCTGGCTAGTCATGATGGTGCTACCGATGGTGTATC
Source organism: Corynebacterium sp. HMSC074C11 (assembly GCF_001809455.1). NCBI lineage: Bacteria > Bacillati > Actinomycetota > Actinomycetes > Mycobacteriales > Corynebacteriaceae > Corynebacterium > Corynebacterium sp. HMSC074C11. The sequence goes on from NZ_KV797740.1 coordinate 204,691, forward strand.
TCGTCGTCAGGCACCCTGACTCCGTGGACGCTTTCTTGCATTATCAGGGGCAGGGAGAAGGTCCTAGCCTGGCGGCAATGATGGCTTCTGCCGGTGTGTGTTTGGCGCTGGTGGCGCAGATTGCCGAGAACATTGACTTCATCCGTTTCATGCCGCCGAAGACAAAGGACAACGCCACGTCGTGGTGGGCCTCGGTCATCATGGCTGGGCCGGGATGGGTTATCTTCGGTGCAGCTAAGCAGATTATCGGTGTGTTTCTCGCGGTCTACATGATTTCGGTGGTCGGCGGCGGCATGACCGAAGCCGTTGAGCCAGTGCATCAGTTCATGACGGTGTACCAGGAAATGGTGCCCACGTGGCTGGCAATCACGCTGGCGGTCGTCTTGGTGGTGATGAGCCAAATCAAGATCAACGCCACGAATGCATACTCTGGCTCGCTGGCGTGGACTAACGCCTACACGCGAGTGGCAAAGTCCTATCCGGGACGCATTGTCTTCGTCTTCGTCAATCTCGGCATCGCACTGGCGCTTATGGAGTTCGACATGTTCTCCATGCTCAATGCGGTTCTGGGGTTCTACTCAAACCTCGCCATTGCGTGGATTTTCACAGTGGCTACGGACATTGCAATTAACAAGTGGGTCCTGAAGATCTCGCCGATTTATCCCGACTACCGACGCGGAATGATTCACGACTTCAACCCCGTCGGCATTACCTCGCTCGTTGCTTCCGCGACAATCTCAATCGCCATGTACTTCGGCGCTTTCGGCGAGAGCTTGGTGCCGTACTCCGCACTCGTCGCCGCAGCAATCGCCTTCGTCGTCACGCCGACGATGGCAATTCTGACTAAGGGGCGCTACTACCGACGTCGCTTTGACGACGGCATCGCCGCACCGCTTTTCGACGAGCACGGGAACCCATCCAATGAGTCTTTCACCTGTGTCATCACCGGTGAACAGGTCGAACGACCTGATGTAATCCTTTCGGCGGAGCGTGGCGACGATGGCGCGGAGCAGTACATATCCTCGCTCGCACTGACAATGGACCGCGACGGCCGACATGTTATGCCGGCTCAATCGCGGCGGGGGCGTAGCGCATCAGTGCGAACGTCCTGAGAGGAGGCGCTAGGCCTTTAGCGCCTCTGAGATGGGGGTATCGCCCTCATTGAAGTTAATGGTGCGACCAATCGTTTGATCGTTGAATACGGTCTGCGCGATGACATTGGCAACCGTTGCACGGGCAACCTTTGTGGCCTTTGTGGCATCGGTGTCAATGGAATCCTGGCCTTCGTCGAAGGTCAGCGTGCTCGGTCCCAGGATTGTCCAGTCCAAGTCAGATTCGCGCAAAGCTGTATCCGCGGCGGCCTTGGCCTCGGCGTAGGCAAAGAAGGAATTATCCTCAGGAACTCCGTGGTTCGGGCCGGCACCAAAGTAGGACACCATTACGTAGCGGTTAACTCCGGCGGCCTTGGCAGCTGCCATCGAGGTGATTGCGGCATCGCGGTCGATTGCGTAGGTGCGCTCTGATGAACCGCCGCCTGCGCCAGCGGACCAAACGACGGCATCATTGCCGCGTAGCAGGTCAGCGAACTTCTCGGTCGAGAGCTCGGTGATGTCATAGACAGCTGGGGTGGCACCGAGCGCTTCAATGTCCGAGACCTGATCAGGGTTACGAATAACTGAGGTTACTTCGTAGCCTTCATTGATGAGTAGGGGAGTAGCGATTTGGGCCACCTTGCCGTGGCCGCCGATAACAATAACTTTTTTAGCCATGCCCCACCTATACGTCAGCTCGCTGGTACTAGCAATGCAGTTGCCTTCGCTGGCAGTGAACATGACGAACGGTGAGCGACGAACGGTGAGCGCTGAGTATGGCGAGGCGTACTTCTTGCCACCCCATTTGCAGGGTACAAGAACGCCTAGTTAAGTCGTCCTAAATCAAGTTATATATGTAGACGTAATTTACCTGTTCAATCCGGGTATTTTTCGATATTGGTAGCCCAGCAGAGGCCCTTAGTTTTTCCAAAAAGACAAAATTAGGGCGAATTCGCGTAGAAAATACCTGTGAAATGCCGTTGCGGTATTCACCATGGCTCATCGACCAAATTCTGATGTCGGCACGTTGCCACGACTAATCGGAAAAATTACTTCTACGGTGGCGCAAATGGCGCCGGGGCGAGGAATTGATTCAGTGCGCATTGAGCCTGTGGGCTGGCATGCGCATGAAGAAGGCGTGCGGAAGCTAGTTGATAGCTTTCAAGCTATTCCTGCTGACCAGCGGGTCAGGTTGGCGAAGCGCACATCAAACCTTTTTCGCGGGCGTAGTAAAACTCTCGTACCAGGTCTAGATGTCAGCGGTCTCGGCGGAGTAATCGCCGTCGATCCAGTTGAAAAGACTGCCGACGTGCAGGGAATGTGTACCTACGAAGACCTGGTAGATGCCACTTTGCCCTACGGTCTGATGCCTTTGGTTGTGCCAGAGCTAAAGACAATTACGCTCGGTGGAGCTGTGACCGGTATTGGCGTGGAGTCAACGAGTTTCCGTAACGGCCTGCCACATGAGTCCGTCATCGAGATGGATGTCCTAGTCGGTACCGGCGAAATTGTGACCTGCTCGCGCACGGAAAATGTCGATCTTTTCCGTGGCTTTCCAAACTCCTATGGTTCCCTCGGCTACACCGTACGGTTAAAAATCGAGCTCGAAGAAGCACTTCCATACGTCGAGCTGCGACACGTTCGGTACAACTCCACGACGGAAGCTGCAGAGGATCTGGCAAAGATTTCCGTGGAAAAGGAGTTCCAAGGCGAGCCTGTTCACTTCCTTGACGGTGTCGCTTTCTCGCCGAATGAGATTTACCTGGTGCTGGGACGCAAAACTGATGAGGAAGGTCCCGTCTCGGACTACTCCCGAGACAAGATCTACTACAGGTCCCTGCAGCACCCCTCCGGCGTTACTCGAGATCGCCTGAAGATTCGCGATTACATCTGGCGCTGGGATATTGACTGGTTCTGGTGCTCTAGAGCCTTCGGTACCCAAAATCCCGCAGTTCGTGCAATGTGGCCGCGCGAGCTCAAACGATCCTCGGTGTATTGGAAGTTCGTCGGCCTCGATCGCAAGTACGACATTGACGCGAAAATGAAAGCACGAAAAGGCCTGCCGGCCAATGAGCGCGTCGTCCAAGATATCGAGGTCACTGTTGACCACTTGGCTGAATACCTGGATTGGTTTTTCCAAGCCTGCGATATCCAGCCTGTGTGGCTATGCCCGATTCACCTTCGTGATGGCTCCAGCGAGCTAATTGGTACTGGCGACAAGCTCGCTGGCAGCAGCAGTGCTTGGCCACTGTATCCGCTAGATCCCGAGACCACCTGGATCAATGTCGGGTTCTGGTCTGCAGTGCCGAACAACCATGTCCCAGGAGATACTCGCCTCGGCGCGTTCAACCGCGTTATTGAGGCCAAGGTCAGCGATTTGGGCGGTCACAAGTCACTGTATTCCGAGGCGTTCTACTCACCAGAACAATTCGGAGCACTCTACGGTGGCAACCTACCCGATGAGCTCAAAGCAATCTACGACCCTGATTCCCGGTTCCCGCGGCTGTATGACAAGACCGTCACTGGTGCCTAACTAGAAGCCCAACCACTTCAAGCGGCTTTTCTCCAATTCTTCGAAATAGCCAGTTAATAGCAAGGATTCACCATGGCATTTACTCCAATGAACGTTGCAGAGATTTTCGAGGCCTTCATCGATACCTCGGAGAAGCCTCTGCCAATTCGCCTGACGGCTTTTGATGGTTCAGTCGCTGGCCCCGACGATGCAAAAGTAGGCTTGAACGTCCGCTCGCTCGATGCGCTGAACTACATCGTTACTCATCTGCGTGATGATGTCGGATTCGGTCGCGCATTCGTCACCGGTGAGATCGAGCTGACTCGCGTCCGTCTCGGACACCCAATTGAAGCGTTCGACGCTCTGATGAAATTGCACGAACAATTCGTGATGCCACCTGCAGCAACTTTGGCGAAGATTGTTCGCTCCCTGCGTTCGATGGGGCTGCCATATGTTCCTGTTGTGCCCGAGATTGAACGTACTGCATGGTGGAAGAAGCGCCTGCAAAACGGTCTAGCACGTCACTCTAAGGAACGCGACGCAGACTCGATTTCGTCGCATTACGACGTCAGTAATGAATTCTACGAGATCATCCTGGGCCCATCGATGACGTACACCTGCGCCTACTACCCGAATGAGAACTCCACGCTCGAAGAGGCACAGGAAAACAAGTACCGCCTGGTATTCGATAAGTTGCGCCTGAAGGAAGGCGATAGGCTTCTCGACGTTGGCTGTGGTTGGGGCGGCATGGTTCTCTATGCGGCAAGGCGCGGCGTTAAGGCCATCGGCGTGACTCTGTCGAAGCAGCAGGCAGAGTACGCACAGGCCAAGATTAAGGAAGAGGGCCTGGAAGATCTTGCTGAGGTGCGCTTCCAGGACTACCGCGATGTTCCTGAAGAAGGCTTCGATGCCATCTCCGCAATCGGTCTTTTGGAGCACATCGGTGTGGAGAACTACCCGAGCTTCTTCGGCTTCCTCTATGGCAAGTTGAAAGAAGGCGGTTTGATGCTGAACCACTGCATCACCTACTGGGATAACCACCGCACCCGCAAGGGCACCTTCATCGACCGTTACATCTTCCCAGACGGTGAGCTCACCGGTGTCGGAACTATCATGCGAGCAATGCAGGATCAGGGCTTTGAGATGCTCGATCAGCAGAACCTGCGTTTCGACTACGAGCACACTCTCTATGACTGGTGTGAACGACTGGACAAGGATTGGGACAAGGCCGTCGAGCTGGTTGGTGAGCAGACCGCAAAGCTGTGGGGCATGTACATGGCTGGTTCCGAGTACAACTTCGCATGTAACCAGATCCAGCTGCACCAGGTTCTGGGTGTAAAGGTGTTCCCGGACGGCTCCCGTGGTGATGTCCCGCAGCGTCAGTGGTGGAAAGACTAATTGTCTTAAGCGTCGATAATTCTCATGTCCGCTAGCTAGCCTGAAAGTATATGAAGGTAGAAAAAGTTGGCGTAATCGCATTATCGGCAGTTGTATGTGCGGCTGCCCTGGCTGGTTGTGGGGGACAGGACCAGCAACAGGTCGGCCGTGAGGCCGATGACGGCAGTCATGATACGCAGTCGGAGGCACCTACAACGCCTGCCCCGAGTGCTAATAATGCGCACAGCAGAAAGCCCGATGAGCCGATTCTGGGCAATATCGGGCCTAATGGCGCCTGTGATGAAAGCGTCATCGCAATCGACCACGAAAAGCCCACAGCGCGGATCACATATCACGGTCAGCCTGGTGACCACATCAAGCTGACCATTAATAGCAATAGTCCGGAGCGAGAAGCAGAAACCCAAGGGTTTGAGCTTTCGAGCACGCTGACCGAGATGCAAATTCCAACAGACATCCCCAACGACACCATTCCGAACATTCAGGTGGAAGCCGATGGGCGAGTGGGGCTCGCCGGCAACTGTGTCATCGAAGTGAATTAGAGGCGTAAAACCGGCTATAAATAAGGCCACAGAACTAGTCGTCGTAAAGCATGCGCGTGACTGCAGTGACGAAAGAGAGCGCGTGGGGAGGCGCGCCATGCTTTACGACGATAATTTGTGAGTCGGCCTTCGCACTGATCAAAGTGGCTGAAATTTTTACGCTATTACCTGGGTGTTTGGAGTAAAGCCCCAGCTCGCGTACTGTTATACAACGATCCCAGAAAAGAATTGGGAACTTGAGACATTACCCAGTAGGCCAGCGAGAGCGGCTGACTGGGTTTCGCACGTTCAAAATCCCTCCGCTTTTCTCGTGTTAAACCGATGGGCTCACCACTGGATGAGTAATAACTTTTCTTGTGAAGCATTCACACGGATGGTGGTTACTCCGCTGCGGTCGGTATCGGGCACGAGAATCTCAGGCGGCGAGAGAAAGAAGAAAGAGGCTTCATGCCCACTATTCAGCAGCTGGTCCGTAAGGGCCGCCATGACAAGAAGGCTAAGGTTGCAACCGCAGCTCTGAAGGGTTCCCCTCAGCGTCGCGGCGTTTGCACCCGTGTTTACACCACCACCCCGAAGAAGCCGAACTCGGCTCTTCGTAAGGTCGCTCGTGTGCGCCTGACCTCCGGCGTCGAGGTCTCCGCTTACATCCCGGGCGAGGGCCACAACCTGCAGGAGCACTCCATGGTGCTCGTCCGCGGTGGTCGTGTTAAGGACCTCCCGGGTGTCCGCTACAAGATCGTCCGTGGTTCCCTCGACACCCAGGGTGTCAAGGACCGCAAGCAGGCTCGTTCCCGCTACGGCGCAAAGAAGGAGAAGTAAGCCATGCCACGTAAGGGCCCAGTACAGAAGCGTCCTGTCGTCAACGACCCGGTCTACGGCTCCCCTCTGGTGTCGCAGCTGGTCAACAAGGTTCTGATTGACGGTAAGAAGTCGACCGCAGAGCGCATCGTCTACGGTGCACTTGAGCTGTGCGAAGAGAAGACCGGTACTGACCCGGTGCTGACTCTGAAGCGCGCAATCGAGAACGTCAAGCCGGCTCTTGAGGTTCGTTCCCGTCGTGTCGGTGGCGCCACCTACCAGGTCCCGGTCGAGGTTCGTCCGGGCCGTGGCACCACTCTGGCGCTGCGCTGGCTGCTGATGTTCTCGCGTCAGCGTCGTGAGAACACCATGACCGAGCGTCTCGCTAACGAGATCCTCGATGCATCCAACGGCCTGGGTGCATCCGTCAAGCGTCGTGAGGACACTCACAAGATGGCGGAAGCAAACCGCGCATTCGCTCACTACCGCTGGTAATCGCTTATCGACGGGGCCGCGAGTGGTCACCGTCGTAAAGCAGCTGCCGGTATGTCAACGGCGCGCGTCGGTCGCGGTCCACGGATCTTTAAGGGTCACTCAAATAGGGCCAGCCCGGCGCTTACACCCGATGTCTTGCGTAGAATTTACGCAAAAGGTGTACGTCACGGCGCGACTTCGCGCCAAGACGGTGGCATTATAGATAAAGCAAACCCGACCGACGGCGGATTTGACGGCCAATTGCAATCCCGTAATTGAGCCTCACCGCCAAACCGATTTGAAACGAGTGGGGAATCAAGTGGCTGAAGGTGCACTTCCCGTTAAGAAGGACCTCCACAAGGTCCGCAACATCGGCATCATGGCGCACATCGATGCTGGTAAGACGACTACGACCGAGCGCATCCTGTACTACACGGGTATTAACCGCAAGGTCGGCGAGACTCACGATGGTGCGTCCACAACCGACTGGATGGAGCAGGAGAAGGAGCGCGGTATTACCATTACCTCCGCTGCTGTGACCTGTTTCTGGAACGACAACCAGATCAACATCATCGATACCCCGGGGCACGTCGACTTCACCGTTGAGGTCGAGCGTTCCTTGCGTGTGCTCGACGGTGCCGTCGCAGTCTTCGACGGTAAGGAAGGTGTCGAGCCGCAGTCTGAGCAGGTTTGGCGTCAGGCTCAGAAGTACGATGTCCCACGTATTTGCTTCGTCAACAAGATGGACAAGCTGGGCGCTGACTTCTACTACACCGTTGGCACCATCGTTGACCGCCTGGGCGCTAAGCCGTTGGTTATGCAGCTGCCGATTGGCGCTGAGGATGACTTCGACGGCGTTGTTGACCTGCTGGAGATGAAGGCCCTCATGTGGCCGGGCAAGGTCGAGATTGGCACTCCTGCGCAGGTCGAGGAGATTCCGGCTGACCTGGTCGACAAGGCTAACGAGTACCGTGAGAAGCTCATTGAGACCGTCGCTGAGTCCGACGAGGAGCTCATGGAAAAGTACTTCGGTGGCGAAGAGCTGACCATGGACGAGATTAAGGGCGCCATCCGCAAGATGGTTCTGAACTCTGAGGTCTACCCGGTCTACTGTGGTACCGCTTACAAGAACAAGGGTGTTGAGCCGCTGCTCGACGCTGTCATTGACTTCCTGCCGAATCCGCTGGACATCGGTGAGGTGCACGGCCACCAGATGGGCGACGAGGACGTCGATATGGTTCGTAAGCCGTCTAAGGATGAGCCGTTCTCTGCTCTTGCATTCAAGATCGCTGCTCACCCGTTCTTCGGTAAGCTGACCTTCGTCCGCGTTTACTCCGGTCGCGTGGAGTCGGGCCAGCAGGTCCTGAACTCCACCAAGGACAAGAAGGAGCGCGTCGGTAAGCTGTTCCAGATGCACGCCAACAAGGAGAACCCTGTTGACGAGGCAGTGGCAGGTAACATCTACGCCTTCATTGGTCTGAAGGACACCACCACTGGTGACACCCTGTGTGCACAGGATGCTCCAATCGTTCTGGAGTCCATGTCCTTCCCGGATCCGGTTATCTCCGTTGCTATTGAGCCGAAGTCCAAGGCTGACCAGGAGAAGCTGAGTACCGCTATTCAGCGTCTTGCTGAAGAGGACCCGACCTTCACCGTTCGCCTGGATGAGGAAACCGGCCAGACCGTTATCGGCGGTATGGGCGAGCTCCACCTCGACGTCCTGGTTGACCGCATGAAGCGTGAGTTCAAGGTCGAAGCAAACATCGGTAACCCGCAGGTTGCTTACCGCGAGACCATCCGCAAGCCGGTCGAGAAGTTCGAGTACACCCACAAGAAGCAGACCGGTGGTTCGGGTCAGTTTGCCCGCGTCATCATTGCTCTGGAGCCTTACGCTCCGTCTACTGACGAGGTTGAAGAGGGTGAGTCCACCACTTACAAGTTCGTCAACGAGGTGACCGGTGGCCGTGTTCCGAAGGAATACATTCCGTCTGTCGACGCTGGTATTCAGGACGCAATGCAGTACGGTACCCTGGCTGGCTACCCGCTGGTGAACATCCAGGCAACCCTGCTCGACGGTGCTTACCACGAGGTTGACTCCTCTGAAATGGCCTTCAAGATTGCTGGTCAGCAGGCTCTGAAGGAAGCTGTCCAGAAGGCTAAGCCGGTCCTGCTTGAGCCGATGATGGCCGTTGAGGTCATTACTCCGGAAGAGTACATGGGTGAGGTCATCGGTGACATCAACTCCCGTCGTGGTCAGGTTAACTCCATGGAGGACCGTACGGGCGTCAAGGCTGTTAAGGCTCTGGTTCCGCTGTCCGAGATGTTTGGCTACGTTGGTGACCTGCGTTCCAAGACCCAGGGTCGCGCTAACTACACAATGATCTTCGACTCCTACGCTGAGGTTCCTTCCTCCGTGGCCGAGGAGATCATTGCAGCGCGCACCGGCGCTTAAATTGCATCGGCAGGGTGGGGCGCTCTATCAGGGCTGACTCCATCTCTGTGCGCACTGCGCTGTCACTCTTTTTAGACGGTGCAGTGCGAGGGTCTGCAGCTTTTTAGTAGATTCCCTTAAGATTTGACTGTGCTGAGATGTCGCCAGACTCTTGGCTCGTGTTAGCACAGGCAAGCTCTTGGGGGTAGCTGCTCGCAATTCATATCGTTGGGCGATTTTAGATCGCAACTCAAATATCTAGTATTTATGCAGGTAAATGACGATGTGAGTTGCTGGCCGTTACCCACCCTTAACTAGGGGGTTGGTCTGGTTTGGAAAACTCCAGTATCCTGCCCTAGTATCGAGTAACTGGCACAGTGAAAGAATAGTGCTCTTTTGCGCGCGCACGTTCCGAAGTCGTAAGCGAACAGCTTGAAAGCTTCTGATGTTGTGAAGGCGGATTGAGTGACCACAAAATTGTGGCTGCGAGAGTCGTGGCCACCTAGACCTCCAGGAGGACTAAAAGTGGCAAAGGCGAAGTTCGAGCGTACGAAGCCGCACGTCAACATCGGTACCATTGGTCACGTTGACCACGGTAAGACCACCACTACCGCCGCTATCACCAAGGTTCTGGCTGACAAGTACCCGGACCTGAACCAGTCGTTCGCTTTCGACGCTATTGACAAGGCGCCGGAAGAGCGGGAGCGCGGTATTACCATCAACGTCTCGCACGTTGAGTACCAGACCGAGAAGCGTCACTACGCTCACGTCGACGCTCCGGGCCACGCCGACTACATCAAGAACATGATCACCGGTGCTGCTCAGATGGACGGCGCGATTCTGGTTGTCGCCGCTACCGACGGTCCGATGCCGCAGACCCGTGAGCACGTTCTCCTGGCTCGCCAGGTTGGCGTTCCGTACATCCTCGTTGCACTGAACAAGTGCGACATGGTTGACGATGAAGAGATCATCGAACTCGTCGAGATGGAGATTCGCGAGCTGCTGGCTGAGCAGGACTACGACGAAGAGGCTCCGATTGTTCACATCTCCGCTCTGAAGGCTCTTGAGGGCGACGAGAAGTGGGCAGAGTCCATCGTCGAGCTCATGCAGGCTTGTGACGACAACATCCCGGACCCGGTCCGCGAGACCGACAAGCCGTTCCTGATGCCGATTGAGGACATCTTCACCATTACCGGTCGCGGCACCGTTGCTACCGGTCGTGTTGAGCGCGGCGTTCTGAACGTCAACGACGAGGTGGAGATTCTGGGCATCAAGGAGAAGTCCCAGAAGACCACCGTTACCGGTATCGAGATGTTCCGCAAGCTGCTGGATTCCGCTGAGGCTGGCGACAACTGTGGTCTGCTGCTCCGCGGTACCAAGCGTGAGGACATCGAGCGCGGTCAGATCGTTGCTAAGCCGGGCGCTTACACCCCGCACACCGAGTTCGAGGGTTCCGTCTACATCCTGTCCAAGGATGAGGGCGGCCGTCACACCCCGTTCTTCAACAACTACCGTCCGCAGTTCTACTTCCGCACCACCGACGTCACCGGCGTCGTTTCCCTGCCGGAAGGTGTCGAGATGGTTATGCCGGGCGACAACGTTGACATGTCTGTCAAGCTGATCCAGCCGGTCGCAATGGACGAGGGCCTGCGCTTCGCTATCCGCGAGGGTGGCCGCACCGTCGGCGCTGGCCGCGTTACCAAGATCATTAAGTAAGTCTTCTCCCCAATGGGGAAATGCTTTAACTAGGTCTTAGAAGAATCCCGACTCCGCGTAAGCGGAAGTCGGGATTCTTTGTATCTGTACATAGCCGACATTAGACGGGATGGGGCCGGCGCAATAGCCGTCGTTAAGCAGCCTGTTCCGTAATGGGTGTGATGTACGTTGCACTTTGGAATCGCGATTTTACATTTGCAGTGTGGGCGTGCTTTAATACGGAGGTTGCTTTAACAAAGGCGTTCGCGCCAATTGTTGTATCAGGCCCAGCTGGGAACCAGTACGAAATTGGACTTAGCGCCTATGGTAAGGCGAGCATGACCACGTAGGGAAGTTTCTTCCCAATCGTGCCTCACGGAGAAAACGGGCGACACGCCCGACCGCGGGGGTCGGAGGTGGCATGGCAAATTAACAGCGGCAGTAGGCAAAATGAAGAGCCCCACGAGGGGGACTTGTTTTCCACTGGGATTTGAGTGCAAGGCGTTATTCGTCCGCTCGGGTCATGGCCAAAAGTTAATTTGCCATGACGATCGAAGACGAAATCGCTTTGAAGTAATGCACAACCCAGTTTTAATTTCTGGCGCTGGCCATAGTTGCTGACGGCGTCGAGAAACATTGACAGGGTCGACGCCCCTTTAATTGGGGCGCGCCGACCGAGGAGAGGACAAGCGTGGCCGGACAAAAGATCCGCATCAGGCTCAAGGCCTACGACCACGAGGCTATCGACGCTTCTGCGCGAAAGATCGTGGAGACCGTTACCCGTACGGGTGCACGCGTCGTTGGCCCGGTGCCGTTGCCAACCGAAAAGAACGTTTACTGCGTTATCCGTTCGCCGCACAAGTACAAGGACTCGCGCGAGCACTTCGAGATGCGCACTCACAAGCGTCTGATCGACATTCTCGATCCAACGCCGAAGACCGTCGATGCACTTATGCGCATTGACCTTCCGGCAAGTGTCGATGTGAACATTCAGTGATCCTGGACTTTTGGTAGCGGAGACAAGATAAATGAGTGAAAACGAGATCAAGGGCATCCTGGGCACGAAGCTCGGTATGACTCAGATCTTCGACGAGGAAAACCGCGTTGTTCCGGTTACCGTCGTTGAGGCTGGGCCGTGCGTAGTGACTCAGGTGCGCACTAAGGAAACCGACGGCTACGACGCCGTCCAGATTGCATACGGCGAAATTGACCCACGTAAGGTCAACAAGCCGGAGGCCGGCCACTTCAAGAAGGCCGGTGTGACCCCGCGTCGCCACAGCGTCGAGATTCGCACCCCGGACGCTTCCTCTTACGAGGTCGGCCAGTCCGTTGGTGTCGACATCTTTGGCGAAATTGAGTACGTCGACGTCACTGGTACCTCCAAGGGCCACGGCTTTGCCGGTGGTATGAAGCGCCACGGCTTTGCTGGCCAGGGTGCTGCTCACGGTAACCAGGCTGCTCACCGTCGTGTTGGTGGCATTGGCGCCTGCGCCACGCCAGGACGCGTCTTCAAGGGCAAGCGCATGGCAGGCCGCATGGGTAACGACCGGGTCACAACCCAGAACCTGAAGATCCAGAAGGTTGACGCTGACGCGAACCTGCTGCTCATCAAGGGCGCAGTTCCGGGTGCACGCGGCGGCCTGCTGGTTGTTAAGACTGCCACGAAGGGTGGTGCTCACGCATGACCAACCTCAAGCTAGACGTACACACCGCTGAAGGCGGCGTGAACGGTTCGGTTGAGCTTCCTGCTTCCGTGTTCGACGCGGAGGTGTCCATCGCCCTGATGCACCAGGTTGTTGTCGCGCAGCGTGCAGCAGCTCGCCAGGGCACCCACAAGGTCAAGACCCGCGGCGAGGTTCGCGGCGGTGGCCGCAAGCCGTGGCGCCAGAAGGGTACCGGTCGCGCTCGTCAGGGTTCGATCCGTGCTCCGCACTGGACCGGCGGTGGCATTGTCCACGGCCCGGTGCCGCGCGACTACAGCCAGCGCACCCCGAAGAAGATGATTGCAGCTGCTCTGCGTGGCGCACTCTCTGACCGTGCTCGCCACGACCGCATCCACGTTGTCGAGGAACTGGTCCCAGGTCAGACCCCGTCCACCAAGGCAGCTCGTACTTTCGTCGAGCGTCTGACTGAGCGCAACAACGTGCTCGTCGTTCTGCCACGCGAGGACGTCAACTCGTGGAAGTCGGTTCGTAACCTGCCAGGTGTCCACATCCTGTCTGAGGATCAGCTGAACACCTACGACGTTCTGAAGGCCGATGACGTCATCTTCGCCGTTCAGGCGCTTAATGACTTCATCACTCGCACCGCCGGTAAGGAGGAGAAGTAATGGCTACCATCGCAGATCCCCGCGACATCATTGTTGCACCGGTAGTGTCTGAGAAGTCCTACGGACTCATGGAGCAGGGCGTTTACACGTTCCTGGTTCACACCGACGCTAACAAGACCCAGATCAAGATCGCGGTCCAGGAGATTTTCGGTGTCAAGGTCGCTTCCGTCAACACCCTCAACCGTGAGGGCAAGCGCAAGCGTTCCCGCACCGGCTACGGCAAGCGCAAGAACACCAAGCGCGCCTACGTGACTCTCGCGGCCGGCAGCGATCCCATCGACATCTTCGGCGGTTCGGCAGCCTAGCCGCTAGCCGACGAGGAAGTTAAGGAAGAGCAAAAGTATGGCTATTCGTAAGTACAAGCCGACTACGCCGGGTCGCCGCCAGAGCTCCGTCTCCGAGTTCAGCGAGGTTACTCGCTCGACTCCTGAGAAGTCTCTGCTGCGCCCGCTGTCGAAGACTGGTGGCCGTAACGTACACGGTCACATCACCACTCGCCACAAGGGTGGCGGACACAAGCGCCAGTACCGTGTCATCGACTTCCGTCGTAATGACAAGGACGGCATTCCGGCAAAGGTCGCTCACATCGAGTACGACCCGAACCGTACCGCCAACATCGCACTGCTGCACTACGCAGACGGTGAGAAGCGCTACATCATCGCTCCGAAGAACCTGAAGCAGGGTGCCATCGTTGAGTCCGGCGCTAACGCCGACATCAAGGTTGGTAACAACCTGCCGCTGCGTAACATCCCGACCGGTTCCACCATTCACTGCGTGGAGCTCAAGCCGGGTGCCGGTGCACAGCTGGCACGTTCTGCTGGTGCTTCTATTCAGCTTCTCGGTAAGGAAGGCAAGTACGCAGTTCTGCGTATGCCGTCCTCTGAGATCCGTCGCGTCGACGCTCGTTGCCGTGCAACCGTCGGTGAGGTCGGAAACCAGGATCAGATCAACATTCGTTGGGGCAAGGCCGGCCGTATGCGTTGGAAGGGCTGGCGCCCGACTGTCCGCGGTGTTGTCATGAACCCGGTCGACCACCCGCACGGTGGTGGTGAGGGTAAGACCTCCGGTGGTCGCCACCCGGTTTCCCCGTGGGGCCAGAAGGAAGGCCGCACCCGTAAGCCGAACCGCCCGAGCGACCAGCTGATCGTTCGTCGCCGTCGTACCAACAAGAATAAGAAGCGCTAAGGAGGGAACTGAGAATGCCACGCAGCCTTAAGAAGGGCCCGTTCGTCGATGAGCACCTCCTCGCGAAGGTCGATGCACAGAACGAGAAGGGCACCAAGCAGGTCATCAAGACCTGGTCTCGCCGCTCCACGATTCTCCCCGATTTCATCGGCCACACCTTCGCCGTTCACGACGGTCGCAAGCACGTGCCGGTGTTCGTGGATGACTCTATGGTCGGCCACAAGCTGGGCGAATTCGCCCCGACCAAGACCTTCAAGGGTCACGTCAAGGATGACAAGAAGGGACGTCGATAAGCCATGAGCAACGACATTACTTCTGCACGCGCAACTGCGCGCTTCGTCCGCGTTACTCCGATGAAGGCACGTCGCGTCCTGGACACCGTTCGCGGTAAGTCCGTCGACGAGGCACTGAACATCCTGGAGTACGCACCGCAGGGTGCTGCTGATCCAGTTGCCAAGGTTGTTGCGTCTGCAGCTGCAAATGCTGAGAACAACTTCGGCCTGGACCGTCGTACTCTGGTCATCTCCGAGGCTTACGCCAACGAGGGACCGACCATGAAGCGCTTCCGCCCGCGTGCGCAGGGCCGTGCTTTCCACGTCCGCAAGCGCACCAGCCACATCACCGTGGTCGTCGAGAGCCAGAAGGAAGGTGACCGATAGTGGGACAGAAGATCCATCCACACGGTCTTCGCCTCGGTATTTCCAGCGACTGGAAGTCCCGCTGGTACGCCGACAAGCAGTACGCTGACTACCTGGCCGAGGACATCAAGATCCGCGATCTGCTGTCCACCGGTCTTGAACGCGCCGGCATCTCCGATGTCGTTATCGAGCGCACCCGTGACCGCGTGCGCGTCGACATCCACACCGCACGCCCGGGCATCGTTATCGGTCGTCGTGGCTCTGAGGCTGACCGCATTCGCGGCCAGCTCGAGAAGCTCACCGGCAAGCAGGTTCAGCTGAACATCCTCGAGGTCAAGAACATTGACGCGGATGCGAAGCTGGTTGCTCAGTCCATCGCTGAGCAGCTCGCCAACCGTGTCGCTTTCCGTCGTGCAATGCGCAAGGCTATCCAGTCTGCAATGCGTCAGCCGCACGTCAAGGGCATCAAGGTTGTCTGCTCCGGTCGTCTCGGCGGTGCCGAGATGGGCCGCACCGAGCGCTACCACGAGGGTCGCGTTCCGCTGCACACCCTGCGTGCGGAGATCGACTACGGCACCCACGAAGCTCACACCACCTTCGGTCGCATTGGCGTCAAGGTGTGGATCTACAAGGGTGACGTGATCGGTGGCCGTCGCGAGTCCGAGATCAACGCCGGCAACGCCCGCCAGCGTCGCGGCAACGACCGCCCGCGTCGCGGTGGCAAGCGTCGTCAGCGTGCATCTGAGAAGAAGGAGGGCTAATTCATGCTCATCCCGAAGCGCGTTAAGTTCCGTCGTCAGCACCGCCCGACCCGTTCTGGTATGTCCAAGGGCGGCAACAAGGTGACTTTCGGTGAATACGGTCTCCAGGCTCTCGAGCCGGCCTACATCACCAACCGTCAGATTGAGGCAGCGCGTATTGCCATCAACCGCCACGTCAAGCGTGGTGGTAAGGTCTGGATTCAGATTTTTCCGGACCGCCCGCTGACCCAGAAGCCACTGGGTGTTCGTATGGGTTCCGGTAAGGGCCCGGTCGAAAAGTGGGTTGCAAACGTCAAGCCGGGTCGCATCATGTTCGAGATGTCCTACCCGGACGAGGCAGTTGCTATCGAGGCACTGAAGCGCGCAGGCGCTAAGCTGCCGATTAAGACCCGAATCGTTCGGAAGGAGGATCAGTACTGATGTCGAACGGCATTCCCGCCCACGAGCTTCGCTCGCTGGATAACGATGACCTGGTTGCCAAGCTCAAGGAGTCTAAGGAGGAGCTGTTCAACCTCCGTTTCCAGAGCGCTACCGGTCAGCTGACCAACAACCGCCGTCTCCGCACTGTCCGCAAGGATATTGCTCGCATTTACACCGTTATGCGTGAGCGCGAGCTCGGCCTGTCTGCTGCACCAACCGATGGTGATGCAGCATGAGTGAGGAAAACATGAACACCACCGAGGCTGGCGCACGTAAGGTGCGCACCGGTTACGTCGTGTCCGACAAGATGCAGAAGACCATCGTTGTCGAGCTCGAGGACCGCAAGCAGCACGCCCTGTACGGCAAGATCATGCGCACGAACTCCAAGGTCAAGGCGCACGACGAGAACGAAGAGGCTGGCGTGGGCGACCGCGTCCGCATCGAAGAGTGCCGTCCGCTCTCCAAGGACAAGCACTACCGCCTGATTGAGATCGTCGAGAAGGCTAAGTAAGACCCGTTGGCTAACTAAACAGCTAGGGCTTTACGACGAGAACCCCGCCGCGGGAAACACGCAAGTGTTTTCTGTGGCGGGGTTTTGTTTTTGGCAAGCCATGTTTCTTCGTGTTTCTAGTCTCTTCAGTGCAGGTTTGCTGGGTTTTATCTCTGATAGCATTGGCGACGATTTGTGCTTTGTGAGGGGAGAAGTTCGGTGACTACTGACGTGACCAGGATTGATGATCGAGACCTGGAGTCCGCGCTTCGCTCACACGACGTGGCGACATTGTCGCGGCTCTTAACTGATGTTGAGCCCAAAGCTGCCGCTCGAAAGATGCGCCGCCTCAGCCATGAGGAACGTGCGCTGTTCTACCGCACACTGCCGAAAGACACGGCGGTTGAAACCTTCGATGAGCTGGACTCAGCGCTGCAGGCGCATCTGATCGACAGCCTCCGTGATCCTGAAGTCACCGCAGTCTTTGCGGAGATGGAACCGGACGACCGAGCTGAGTTGCTCGATGAGCTACCAGCCTCGGTTGCTTCAAAGCTGCTGGCCGATTTGCCGGATGATGAGCGCGAGCTCACCAACATTGTTCTCGGCTACCCCGACGGTTCCATTGGCCGCCGTATGAGCCCGGAGCTGGTATCGCTTCACGACGACATGACGGTGGGGAAAGCCCTCGAGACCGTCTGCAAGCATCTGGATGATGCCGAGTCTATCTACACCTTGCCGGTGTCGAACCGGAATCGCCGACTGATGGGCGTGGTAAGTCTTCGTGATTTGATGCGCGCCGACCGTGATATCCATGTGTCGGCAATTTTGAGGAAGGCCGACTACGCAGAGGCCACCGAGTCCGAAGAGAAGGTGGCTCGCATGTGCGCCAATCGTAAGCGCTTAGCTCTACCGATCGTCGATAGCGAGCAGCGTGTTATCGGCCTGCTCACGGTGGACGACGCACTCCGGATTCTGGAGGAAGCAGATTCCGAGGACCAAGCTCGTATTTCCGGTTCTGAGCCACTGCGCTTGCCGTACCTTGCTACGCCAATCTTTGAGATTGTTCGCTCTCGTGTGGTCTGGTTGCTCGTGCTGGCAATCGGTGCGACATTGACCGTGCAAGTCCTGGAAACCTTCGAAGAGACTCTGTCTCAGATGGTCGTTCTCTCAGTGTTCGTACCGCTGCTGATTGGTACAGGTGGCAATACCGGTAACCAGGCTGCAACTACGATTACGCGTGCGTTGGCGCTGGGGGATGTCCAACCGCGAGATATATTCAAGGTCATTCTCCGAGAGGTGAGGGTCGGCGCGTTCCTCGGTCTATTGCTTGGTTCTCTAGGCCTACTATTGGCTGGATTGTTCTACGGTTGGGACATCGGCCTCGTTATCGGCCTGACGCTGCTGGGTATTTGTACCCTCGCGGCAACCGTCGGTGGCATCATGCCGCTGATTGGTAAGAAGTTCGGCATTGACCCAGCAGTCTTCGCGAACCCGTTTATTACGACGCTTGTTGATGCCTCCGGCCTGATTATCTACTTCCTGATCGCTAAGTCGGTACTGGGGATTTAGACCCCACGGTGCGCAGCTGCACCGATACATAAAAAGTGTCCAGCTGCGCCATAATGGTGGCCATGAGCAATGGCACCCACAATCACCGCACTTGGAAAGAAATTATTGCCGCCGATCCGCAGCATTCTCGGCGCTACGCCAACCGGTGGCGGGGATTCGTGCGCGAGGGCCGCGATATCGATGGCGAGGCGCGGCTGGTGGATGCGATGGCGCCACGCCACGCTCGAATTCTAGATGCCGGCTGCGGACAGGGGCGCGTGGGCGGTTACCTGGCGAAGGCTGGGCACCGAGTCATGGGCGTCGATGTCGACCCCTATCTCATCGATGAGGCGAAACGCCAGTTCCCGGACGCGACGTGGTTGGTAGGGGATTTGGCGCAATTGGCGCACGTGCTTGACGACGGCCTCGAGAACACGCCCCACGATGACACGGCATCCGCTTTCGATGTCATCATTTGCCCCGGCAATGTCCTGACCTTCGTAGCGCCAGAAGACCGCACGAAGGTACTGCAGGCCTTCGCAGCGGCACTGAATCCGGAGGGCGGTCGTGCCATCATCGGCTTCGGTGCCGGCCGTGGCTGGGACTTTGCGGATTTTGAAACCACTGCGCAGGAGGCGGGGCTCACCGTGATTCAGCGTTATTCGACGTGGGATCTTCGTCCGTTTGAGGATGAGTCTCAGTTCCTGGTTGCAGTGCTTGAACGGGGGTAGAGAGCTGTGATCGTCGTAAAGCGGTTGCGATTCCGTGCCGGACTATCGTTATTCTTTTATGCGAATAACTGCAATTAACGGCACGCAGGGAAGGCTTCGGCGGTGACGCTATACGAAACGCTGGATACGGCTGGTGACAAAAAACAGGAACTGATGACGCAGGACTACGGGCGTTTTGCGGTTCGAGCGGTCCTGGCGGGCATGTATCTGACGTTGGGAACGGCCTTTGCAGCGGTAGCTGGCCAAGTGGCCGAAGCTGTTGCTCCGGGCACTGGGGGACTGGTCTTTGCGTGCCTGTTCGGGCTTGGACTGTTCGCCATTGTGGTGCTCGGTGCAGAGCTGGCGACTGGCAGCATGATGTTTGTGTCCTGGTCCGCTGCACGCGGTCGCATGCCGTGGGGAGTGGCTCTTCGGATGGTGGCCGTCGCCACGTTCTACAACTTCATCGGTGCCGCGATTGTGGCGCTGGTGCTAAGCCAGAGCGCCAAACTCGGTGGGATTGATGACACACATCTGATTTCCACCTTGACCGAGGGGAAGCTGGCCAAGCCGTTCTTCGGTGCTTTCGTAGAGGCGATGGGCGCGAACTTCGTGGTCAATATGGCTGTTTTAGGCGCGCTACAAGCCAAAGAAATCATTTCGAAGTTCGCTGTGATTCTGCCGATTATTGCGGTGTTCGTTGGGCTCGGGCTTGAGCATGTGATTGCGAACTTCTCGCTGTTTTCCTTGGCCTTTTTCGCCGATCCGCGTCCTGCCGGCTTCGATGGCCTGCACATTACAGGCAACTGGGTGGCAGTGTGGTTGGGCAACTTCGTAGGCGGTGGCCTGGGAATTGGCGCGGTCTACGCCTGGTTGAACCAGACGAAGACCAGCTATGTTGATTAGCTTTTGAGCTTTGCCGGAGCCTATCCGACGACCTATCTCAAGGGCTATCCGACGGCCTGCCCGAAGAGCAGGCCGACGAAGTAGGACACAATCAAACCGAGCGCGCCACCGATGACCAGACGTAGCGCAGCCTTGCCGGAGTGCGTGGAGCTGAGCTTGGCGCTGATGTAGCCGGTCAAGGCCAACGTCACGATGGTGACAACGGTGACCGCAATCGCGCCGGAGGTGGGGCCGGTGAACACCAGAGCCGCAATCATCGGCAGGATGGCGCCGAGTAGGAACGACAGTGCCGAAGAACCAGCAGCCGCCCAGGGGTTGGTAAGTTCCTCGCCGTCAATGCCCAATTCCAGCTTTAGGTGAGCTGCCAGCGGATCATTTTGTGCGATGCCGTGGGCAGCATCTTCGGCGATATGTTGTGGGATGCCGTAGCCAGAGAGAATCCCCACGAGCTCCTTATGCTCTTCATCTGGAAAGTCCTTGAGCTCGGCCTTTTCTTTGGCAATCAGTGCTCGCTCAGTATCGCGCTGAGTTGAAACCGAGACGTATTCCCCCAGAGCCATCGAGATAGCACCAGCGATAACGGCGGCGGCACCAGCAGTCAGAATGGCTTCGCGAGAAGAACCTGCTGCAATCACGCTGAGCAAGATTAGAGCAGTGGAGACGATGCCGTCGTTGGCTCCGAGGACTCCGGCGCGAAGCCAGTTGAGCTTCGACGTCTCAGAAGACTTATGCGGTTCATGAGGATGCGCGTACGTGGTCATGGCAGGACCTTTCTCCCATGTCAGCCTCACGCCTACGGGTGGTACGAGGCCTCACCATCGATTTAATGCCGATTCGGGCACATTCTCAACCAGTGAAGTGAAACGAGGGCAGTCCTCTCGTATGTAGTTTTATGCCAGCTTATGTGGGTGTTTGCGGAGGCCGTCGTGCGTCAATGTCAATACCGCGATCAGCGCAATCAGCGCGCAGGTCAACATTGATATGGCCATTGATAAAGGCAGATTGGAACCAAGCCCCACCAACGGGGAAACCGTGGCGGCCGCGAGGAACTGTGCGAAGCCCATGAGGCCGGAACCTGAGCCAATTCCGATATCTCGAACCTCCTCAATTCCGAGTGCTGTGGCATTGGCGAAGATCAGCGGCATCATCGGTACCGTAATGAACAGCAACAGCCAAGTAGTGAAGAAGTTAATCCCGACTATGGCATTAACAATCAGGCCTATCGACGTCACGAGCATGACCGTGAGTGCAACTAAAATGCCCTTGCGGGGATGAAGCCGGTTGATCATCTTGCCGTTGAGGATTGACACAAAGGTCAACATCGCTGCATTGGATGCGAACACGAGAGAGAACTGAGTAGGGGTGAGCCCCAGCAGCTCCTGGAAGATAAAGGGTGACGCAGCGATATAGGAGAACATCACCGAGAAGCCACCAGCGAAAGCTAACAAGTAGCCGACAAATACGGGCCGCTGTAGCAGCCTGCCGATATTGGGCAGGAGATTGCGCAGAGAGCCTGTGGAGCGTCGCTCTGGCGGTAGAGTTTCCGGAACCATCAGAAACACAATCGCGACCATCGCGACGTTGATGGCTGCGAGAAACCAGAACACGCTGCGCCAGCCGAATGCGGGGCCCAGAAAGCCACCCACAAGGGGAGCGATTGCCGGGGCGATGGAGGAAATGCCCATCAGCGTCGAGAAAGCTCTCGCTGATGCCTTGCCCTTCAAGAGGTCTGGGACTACAGCACGAGCCAGAACCACTGTGGAGCCACCAGCTAACCCCTGGAACAGGCGCATTGCAATAAGCGTGCCAATATTCGGTGCTATTGCACAGAGGATTGACGAGCCCAAGAACACCAAAGTCGCAATGAGAAGCAACTTCCTACGGCCCAAACTATCGGAGAGAGCGCCAATGACGAGCTGCCCTGCAGCCATACCGATCATGAAGGTTGCCAGAGTGAGCTGAACCATTGACTCGGTTGTGGAGAACTCCTTGGCTATCTCCACGAAGGAGGCCAGGTATGTATCTGCGCCGAACGGGGCGGCGGCGGATAATAAGGCTAACCCGGCAAGTAGCGATACCGGAAGCGTCTGTGCTGGCTGTGTCTGAGCGTTCTCGGAATGTGGATTTGTCACTGTCTCAGTCTAGGGTTTCCGCGGAATAGGGTTGCTGCGGAGGGTATAAACCATGTTGGGGGCATGAAACTAAGGGATTTTGTTGTCCCGCACGAACGTGCCATAATACACAGGTTGCGCGAAGTGGCTGCGTGCTGCTCTCAACGGTCTATGACCGTAGCTAGCATGGGGTCAAAGCGATATGGAAGTTGCCTCTAGCAGGTGCTTTCGTCGTAAAGCGTAAACACAAGACATAAAGACCGCGTGCGTTTAGGACGGAAATCTGACGCACAATGCAACCAGGTCAGGAGAAACGCAGTGATTCAGCAGGAATCCCGTCTGCGCGTTGCCGACAACACTGGTGCACGTGAAATCCAGTGCATCCGCGTTCTCGGCGGCTCGACCCGACGCTTCGCTGGCATTGGCGACACCATTGTCGCAACTGTCAAGGAAGCTACTCCGGGCGGCAACGTCAAGGCAGGCGAAATTGTTAAGGCAGTCATCGTCCGTGCGAAGAAGGAGACCCGTCGTCCGGACGGCTCCTACATCTCGTTCGACGAGAATGCAGCTGTCATCATCAAGGCCGACGGTGAGCCAAAGGGCACCCGTATTTTCGGCCCGGTCGCGCGTGAGCTGCGTGACAAGAAGTTCATGAAGATTGTCTCGCTCGCACCGGAGGTGATTTAAGTGAAGATCCGTAAGGGCGATACCGTGCTGGTTATCTCCGGTCCGGACAAGGGTGCTCAGGGCAAGGTCATCGAGGCCTACCCGAAGCGCGACAAGGTCCTGGTCGAGGGCGTTAACCGTATCAAGAAGCACGTTGCAAACTCCGCTGCGGAGCGCGGTGCATCCTCGGGTGGCATTGTCACTCAGGAAGCTCCGATTCACGTGTCGAACGTCATGCTGGTCGACGAAGATGGTACCCCGACTCGCGTTGGTTACCGCTTCGATGAGGACGGCAAGAAGGTTCGCATCTCCCGCCGTACCGGGAAGGACATCTAAGCATGAGCGAAAATTACACCCCTCGTCTGAAGGCCCGTTACCGCGATGAGATTCGCGGCAAGATGCAGGAAGAGTTCTCCTACGAGAACGTCATGCAGATTCCGGGCGTTACCAAGGTCGTCGTTAACATGGGCGTCGGCGCTGCTGCTCAGGACAAGAAGCAGATCAACGGTGCTATCAACGACCTGACTCTGATCACCGGTCAGAAGCCGGAGACCCGTCGCGCTCGCAAGTCGATCGCTAACTTCAAGCTTCGTGAAGGCGACGCCATCGGCGCTCGCGTCACCCTGCGTGGCGACCGTATGTGGGAGTTCCTGGATCGTCTGCTGACCGTGGCTCTGCCGCGAATCCGCGACTTCCGCGGTCTGTCTGATCAGCAGTTCGATGGTCACGGTAACTACACCTTCGGACTGTCTGAGCAGACCATGTTCTACGAGATCGACGTTGACAAGATCGACCGCCCGCGCGGTATGGACATCACCGTCGTGACCACCGCTACCAACAATGAGGAAGGCCGCGCGCTGCTGCGCGAGCTGGGCTTCCCGTTCAAGAAGTAGTTTTGCCTCTTCGGTAGCTTCTGTCTGAAGCCTCGGATGCCGCTTGGCCTCCGGGGCTTTTTGCTGCTCCGTTAACCCTTATGTTCATGGGGGGATGTCGCTGTGCGGGGCCTGCGCAAAAGTTACCAGTGTTGCCGGTGTGAAAGTTGACCCTTTTTGGGGGTTGAAAATTAGTAAAGTCACAAGCTTTCTTAAATGAAAGTTAGGCGTTCGTGATGATTTCGTTGTAAACTGCCATTCGTCATAGTGACGGCCGCCAAAATGCATTGTGGTCGTTATCAATTTGGGCAAGATTTAAGTGACTTCAGCTTCTGTGTGGTTGAGCCAGTGGTTCTACACAGAGCGGTCCTTAAGTTAAAACGCAAAGGGATTAACTACATGAAGAACTTCTCCGTGGCCGTCCGCTCGGCTGCTGTTGCAACTGTTGCGGCTCTGGGTCTGAGCTTGGGCGCAGGTGCTGCCAACGCACAGCCGGCACTGCCGGAAATGCCGAACATTCCGATTCCGGGTATCGGCGACACCGGCCCGAAGGGCGTCAAGCAGATCGTCACCTTCGGTGACTCCTTCACCGCTAATGCCGGTAAGGGTGGCCCGCGTGGCCTGGCGCCGGGGCAGAACGTGCTGGTCGCTAACTGTGCCACCGACATGGAAAACTGGCCGAAGATTGCAGCGTCGAAGCTGAACAAGTCCCTGGGTGACTGGTCCTGTAACGGTCTTGGTGGCTTCCCGGGTCAGCTCCTCGCATACCTGGAAGCTTCCATCCAGTACGGCGACATCGGAGAGGGCACTGAGAAGGTTGTCCTGATGTACGGCGGCATGGACTGGGTCCAGTGGGTTGACGTGGCAGGCGAGCTGGTCGCAAAGCCGGACCCCAAGGCTCCGTCGCTGTTCAAGCAGACGCTGCGTCAGTTCACTGACCGCGTCCACCAGGTTGCTCCGGGTGCTCAGGTCGTCCTGGCTTCGTACCCTGAGTACGCTACCAATGACCAGCTGTGCCTGGTGAACGCCCCGAACCAGACCTTCCCGATCCCGGCACCGGGTGCCAGCGAGATTCAGGGGGCATTCCGCGACAGCATTCGCTCCGCGTCTCAGCACGTAGGTGCCGGCTTCATCGACGTCTACGAGGCAACCCTCGGCCACGGTACCTGCAACCCAAACCCGGATGAGCGCTTCGTCGCCGGTTTCGCAGATCCGGTGATGGGCCCGATGACCAATCACCCGACGGTGGCTGGCGAAAAGGCTATGGGTAACATCATCGCCGACCAGCTCTACTAATTTCCTCTAGCCGGCGCCATATCGGCTAGAAATTGAGTTCCACTGCTAATTGGTGGGGCTTCACGCCGCGAGCGGACTAACGTCCAGCCGCGGCGTTTTTGCATTTCGGCCGGTATTTGTTAGTATCACCAGGTCTGCCCTCTGTAAGAGGTGCGGCAGTAAAAATGTAAGAACTTTGCTGTAGGCCCCTCGCCTCGCATCGTCTCTGGCGTCACCTGGGTGGCGAGCTGACTCGGCTATTGAACCGAGTTGGCGAACAGTAGCCCTTAAATCGCCGGAATCACGATATTGGTAATCGCTCCAACTTAAGCTTTCGTCGTGTGACAGTTGCTGTTTGCGCGGTCATTGGAGTTAGCCACGAGGTGGGAAGGAACCGCAGCGAGAAAGGAAGCGGTCACTAACCATGACCATGACTGACCCAATCGCCGACATGCTGTCGCGCGTGCGCAACGCTAACAACGCGTACCACGACTCTGTCTCGATGCCGTCGTCCAAGCTGAAGGCTAACATCGCCGAGATCCTCAAGTCTGAGGGTTACATTGCGGACTACGCAGTCGAGGACGCCAAGGTCGGCAAGACCCTGACCCTGAACCTGAAGTACGGCCCGTCCCGCGAGCGTTCGATCGCTGGCGTGCGTCGCGTCTCCAAGCCGGGTCTGCGTGTTTACGCAAAGTCCACTAACCTGCCGAAGGTCCTCGGTGGCCTGGGCGTGGCTATCATCTCCACGTCTCAGGGCCTGCTGACTGACCGTCAGGCTTACGAGAAGAAGGTTGGCGGGGAAGTCCTCGCTTACGTCTGGTAAAGGGGGAACTACACAATGTCTCGTATTGGTAAGAACCCTGTCGTTGTCCCGGCAAATGTTACTGCACAGGTCAACGGCCAGGACGTTTCCGTCAAGGGCCCGAAGGGCGAGCTGTCTGTCTCTATCCCGGCTCCAATTACCGTTGAGCTGAAGGACAATGAGATTGTGGTCAACCGCCCGGATGACCACCGCAAGAGCCGCTCCCTGCACGGCCTGTCCCGTTCGCTGATTAACAATATGGTTGTCGGTGTGACCGAGGGCTACACCATCAAGATGGAAATCTTCGGTGTTGGTTACCGTGTCGCCAAGAAGGGCAAGGACCTCGAGTTCTCCTTGGGCTACTCGCACCCAGTCCTGATCGAAGCACCGGAAGGTATCACCTTCGATGTCGACGGCACCACCAAGCTGTCGATCACAGGTATTGATAAGCAGCAGGTCGGACAGCTCGCAGCTAACATCCGTCGTCTGCGTAAGGATGATCCTTACAAGGGCAAGGGCATTCGTTACGATGGCGAGCAGATCCGTCGCAAGATCGGAAAGACGGGTAAGTAATGAGCAACACCAACGAAAAGCGCCTCCCGGTAGGCAAGGACATCTCGACTCGTCGTCGTGTCGCCCGCGCCCGCCGTCACGCACGCTTGCGCAAGAACGTCCGCGGCACCTCCGAGGCACCGCGCCTCGTCGTGCACCGCTCTTCCCGCCACATCACCGCTCAGGTTATCGACGACTCTATCGGTCGTACCCTGGCCGCTGCTTCCACTCTGGACGCAGATCTCCGTGGCTTCGAGGGCGACAAGAAGGCCAAGAGCGCCAAGGTCGGCGAGTTGATTGCTGCTCGCGCTAAGGATGCTGGCATCGAGAATGTCGTTTTCGACCGCGGTGGCTACCAGTACCACGGCCGCGTTGCTGCTCTGGCCGAGGCTGCCCGTGAAGGTGGTCTGAAGTTCTAATGCGCACTTACAAGTCCAACGGAAGGAATGCGTGATGTCGGAACGCGATAAGCGCGAAGGCGGACGTAACTCCGCTGACAACAAGAACAACAACCGTCGTGGTGGCCGCGGTAACGACCGTCGCCAGCAGGACGAGCGTTCGCAGTACATCGAGCGCGTAGTAACTATTAACCGAGTTTCCAAGGTCGTCAAGGGCGGTCGTCGCTTCAGCTTCACCGCTCTGGTCATCGTCGGTGACGGCGAGGGCATGGTCGGCGTCGGCTACGGCAAGGCCAAGGAAGTACCGGCAGCTATCCAGAAGGGTGCTGAAGAGGCTCGTAAGAACTTCTTCCGCGTCCCGATGATTGCTGGCACCATCACCCACCCGGTTCAGGGTGAGACCGCTGCTGGCATCGTGCTGCTGCGCCCGGCTGCTCCGGGTACCGGTCTGATTGCCGGCGGCGCTGTCCGCCCGGTTCTCGAGTGCGCCGGTGTTCAGGATGTTCTGTCCAAGTCGCTGGGTACCAACAACTCCATCAACGTTGTTCACGCAACCGTTGATGCTCTCAAGCAGCTGGTTCGCCCTGAAGAGGTCGCCGCACGTCGTGGCAAGTCCCTCGAAGAGGTCACCCCAGCACGTATGCTGCGCGCACGCGCAGGTCAGGGAGCGTGATTTCCATGGCACTGAAGATTACCCAGGTCCGTGGTACCGCTGGTACCAAGCAGAAGCAGAAGGATTCGCTGCGCACCCTCGGCCTGAAGCGCATCAACGATTCCGTCGTCCGCCCGGATACTCCGGCTGTGCGCGGTCTCGTGAACGTTGTGCGTCACCTGGTCGAGGTTGAAGAAGTAGCGGGGGAGTAGGTAAACCATGAGCGAACCAATTAAGCTCCACGACTTGGCCCCGGCTCCGGGTGCTAAGAAGAAGAAGACTCGCGTCGGCCGTGGTGAGGCTTCCAAGGGTAAGACCGCTGGTCGCGGCACCAAGGGCACCAAGGCCCGCAAGCAGGTTTCGGCAGCATTCGAGGGTGGCCAGATGCCACTTCACATGCGTCTGCCGAAGTTGAAGGGCTTCAAGAACCCGGCGAAGGTCACCTTCCAGGTGGTCAACGTTTCGGATTTGGAGCGTCTGTTCCCGAACGGTGGCGACGTCACCATCGCCGACCTGGTTGCAAAGGGCGCCGTCCGCGCTAACCAGCCGGTGAAGGTCCTCGGCGACGGCGACATCAACGTCTCCGTCAACGTCACCGCAACCAAGTTCTCGGGCTCCGCAAAGTCCAAGATCGAGGCTGCAGGCGGCTCTGTCACTGAGGCTTAAAGCATTTAAGCTTTAATAGAAAAGCTCCTAACCCATGTGGTTAGGAGCTTTTTTGTATTGAGAGGGGAGGAAATTGGAGGGGAGGGCAGCGCAAACCGCTGGCTTACAGCAGGTCGGTGGTTCGCAGAGCCCACTCCAGTTGGTCGATGTCAGCGTCGGTGTGCAGCGCGGTGATGGTCAATCGCAACATTGCCTCACCACGGGGCACCGTCGGATAGCGAATTGCAGGTATAAACACGCCTAGCTCCGCCAACTGTGCTGAGGCGTCCATCGCTTCGGTCTCGTCCCCGACGGGCAGCGGGATGATGGCAGATGCGGGGTCTGACTGCGCGCCAACCAGGGAGCGGACGCGCGCAATATTACGTTGCAATCGCTTGACGACGTCCCCAACCTCCAACTGCTTCAACGCTGCGCGGATAGCTGCGACAGAACCAGGGTTCATGGACGTTGAGTACACGTAGCTACGGGCTTGATTGCGTAGCAGTTCGCCAACTGGTGCCGAGCAGAGAACGTATCCTCCTTCGGCACCGAGAGCCTTGCTCGCGGTGCCGACCACAATGTCCGGGCGAATGTCCAGGTGTGCTGCAGTGCCACGACCGTGTTCTCCGATAACTCCGACGCCGTGGGCGTCGTCAAGCATCATCCATGCGTTGCGACGGTGACAGGTGCGCTCGAGTGTCGGGCCGTCGATGACCTCGCCTGACATAGAGAACACGGAGTCGGAGATGACAAGTTTGTGGCGGGTGCTCGATGTTGCGAGGAGACGGTCGAGCGTCTGATAGTCAGCGTGCGGAAAGACCGTGACTTTAGCCCGGGCATTGCGGCATCCGTCGATGATCGAGGCGTGGTTGGCGGCGTCGGAGAAGATTTCAACGTCGGCGGTGGCGATGGCAGCGATGGTTGAGTGGTTCGCCTGGTAGCCAGTCGCAAAGAGAACGGCATCGTCGAAACCGAAGAACTGCGCGAGTTCGCTTTCAAGTGCGCTGTGGATGCTAGTGCCGGTGGTCAGGCGAGACCCGCCGGACCCGGTGCCGAAATGCCCAATTGCCTCGGTGGCAGCTGAGACGAGTTCAGGGTGCGTGGACAGGCCGAGGTAGTCCGAAGAAGAAAACAATAGGTAGTCGGCTCCGTCAATTCGGCTATGCGGTAGTTGTGCGGTTTCGAAAGTGCGCAGTGTGCGGGCAAGTCCTGCACCGGCCCAGGCCGTGTTTCTTTGGGCGGCGATTGCTGAGAGGTCGCTGCTGAGGCCGGTAGTGTCCGTCGAAAAACTGGCGTCAGCTGGGAGCTCGATATAGACCGGCGTGTTCTCCAGGTAATCGATTAGCTCGGGGATATCGGTGCCGGGTTCAACGATGAAGATGCGAGTTCCAAGAGTGCTGCCGTGGTCCTTGATATTTGGGATACGGTGGAAGCCTCCGTCCAGTGCGAGATAGCCACGCGTGTAAAAGGGATCGTCGGAGAGGCAGATTTCTGCAACGATGCCCGGGGCGCTGTGAACCTTGGATGCGAGGATGAGTGCCTCGTGAAAATGATCCTTGGTGCAGTCCTTGCTGGGGTGCGAGATGGCATCAAAAGTGGAAACCCGTACACCGCGGGCAGGGTTTGGGTCGAGCCGCTCACCGGAGGAGGCGTCGATGAGGGCGGCGCCGCGGAGACCTGTGAGTGAATAGGCCATCTCGACGGCGATATCAGCTGCCTGTATACCTGCAGCGCGTAGGCGTTGAGTAATGAGCTTGCGGGCGTCCCCAGGGCTGGAGTTCGACTCTAGAAAGGGGACTAACGCCGGCACGGTGCTGATGGTCGACTCATCAATCTTGTCCGCAGTGATGTGAATTGTGTCGGCTCGCCCCTTGTCGTGGTGAAGTGCACGGCTAGTCATAGCAGAAGCCAACTGAGGTAGTTCGGTGGCCGGTGCAAGACGCTCAGCGCCAGAGATATGGCAGCCATCGGCGCTGGAGCGCATGCGGATGCTGTAGGTACTCACAGAGCAAAACTTTAACACTGTTCAAGTTTTGTTTGAGAAGGTTGGGTGGAGCACATGAGAGGGCGGGGGCTCAGAGGGGATGAGCGCTGGAATCGTCGTCAAGCGAAAAGAGGGTGATTGACGGGGCGCTGTACTAACGGTGATATAGAGGCGTATTGCGACGATATGGAGAAACGCTGGTAGACTCACTACGTCAAATACTGTCAATTAAAGGTTTGAGGAATACGTCATCCGCGTGGCTTAACTAAAGCGGGAGACTACTGGCGGCTAAGCGGGTAAGTCTTTCGGGAAAAGCGTGGAAGAAGCGGATTTCTTGACCTCGGGAGGATGCACGTGGCTTCCGGTCTCATTGCGGCGTTGCGCGATCCCGATTTGCGTAAGAAGATCTTCTTCACTCTGACGATGATCATTCTGTACCGAATCGGCTCGCAGATTCCAACCCCTGGTATCGACTACCAGTTGGTCAACGCGCAGCTCGAGCAGATTTCGAAAGATCAGTCCAGCGTTTACTCGCTGATCAACCTGTTCTCAGGTGGCGCTCTGCTGCAGATGGCGATTTTCGGCATCGGCATTATGCCGTACATTACGGCCTCGATTATCGTCCAGCTGCTCACGGTGGTGATTCCACACTTCGAGCAGTTGAAGAAGGAAGGGCAGTCGGGTCAGACAAAGATGACCCAGTACACCCGCTACCTCACAGTGGCGTTGGCGTTGCTGCAGTCTGCGGGCATTGTGGCCATGGCAGACCGCGGCGCCCTGCTGGGCGGCTCGCAGTCGCTGCTGGTAAAGGATGCGGGTGTCTTTGACCTCGTGGTGATGGTCGTTGTGATGACCTCCGGTGCCGTGCTGGTCATGTGGATGGGTGAGCTCATCACTGACCGAGGCGTCGGCAACGGTATGTCACTGCTGATTTTCTCCGGTATCGCCGCTGGTATGCCGGCGCAGGGAGCGAACATTCTGCGCTCCACTACCGGTGTCGTGTTCGCCACCGTGATTGTTGCCGTGCTGATTCTCATCATCGGCGTTATTTTCATTGAGCAGGGACAGCGCCGTATTCCGGTGCAGTACGCAAAGCGCATGGTTGGTCGTCGCCAGTACGGCGGATCTTCCACCTACCTGCCGCTGAAGGTGAACCAGGCCGGTGTTATCCCGGTCATCTTCGCGTCCTCTCTGATTTACGTGCCGGTTCTGATTACCCAGATTGTTCAGTCCGGTCAGTCGAATCCGAACATGGACAACTGGTGGCAGCGCAATGTCATTCAGTACCTGCTGGCGCCGTCCAGTTGGCAGTACATTCTGCTGTTCTTCCTGATGATCATCTTCTTCTCCTTCTTCTACACTTCCGTGCAGTATGACCCGCACGAGCAGGCGGAGAACATGAAGAAGTACGGCGGATTCATTCCGGGCTTCCGCCCGGGGCGTCCGACTGCTGAATACCTGTCCTACGTCCTGATTCGCCTGCTGACTGTCGGCTCGCTGTACCTGGCACTGATCGCTGTTCTGCCAAATGTCGCTCTTGATATGGGGCTTGGCGACGCGAACGCTGGTCGAGGCGGTATGTTTGGAGGTACAGCCCTGCTGATTCTGGTCAGTGTTGCGCTGACGACGGTCAAGCAGGTTGAAAGCCAAATGATGCAACGTAACTACGAAGGGTTCTTGAAGTAATGCGACTCGTACTTGTAGGTCCTCCCGGTGCAGGCAAGGGCACTCAGGCAGCTATCCTCTCGGAGAAGCTCGGTGTCCCACACATCTCCACCGGTGACCTGTTTCGCGCAAACATCGGTGAAGGTACTCCGCTCGGCATTGAGGCGAAGTCCTACATCGACGCCGGCAACCTTGTTCCGGACGACGTGACTGTGCGTATGGTCGAGTCCCGTCTGAACGAGGACGACGCTGCCAAGGGGTTCCTGTTGGATGGCTTCCCGCGCACTGTTGGTCAAGCAGAAGAGCTGAAGCGTCTGCTGTCCAACCTCGGCACTGAGCTGGATGCGGTCGTACAGTTCGACGTTTCTGAGGATGTCGTAGTCGAGCGCATGCTGGCCCGTGGTCGCGCAGACGACACTGAAGAGGTCATCCGCAACCGCATGCATGTGTACACCAATGAGACCGCTCCTTTGCTGGATTACTACTCGGAGAAGATCATCAAGATTGCCGCTGAGGGATCCGTTGAGGAGATTAACGAGCGCACGATGGCTGAGCTGGAGAAGCTGAACTAAGCTCCTGGCGCGCCGGATAACTAGACGCTCTAGCTTTTTTGCTGGCTGGAGCCGATGGGTTTGCCGGTTGTAGATGGTTGTTGAAGCCGCCCTTTCGAACCGTTGAGGTTTGGAAGGGCGGCTTTTGTGTGTGGCTGTTGGGGTCTGGGGCGGGGGGTGGGGGGGGGCAGCCGATAGTGAGGGCTACTGGAAGTCCTGAATAATCTGGTCGATGAGTGGCTGCGCGGCCTCAGCGCTGATATTCGCGAAAACGAACTCTTGGTAGATGCGGTTGGCCTCGTCAATGACCATAACGAAAGGGGACCCCTTGTTTATGCCGCTAAATGCGTGCTTGCCGGGTAGCTCGTATGGTACGTAGTTTTCGACGGACTCAGCCTTTTCGTTAATGCGCTCGACAGTGGCCGGGTCCTCGGCCGTACTGAGCATTGCGGTGCCACCGTCTCCAACTGCCATTACGCAGGTGAAGCCATGTACGCTCTCGCTGCCAAAAATGACGGGTTTAGAGTCATCCGACTCGACGCAGCTGCCAATCGCCTCCTTAATTGCATCAGGTGTGAAGTTTTGGATTGACTCAGGCAGTGCAGAGGTGCCCATGAAACCCGAGGTGCTTCCAGGGGTCTCCGGCGATTCCGCGGCAGGGGAAGTGGAGGGGATAGTCGGCGCTGGCGACGGTTCGGGATTGCTTGAGCAAGCGCCAACCAGGAAAAGTGAGCTGGTGACAATAACAGCGCCCGCAGTCTGCGCGGACTTCAACAGTGAATGCATGCCAGTTATCGTAGGGCAGCTCAACTTTGGGTGTAAACCGCCCGAAAAACGAAGCAAGCCGATTGCAGATTAAGCGTCACGAATGAACATCCATAAAGATTCCCATGCAACGCCTCGTAGAAATACATGAAGCAGAGCGCTGGCTGGGGGAGCGATGCCCTCGTAGGTGGCGGGATTCGGCTAGCCGGTGGTTCCCTTCTAAGTCAGAGTAGACTCAACCAGCGTGATGAGTTTTCGACGCCGCCGCAAAGTAGTTCCTGCCCGCACCGAGGGAGAATTGGATGCGATGCAAGCGGCCGGCGAGATTGTCGGTCGTGCATTGCTGGCTTGCAGAAACGCTGCTAAGCCGGGGGTGACCACGGCAGATCTCAATGAGATCGCGCACCAGGTCATTATCGATGCTGGCGCAACGCCGTCCTTCCTTGGCTATGAAGGTTTTCCGGCGTCTGTCTGCGCATCTGTGAATGAAGTTGTTGTCCACGGCATTCCGTCAAGCTCTACGGTTCTCGCCGATGGTGATTTAGTCTCAATTGACTGTGGCGCAATCCTGGATGGCTGGCACGGTGATTCGGCACTTACGTTCGGCGTCGGAAAGCTGAGTGAAGATGTCGAAAAACTGAACATTGCGACATCAGAGGTCCTCACCGAAGGTATTAAGGCCATGGTTCCGGGCGCTCGCCTCACCGATATTTCGTATGCGCTTGAAATGGCCACCCGTGAGGCTGAACTGCGCCACGATATTGAGCTCGGCATCGTAGATGGATATGGCGGGCACGGCATTGGGCGGGAGATGCACATGGACCCCTTCCTGCCCAACGAGGGCAAAGCTGGAAAGGGCCCCCGCATCGTCGAAGGCTCCGTATTGGCCATTGAGCCGATGCTCATTCTCGGCGGCGAGTGGGGTAGTGATGAGCTTGACGACGGCTGGACGGTCGTCAGCGCGGATAGAATGCCGGCCTCCCATTGGGAGCATACAGTTGCCGCCACGGCGGACGGCCCCCGTATTTTGACTCCTCGATACGAATAACTAGTGCGTGAGGGCCAAGCGAAAGGTCAGAATGTTGCCATAAAGGCTGCGATGAATTCTGAACGGGTGGAGCGAACCAGCCTGCCGTCGCTTGCAACCGGTCCCATAATGGTCGTATTTGGTAAAAACGCAGGTCGCGTGTAAAGTTGGGCGATGGTGTGGGCGCAGTGTCGCTGCAGTGATGATTATCCCTGCACGGAACTGCTAAAACACCAGGCAGAGTAGAGATTTCCCAACTGGTGCCGGGATTGTCCCGGGTATCCGCCAGAGAGACGTGGAGGACATGGCTAAAAAGGAAGGCGCAATTGAGGTTGAGGGTCGCGTCGTCGAGCCCTTGCCGAACGCGATGTTCCGAGTGGAGCTGGACAACGGGCACAAGGTGCTCGCCCATATCAGTGGCAAGATGCGCCAGCACTACATCCGTATTCTCCCGGAAGACCGAGTCGTAGTGGAGCTCTCTCCCTACGATCTCGAGCGTGGGCGAATCGTCTACCGCTACAAGTAAATCGACCTGACCACTGTTGGTAGTGGTTATGGGCTTATTTACTAACTAGACAGAAACTCCACCGTCCTAGCTGCTTCTGGTGACGGCCGCGTGATGTTGAGGCCTGGCGTCTCAGCAGATTGGCGCGCCGGTTCTTTATGAAAGCTTTTCCACAGAAGTAAGCGAGACTACCTCCGGCAACGGTGGCTGGAGCCTTTCTATAACACCTGCGCGACTCGGCGTCCGACCGAGTAAGCCGGGCCTGGGAAGGGTGGCAGTGGAGTAAACCACCGCATCAACCGGAAGGAAATTGCCGTATGGCACGCCTTGCTGGAGTTGACCTGCCACGCAACAAGCGTATGGAGGTCGCTCTTACCTACATTTATGGCATCGGCCCTGCCCGTGCCAATGAGCTGCTGGAGAAGACTGGCATCTCTCCGGACCTGCGTACCGATGCTCTCACTGATGAGCAGGTCGCCGCGCTGCGTGACGTGATTGAGGCCACCTGGAAGGTCGAGGGTGACCTCCGCCGTCAGGTTCAGGCTGATATCCGCCGCAAGATTGAGATTGGTTCCTACCAGGGTCTGCGCCACCGTCGTGGCCTGCCGGTCCGTGGTCAGCGCACCAAGACCAACGCTCGTACGCGTAAGGGTCCGAAGAAGACGATCGCCGGAAAGAAGAAGTAAAACATGGCAGCTCCGAAGTCCGCACGCGGCCGTCGTACCGGCCGTCGCGTTGTAAAGAAGAACGTGGCTCAGGGCCACGCATACATCAAGTCCACCTTCAACAACACCATCGTGTCCATCACGGACCCGAAGGGCGCTGTTATCTCGTGGGCCTCCTCGGGTCACGTCGGTTTCAAGGGCTCCCGTAAGTCCACTCCGTTCGCTGCCCAGATGGCTGCCGAGAACGCTGCTCGTAAGGCCATGGAGCACGGTATGAAGAAGGTTGACGTTTTCGTTAAGGGTCCGGGTTCGGGCCGCGAAACCGCCATCCGTTCCCTCCAGGCTGCTGGCCTTGAGGTGTCCTCGATCTCGGATGTGACCCCTCAGCCGCACAACGGCTGCCGTCCGCCGAAGCGTCGTCGCGTCTAGGAATAGGGTAAGGAGAGAACAGAAATGGCCCGTTATACCGGTCCCGCAACCCGTAAGTCCCGTCGTCTCCGCGTCGACCTCGTCGGTGGCGACATGAACTTCGAGCGTCGTCCCTACCCTCCGGGGCAGGCTGGTCGCGCTCGTATCAAGGAGTCGGAGTACCTGCTCCAGCTCCAGGAGAAGCAGAAGGCACGTTTCACCTACGGCGTGATGGAGAAGCAGTTCCGTCGCTACTACGCCGAGGCTCACCGTCGTCCGGGCAAGACTGGCGATAACCTCGTCGTCCTGCTGGAGTCGCGTCTCGACAACGTTGTCTACCGCGCTGGTCTGGCTCGTACTCGTCGCCAGGCTCGTCAGCTGGTTTCCCACGGCCACTTCACCGTTAACGGTAAGAAGATCAACGTGCCGTCCTTCCAGGTAAGCCAGTACGACATCATCGACGTGCGCCCGAAGTCGCAGAAGATGATGTGGTTCGAAGAGGCACAGGAGAACCTGGTCGACGCTGTCGTCCCGGCATGGCTTCAGGTTGTTCCTGAGTCCCTGCGCATCCTCGTGCACCAGACCCCGGAACGCGCACAGATCGACATTCCGCTTCAGGAACAGCTGATCGTCGAGTTCTACTCGAAGTAATAACTAACTTCGCTTGCATCCATTCATTCCCTATGGCGTCATATAGCGGTCGCCACCTGGAGGATTTTCGAAAATGCTCATTTCCCAGCGCCCAACGCTGACTGAGGACTACATTGATTCCTCTCGCTCCCGGTTCGTTATCGAACCGCTGGAGCCGGGTTTCGGTTACACCCTCGGTAACTCTCTTCGTCGTACGTTGCTGTCGTCCATTCCGGGCGCTGCAGTCACCAGCATCCGCATCGACGGTGTGCTGCACGAGTTCACCACTATCCCGGGCGTGAAGGAAGATGTCTCCGACATCATCCTGAACATCAAGGGTCTGGTGCTCTCGAGCGAGTTCGACGAGCCGGCTACCGTTTACCTGCGTCGCGAAGGTGCAGGCGCGGTGACCGCTGCAGACATTGAGTGCCCAGCAGGTGTGGAGATTCATAACCCGGATCACCACATCGCTACTCTCAACGAATCCGGTCGCTTGGATATTGAGATGATCGTTGAACGTGGTCGTGGCTACGTGCCGGCGACCCCGAACTCCGGTGGCGAAATTGGCCGCATTCCGATGGACCAGATTTACTCGCCAGTTCTGAAGGTCAGCTACAAGGTGGAGGCTACTCGTGTTGAGCAGCGCACCGACTTTGACAAGCTGATCATCGATGTCGAGACCAAGAACTCGATCACCGCCCGCGACGCAATGGCGTCGGCAGGCAAGACTCTGGTTGAGCTGTTCGGTCTGGCACGCGAGCTGAACGAGGCTGCTGAGGGCATCGAGATTGGCCCGAGCCCGCGCGAGG
Source organism: Corynebacterium sp. HMSC074C11 (assembly GCF_001809455.1). Taxonomy (NCBI): domain Bacteria; kingdom Bacillati; phylum Actinomycetota; class Actinomycetes; order Mycobacteriales; family Corynebacteriaceae; genus Corynebacterium; species Corynebacterium sp. HMSC074C11. The sequence goes on from NZ_KV797740.1 coordinate 241,598, forward strand.
CTGAGGATGTCGCTGCGTACCAGACTCCGATTGAGGATCTGGACTTCTCTATGCGCTCCTACAACTGCCTAAAGCGTGAGGAGATCCACACTGTCGGTGAGCTCGCTGCTCGTACCGAGTCGGATCTGCTGGATATCCGCAACTTCGGTGACAAGTCCATCAATGAGGTCAAGGAAAAGCTCGCTGAGCTTGGCCTGGCTCTGAAGGATTCCCCGAACAACTTCGACCCGGCTGCTGTCGCTGATTTGGACGCTGCCTCGGGCGATGACGCTGACTGGACTGATGGCGCAAGCGCTGGCTACGACGAGTAGTTCACCGACGCGACTTCATTAAAACGAGGAGATACCTATGCCTACCCCTAAGCAGGGTTCCCGTCTCGGCGGCTCCGCTTCGCACCAGAAGAAGATTCTGGCCAATCTCGCGAAGCAGCTCATCGAGCACGGCAAGATTAAGACCACCGACACCAAGGCCAAGCTGCTGCGTCCGTACGTTGAGAAGCTGATTACCAAGGCAAAGCGCGGCACTCTCGCAGATCGCCGCAACGTTGCAAAGCTGCTCAACGACAACTACGCAGTTAAGAAGCTGTTCGACGAGATCGGTCCGCAGTTCGCTGATCGCGACGGCGGCTACACCCGCATCATTAAGCTGGGTAACCGCAAGGGCGACAACGCCCCGATTTCTCTGATCGCTCTGGTTGAGGAAGAGACCGCAACTGCTGAGGCAACTCGCGCAACTCGCGCCGCTGCTTCCAAGCAGGCTGAAGAGGCAAAGGCCGAAGAGGCCGAGGCTGAGGCTGCTGAAGCTGAGGCTGCAGAGGAGGAGTAAATCCCCTCGCCGACGGCTTTTGGCCGTCACAGCTTTGAACCCCCGTCGAGTAGTTCATATCTGAACTCTCTACCGGGGGTTCTTTGTGCTTGACGACGGCGCACAGCGCCCGACCCCAGTTCTGTCTCCGGTTACACCGAAGATTACGTACCAACATTGGGAGCTGTACGGAGGCCCTTCGGTGGAAACTGGTGATTTTCTAATCCGGGGTCGCGGCTACAATCTGTTAACCGTGACATCACTTACGCCAACGACTCCGGATACCCCGTGCGATTCTCCCGATCGTGCCGCTACGGGGAGTACCGCCTCCGACCTGGTTCGGTTGCGTTTTGACATTGCCTATGATGGGACAGATTTCCACGGTTGGGCTGCTCAGCGCGATAAGCCTACGGGAGAACCGGTGCGGACTGTGCAGGCGACGTTGGAATCCACTCTGGAGAAGGTGTTGCGCACTCCAGTGCAACTGACTGTGGCCGGTCGTACAGATGCCGGCGTTCATGCCTCCGGTCAGGTGGCTCACGCAGATGTTCCTGTCTCTTGTTTAGACACACGTTCTATCGCAGGGGACCCGGGTAATTTGGTTCGTCGTGTAGCGCGACTATTGCCCGCGGACGTGACGCTTCGGGGCGCCTCGTTTGCGCCCCCGGGTTTCGATGCCCGCTTTTCCGCGTTACGTCGGCATTATGTCTATCGTGTCACTAGTTGCGTCAGTGGCCCGCTTCCTACCCGTGCTCGCGATACGGCCCACTGGCGACGGTCAGTGGATATCGACCGTATGCAGGTGGCAGCTGATGCTCTACTGGGGCTCAATGACTTCGCCGCTTTTTGTCGACACAAGCCACATGCCACAACCACTAGAGATTTACAGCGGTTCCAGTGGCTCGACGTATCTACGCGGGAAGAACCGGAGCTGTACGAGGCCCATGTGACTGCCGACGCGTTCTGCTGGTCTATGGTGCGCTCACTGGTAGGGGCCTGCCTTAGCGTCGGTGAAGGGCGGCGTGAGGTTGGATTCACTGAACAGTTGTTGAGTGAAGAGAAGCGTTCCCCGTTGGTCCCGGTGGCAGAGGCGCGTGGGCTCAGCCTGGTAGGTGTTGATTACCCCGCCGATGCTGATCTGGCGGCCAGGGCGGAGCAGACCCGTGAGCGTCGTGATGCCCGGACAGATGTGGACGAGGCTTAAATGTACAAGCTCTCGGTAAAATTCCCTGAAGAAAGTGACCGTAGGAGGAGTGTTCGGTAGTGGTGTGGGCAATTGTTAGCTTGGTTGCGCTGCTCGTAATCCCCGGCGCTGTTGTAGTGCGAGCCAGCGGCGTTCGTACACCGTGGGCGCTGGCCCTCGGTCCTGCGGTGACGTTTGGTATCGCAGGCACCGCAGGGTGGGTGCTCGGCGCTATCGATGTGCGCTTCACCTTGGTCAGTGCGTCTATCTGCTGCGCCGTGACATTACTTCTCGCGCTGTGCTGGCGTGGCGGCAGCGCTTTGATTCGGCGACGGCGCGGTAGTGTCGATCGCTCGGTGTCGGCCGAGGCGCAGCCGCTCGCCGCAAGTCGATGGCGCGAGTTGGGTTATGGGCTAATCGCAAGTATCGGGGTCATCATCGCAGCGGCGGTTCTCACGTGGACCGCTATCGGCCGCATCGCTTCAATGTCCGAGGGGATGGCGACCATCCAGCAAGGCTGGGACACACTCTGGCATGCAAGTGTGCTCCGTTCGATTACGGAAGATGGCATGGCCTCGGCCACTAGGATGGGCGAGATCCAGAATGTGGAAACTCAGGCGGTGTCCTACTATCCCGCCGCATGGCATGCGTTCGGTGCGCTTTGGGTATTGATTGTCCGTCTACCAATCACCGAGGCGGTCAATTACCTCGGCATTATCATTCCGGCCGTGACCATACCCACGGCTGCTGCGGCGCTGACCTGGCGAATTATTGATCGCCAAAAGCTGTCCACCGCCGTTGCCGCGGGGGTTGCGGCGCTTGTTTCCGCAGCGCTTCCGGTATTGATGCCCGTCGGGGTCTTCGTGGGGGCTTGGCCGTACCAGGTCTCGATTGCGCTAGCGATTACCGTTTTTGCCTTTGCTACGTCGCTCCCACACGCACCTCAGCGCATCTTGAGCGCCGCTCTTGCAATAATCGGTATCGGAGAGCTCCATCCGGCATCGGTGCCTACAGTTGTTATGCTCGGTGCAATCTGGTGGTTGTGCTACCGCCTGCCGCGTCCCGCGCATCCTGAACTGGGTGCGGTTCGCGCCAAGCTTTACGACGTCGCGGTGATTGCAGCCGCCTTTGTGCCAGCAGTGGCAGTTCTACTGCCGCAGTGGCTTACGGGAACTTCTCAGACCGAGGATGTGCGCGCGGTTAGCGCTGAAGTAGACGACCTCGATCGTTTCGATGCGTGGTATCGAGGCGCCACAATGCTGACTCGCCACACTGAGGAATTCCGGCCGTTCTGGCCAATTATTATCCTCGGTTTCATCGGGATGGCGGTTTTGGTTTTCGCAGGTACTTCGCGCCGACGGGTGTGGGTAGTACCGGCCTGGTTTGTTTCGGTGTTGATGACGACCCACGCGCTCAATCATTTTGGTGGTGTGCCGGGCGATATTCTCGCGCTGTACACGGAGCTTCACTATTCCACGCCTCACCGGTTGGTGATGGTCACCGCGTATCTGTATTCCGCGTTTGCGGGTATCGCCGTGGCGTGGGGCTGCGCGTGGGCGGCTCGAATTAGTGAGTCAAAGGTGCCATCGACGGGGTGGGTTCTGGGGTTGAGCTTAGCGACGGTGAGCTCTGCTGTACTCGTCGTCTATGGAGTGGCGTCTAATGCTAGCGCTGCAGATTTCGCCTACAAGAGCCCTCGAGAATGGCAAATCATTTCCAATGCTGACCTGAAGGCATTTGATTGGTTGGCCGAGCAGCCGGAGGCACATAAGTACCGCACGTTTACGAATCCGCCGGAGGGGTCCAGCTGGATGTACGCTCGCAATGATCTGCCGGTAGTGTTCCCGCACTATGACTGGCCAGTTGCGAATAAGTGGACTGCCACCTCAATGCTGTATTGGCACGCTGATTACCTCGGTTTTCCAGACCCCGATCGGCCGGATGGGGTGAACGATGTCGACCGCTCAGCCCGAAAGCTGAACGTGGGATTCATCTATTTGTCACCCCCGGGTATTTGGGATTCCAAGGAGGATTTAGAGTTTCCTGGTGAAGGGCTCTGGGTAGCTCCAGGGGTAACCCCTGTTTATCGAGATAGGGAAGTAACCATCTTCGCTTTCAATGATGTGATCACGCCAGAACGCATCGACGAGATGCGAGCTAGTTCTCCGGAAGTAATTCCTCCCTCGGCTACTAGGGGATGGAGCGATGGTCGGGTAGGTTAGGACACCATGCGGATGAATAAATTTATGGCAACGATCGCAGCCGGTGTGATGATGACTTTCGCGCTGGCCGGATGTGGAGACGACGAGCCGGCTAAGCCGGAAGTCTCGAATCGCTCCGTCAGTTCTTCCGCAAAGACTAAATCCTCGACTCCGCCGAAACCGACTGAGGAGTCGACGAAATCGACAGAATCAGAGACGCCGACGGAGACTCCTGCAATCACCCAGGTCAATGATGCGGATTACACTCCGGCGGACGGCCCAAATACTCGACTCTTTCAGTTGGAGGATGGCACGACACGTTGTTTCCTCAACGATTTGAGCGGTGACGCCTACTTGGCCTGTCAGGTGAATCTTGCCAATCCTCCGATGGTCGATGACGGCACGGGGAACGAGGTTCCCGCCAATGCTGTGTCCTGGAATCCGGGAGGAGTTACTTACGAGGTCCTTACTTTCCCGCCGGCGGGTGAGATGAAGACGCTGCCAGCGAATTCTCAGTTGAGCGCATTCGGATACAGCTGCGCGGCCTATGGCCCGTCGACTCTGGAGTGCTCGGGACCAGCGGGCGCTGCCACTATCGACAATGGCAATGTCACCGGTGCACAGATGCCGAAGGAGGATGTGCCTCCTGCAGCAGGCGGTCAGCCGGGTGGCCAAGAAAATGGTGCTCCGAATGACCCAGCGCAGCAGGGTGAGCCTGACGGCTCCCCGGCGCCGGGCGGTCTGCCAGATTTGGGCGCGTTGATTCCGGGACTGAACCGCTAGTTGCCCGCATAGCCAGTGGCTGCAGTTCATCGGTAGTGCGGGAGGTAGATAGCGTCCAGGTGAATTCGCCCATCACCAGTCGAGGGCATGAAGCTGGCATTTCCGATGCTGCTGCCGTGGGCGAACCTGCACGACTGACCTCGATGATTCTCGCGATTCCCGTACGCAGGTCGGGCTCATACTCTTCGACGACAACCACATCGACGGTGTCGTCTCCAGCTCGCGCGAGAAGTACTGCGCCCAGATCAAGAGCCACAGTAAAGAAATGTGGACGGGACGTGCGAATTCCTACTCGATAGCCGAGCGAGAGCATTCCGATGAGCAACTCACAAATGTCCTGATTTCCGCAGTCGACCTCCAATCGGGGAAGGTTCGCGGGACACATTGTGATGGTTTGTCCACTGCTCCCGACCCCTATGACCTGCGCTGGACCATTAGTGATAGCGACGTCACGTTGTCGGCTTAACCACAGGTGCGGTTTGCGCCCCAACGCCGCCACATGATGAGAACGTCCAGTGCGGCGCAGCTGTACTACCTCCGCAGAGCTCTCAGTCAGAGCACACTCCTGTGCCGTTAATCGCCGTACGCGAATGCCAAGGGTCCCCAGCCTGTGGATGAGGAAGCGTAGGGCTTTGTCAGTGGAGGCTTCCACCGGAAGAGTTGCCACCAGATGTGTCCAGGGCTCAGGGGTTGTGCCGGAGCGTTCGGCCGCTCGGAAGTAGCGGTGCGCATGCTCTCCGCGGATTTCCGGCGCAATGTGATAAAAACACAGCGCATCCAGGGTCACTGGGCTGTCGTCGGCAAGCGAGACGATATCCGCAGCGCTTAGCTGGCTACGCAGACCTGGTGTGAGACGTAGTCCGATGAACTGTCCTGGTTCGGTGCGTCGCAGCCGGTCGCGAAGGCTGCGTCCGCGCACAGGGACATGCGCGCCTGCAGTGATGATTATTGCTGTAATGAGCAGCCACAATGACAATGGCATGTGAAAATCCCCCCAATATGTTCCCCACTAAAATTCCCCTGGTCGCACAGTAGCGCGGCCTGGCTTACTCTGCAGGGTAGAGATTATTTGGGGGAATAGTTTTGGGGGAAACTCATGCCACGTACACCGACCACGCCTAGCCAGGTCAGCGGTCATCGATTCTTGATTCGTCGGATTGAGCATGCGCTTGTGCGTGCGGATTCGCGAATGCTGCACGACCCTCTGCGCACGCGAACCCGAGCACTGTTTATCGGCTGTGCGCTGGTGGTTTTACTGGCCGCCGGTACTGCGGTGCTGTCGTTGGTGCGACCGCAGGGCGGTTCTAGCTCCAATGAGCAGCTGATTGTCGTGTCAGGGTCGGAGGGCCTACATGTACGTGTCAATGGTCGATTGCATCCAGTCGCGAATCTCGCATCGGCGCGGTTAATTTTGGGCAATCCTGCTGAGCCGAAACGGGTGCGCAGTAGCGAGTTGGACAAAGAGGACATCAGTTTTGCTGTCGGGATTGAGGGCGCACCAGCAGTTCCGGCCACGCCGGCAGGCTCTGGGGCCTCGGGAGCTGCCAAGACGGGCAGCGTAGGTGCGCCGGAGCTGGCACTGTCTTTATGCGAGCGGACGGTGCAAGACCTCGGGCAACCGTGGATTGTTGCAGAGTCACTTGCGCGTCTTGAGGAAGTACGTGGGGAACCGCAGCAGCTTACCCGGACCCACTCGGACAGTGCCGTTGTTGCCGATGGCCAAAACCACTGGCTGATTACGCAGGGCTACCGCTCGCGGTTGGATATTAACCATCCGGAGCACGCCGCTGTTTCTCGAGCGCTGGGGTTGGAGCGCTCTGCAGTCCGGCCTGTCACCCCTGCATTGCTCAGAACGATTCCGGAGGTTCCGATTCTGGCCGCGCCAGCAATTCCAAACCGCGGCGCACCCACACACTTCGCCACCCCATTCGACACAGTCGGCAATGTGGTCGAGGTCGGGCAGCGGCGCGTTATCGTGCTTGACGACGGTGCCGCGATTCTCTCCCCGGTGCTAGGAGAGCTATTAGCTGCGCATAGTCCAGATCTGCAGGCCAGTGAAGGGCAGCTGGCGGCAGTTCCCGTTGCGAATGCGCCAGTAGTCCCGGGACTACCTGAAAAGCCGCTGACGTTTGCCGATGCTGATGGCTGGCTGTGTACCGGCCGGATAGCAGGACGGCCGCAAGCTCTCGTGCAGTGGTCGCAGCATGCTCCGGAGGGGCGGCACGTGGATTACCCGCATGCCGACGGTTCGGGTGTGGCCGTCGACGGTTTCGTGGATGGTCGCAGCCGTGAGCGCAGCTCGATCGCAGTAAGCGTAAATGGGGCTGTACACGTCATTTCGCCAGAGGGAATGCGCTTTGCTGTGCACGATCGCACGACGTTGGCTGCTCTCGGGTTTAATGCATCATCCAACGCCGACAGCGGTGGTACGCGGCCAGTGGACTGGGAAGTTCTGGCCGCGTTGCGTGGAGGCCCTGAGCTGAGTAAGCAGGCGGCGCTAGGGCCGCTGTCTGGGGCGCGAGAGCAGCCAGGCACCTAGGCCCAGTGCGCATATCAGGAGCAGCCCAGTCGCCCGGAGCGGTGCATTGCGCTCCTGCGAAGAAAGCAGATCTGGTGGAGCCGGCGCGGCAGCGGGATTGGCGGCGTGCTGCGCGGCGGTGTCCGCAGTGGTCCAAATCAGAGCGTCATACGGTGCAATGATGCCGCGGCCAAGGCCAAGCCCGGAACTAATTGGGCTCGCGGAATTAAGGATGATGTCGCGAACCTGTGCTGGGGAAAGCTCTGGGTTTCGTGCCAGCAGCAGGGCAGCCGTTCCCGACACGGCTGGCGTGGCAAAACTGGTGCCGGCGATTTGCTGAGCTCGGGTGTTATCCCCGGACCCGAACACGTGGCGGTCTATGAGGCCGGTAGGGGTGCGCGGATCGGGACCGAGTACGGGACCGCCGGGAGCGGAGACATTGACCCATTGTCCCGTGATTGCATACTCCGCGGGTTGTGCTTGGCCAGCATCGTCGAACTGTACTGCTGATACTGCGATTACCTCCGGCAGGACTGCGGGCCACGCTACGGATCCGGCCTGACAACTATCGCCCTTATTTCCTGCCGCTGCGACCACTACTGCGCCTGAGACTTCCGCACGTGCGACGCTCTCGGCAACATCCGTTGCACCTTGGGGCATTACACCTGCCGGGGCACACGATGTGAGCGAAATATTGATAACCCTCGCGCCCTCCGCGACGGCCCTGTCGATAGCTTGTGCCAGCGACTCCAAATTGCCTTCGCCATCGGCCGTTTGTCTTATCGACAACACGTGCGCGTCGGGCGCCAGTCCCGCAAAACCATCGGCACCGGGCCGGCCTGCAATAATGCCGGCTACTAGAGTTCCGTGACCGTCGCAGTCTACGAACCCGCTGTCGCCGTCGACAAAATCGCCACCGTCGAGAACCTCGCCTAGGCGCTCATTGGGTGAGACCCCGGTATCGATCACCGCCACCGTAATCCCCGCACCCGTCGTCAGTTGCCATGCTTGGCGAAACCGAAGAGTTTTTTCGATCACTGTCGGTTCACGCAGTGCGCTTTCCGACGACAGCATCGTGGCCACGCAGTCCTGGCTGTTCTGGGCAGCCGCTATTGGTGCGATGCCCGACGGTGCTACTGCGGTGGCCGCCGTCAACGTGGAGATAAGCACCGTGGAAAGTGCGGTCGTGGCGGTGAGACGGGTTTTTATGGCATTCATGAAAAGTGGGTTTTTCACTGGAAGAACCCACTTACGAACTCAGGGAATTCGGCAATGATGGCCGCAATGGGCAGAATGACGGCGATGCTGCAGGCCTCGGTTAGCTCAGCTATGCGGCGCGTTGTAGGTGAGATGCGTGACGCTGGAAATGCGGCTAAGGCGGTGGCTGCAAGCATTGGGACGACAAGGCCAGCGGAAACTGGCCAATTGCCTTCGAACCACTGTTGAAAGGCGACAGCCACAATGACGGCAAGACCAGCTAAAGCAGTGCAGGTGGAAGCTACTTTCCGGGCTTGGCCACGGGAGTGAATTGCACAAAAGACTATGACAGCAGCAGCCATGCCCAGAGGCCACCACCTGTTCGCATAGGCTCCGGAGAAAAGTACCACCAGGGTGAAAATGCTGAGACTTCCGGTGCCACTGCAGAGGATGCCGTCGAGAATCCAACCCGCTCGCTTAGGTGCGTTGTGGGATATTTCGGGAGTTTCGCTGTCATCGAAGCTCTCTCCGGCGGCAGGGACTTTGGGTACGCGAATACCGGCAGCCTTGATAGCCAGGGAAGGTGCCAGCAGTATCAGGATGACTGCACTAGCAGCGGTGAGTGCTCCTGATTGAACCGAGTTCTGGAAAAGTGCGACAGCCGCAGCGTAAATACCGAAGGTAACTGCAGCGCTGAGACTCGCGGCGCCCAGGGTAACAGTGATGCGGTTGTCGCCGTCGTCGGTGTTGGAAATGAGAAAAACCAAACCGGTGACGGCAAGCGCGACGCTAATCGCAGCAGTCGGCGGCCAGTCGGTGAGTATGCGGTGTAGGTCGAGGCCAACGAAGCAGAGCCCCGAAGCGGTGCCCAGAATGAGCACTTGCAGCTCCAGGGACATGACAATCGCCGGTTTTGCGCTACACAACAGAGCCAGGCGCAGTCCACCGGCTACTGCCAGCAGTGCGATGAAGCTGATTGCCGCGGCCAGTGTGGAATCGGTACTGCTCAAGCTCAGTGAGGCAGCTGCAATTGAAGCTGTGGCTACGAGGGCGGCGGTACAGCCAACAACTAAATCAGCCGTACCGATACCGTCGGTATAGGTGGTGTCGGTAATAGCATCGGCGGCATCGAAGAGCCGAGGTTTGGGCACGGGCCCTGGGTCGTTGATAACAACCAGGCGTTCGCCTGGCGCAATACCGGCATCGTTCAGGGTGTCGTCGGCAAGCAATATCGTGCCGGCGGCGGTCCGTAGCTGCCACTGTGCCAGCGGGAAGTCCGCAATGTCGATATCGAAAATTTGCAGGATATCCGGTACGAGTGCGGCGATTGCGACGTTGGTCGGTAATGCAAGGTCTGCGTGTGCTCGGTTGGCGTCTTCGGGCATGTGTGCGGCATCAATGCGCACGCGAATGAGTTCCCCCAGCATGTATTTCCCCCATGAATTCTGCATGCTTTAGTCCCTCTAGAGTGGCGTACAACTCGTTAGAGCGCTACTCGGGGTAGTAACTGCGCGTGCCCCCGCTAACAGTCTCGGCCATGCGCTGCGAGAATCCGGAGTGTGTTTTAAGCTATGTGCACACCGATTGGTCGGGGGATTGGCCGTCGAGTGAACACAAGGGGCGACACATAGCGGGGGGATTTTTGTGACTAGTGCACGGGCGGGGATTTCGGCTACCCGAAAAGCGGTGCCGCAGCCTATGACGGGCACAATCGCGCCGGATGCGCCACCGGAAGCGCCGGAGCCACAGCCGGTGCCGCTGATGCGTGCACTCATGCCGTTGATCATGGTCGTGGCGGTGGTTGGCATGGTGGTGTTGATGTTTGTCTCTGGGATGGGACGTAACCCGATGTCGTTTATGTTTCCGCTGATGATGGTGTTTTCCACTGTGGGCATGATGGTGTCGGGCGGGGCGGGAAATAAGGACATGGCACCGGCGCGGAAGGACTATCAAAGGCATTTGTCCAGTATTCGCCGGGCGGTGGCGAAAGCAGCGAGGATGCAGCGTGAATCGGCGCAGTTTATCCACCCTCGGCCTGGAACTCTGTGGCAGCTGGGGGCGATGGGGCGGGCGTGCGAACGCCGAAAGGGGGACCCGGATTTCTTGCAGCTGCGCATCGGGGTGGCAACGCAGCAGCCTACAACGCCTGTGACACCGCCGGCAATTCCGGCGCCCGAGAAACTGGATCCGGTTTCCGCCGTAGCACTGCGGGAAGTTATTCGATCGGCTCGTCAGGTTGAGGGAGTGCCCTTTGCCATAGATGTGTCGGCCTTTGAGATTATCGCCCTCACTGGAGATACCGCGGCGCAGGGGCTGGCTCGAGCGATGGTCGCCCAAGCCGCTGCGCTGCATCATCCGGAGGATTGCCTGATTGCAGTTGTGGGAGATGGGTGGGAATGGCTGAAATGGACACCACACCACGGGCACCCCGCAGTTACTGATGCCTGTGGCTCAGCGCGGTTGCGGGCAGCGACGTGTGCGCAGCTGACGGAGCTGCTCACGGCTATCGACACACTGCCAGCTGCAGTGCTGATTGTGCTGGCGGATTCGAGCGGACAGCTCGATGTCACTGAACTGACACCGATTTTTGACGAGGCGGGGTCGGAGACCTCGGTAGTTCTGCTGACCGTCGTGGAGGCGCAGTCAATGTTGTGGGAGGCCGCGGTTAACCATGGCATCGCGCTGGCCGTTTCCACCACTACTGTGCATGCGGAAACCGCGTCCGGAAGGGAGGAGATTGGTGTACCTGATCAGCTGAGTCCAGCAGAAGCGGAGGTTCTTGGGCGGAGCTTGGCGCGTTTTGAAGTGCCAACAAGCGCAGATGATTCTGTTAAGACCTCGGAAGATCCGGTTATGGAGGAGCTCGGGTTGTATCCGCCTCCGACAACTCTGCGCTACCGACCGCGCTCTGGCAGTGCTCGTCTGCGTATTCCCGTTGGGGCTGATGACGGCGGCGCGCCGGTCTATCTGGATTTTAAGGAGAGCGCCGAGGGCGGCATGGGCCCACACGGTCTGTGCGTTGGTGCCACAGGATCGGGTAAGTCGGAATTCCTCCGAACGACCGTGGTAGGGCTCGCAGCCACGCACAGTCCGGATCAGTTGAACTTTGTGCTGGTGGACTTCAAAGGCGGTGCGACGTTTCTGGGACTGGATCAATTGCCTCATGTCTCGGCGGTGATTACCAACTTGGAGCAGGAGCTTATCCTGGTCAACCGCATGGAAGACGCACTGCGCGGTGAGATGACGCGGCGCCAAGAGCAGCTACGCGCTGCGGGGAATTTCGCCGGTGTCAGCGACTATGAACAGGCCCGGCGCTCTGGGCAGATAGATGCGCCACCTATGCCCGCGTTGCTGATTGTGGTGGATGAGTTTTCGGAGCTGCTCTCCGCACGCCCGGAGTTTGCCGAGCTCTTCGTTGCGATTGGTCGGTTGGGGCGCAGTTTGCACATGCATTTGCTGCTGGCCAGTCAGCGTCTGGAGGAAGGCCGCTTGCGCGGGCTGGAAAGCCATCTTTCCTATCGCATTGGGTTGAAGACCTTTTCCGTCGCGGAGTCCCGCAGCGTGTTGGGTGTTCCGGACGCCTATCATCTGCCGGCCATCCCGGGCATTGGGTATATCAAATCTGCTGCCGCCGAGCCGGTGCGTTTTCGGTCGGCGTATGTTTCCGGCCCGGTGGTCCGCCCGCAGCCTGTTGACGGTGCGGCGGCTGGGGCAGAGCAGGGGCTGCAGGGGCAGGTCGCCACTGTCGCTGAATTTACCGCTGAAAATTGGACGCGGGAGGCTTTCGGTGCGTCGTCAAGCGATGGTGGAATGGTGGATCCGCCTGTGCAGACATCGGAGCAGACGGTGCTCGGTGCCGTGGTGGCAGCGGTATCGCACGTACCGACACGTGCGCATCGCGTGTGGCTGCCACCATTACCGGAGGCCATCGAGTTCCAGCCCGACGAGCAGCTGCCGCGACAGCGATTGACCGGTGTGATTGGACTGGTGGACAAGCCGCTGTTTCAGCGCCAAGACCCACTGCGTATTGATCTGCGCACAACCGGCGGGCACGTGGCAATCGTCGGAGCTCCGCGGTCAGGAAAGACCACTGCTGCACGCACAGCGGTCCTCGCGCTTGCCGACGGCATCAGCGCCCGTGACCTGCATTTTTATATCGTTGATTGTGGTGCGGGCGGCTTGAGCGACCTGGCTGAGTTGCCGCATGTCGCGTCGGTTGCACACCGCGGAGACGAGGAGCTTATTCGCCGTACGCTTGGTTTTTTGCGTCGTGAGGTAAGTCGTCGGGAACAGCTCTTTCGCGCTAATGGATGGCTCTCGTCGGAAGCAGCACGGGCGGCAGGGCAGCCAGATTCGGTGTTGGTCATTGACGGCTGGGGTGCGTTCAAAACGGAGCTTCCGGCGCTGAGTGACGATGTGCAGGCGCTGGTTGCAGATGGATTGGCGGTGGGAATTCATGTCCTGCTGACAGCCCATCGGTGGACGGACATGAGACCTGCCGTTCGCGACCTGATTGGTACTCGGATTGAGCTGCGTCAGGCGGAGTCGATGGATTCAATGATTGATCGTAAGGCAGCGGAGCTGGTGCCGGAGAGCCCAGGACGTGGGGTCGCGCCGGGCGGCTTTTCGATGTTGGTAGCTCTCACCGGTGCTGCGGACACCAAGCGGATTGTAGAGACGGTGCCACACGGTGAGCAGGCGCCCAAGCTCCAGTTGTTGCCGCGGCGGATTGATATTGCGCGTTTGCCGCGACCAGCGGCCGCGACGAGAGGTGCGATTGCAGTGGGTCTCGAAGAAGCCGGTCTGGGCGCGGTGATATTCCACCCCGAAAAGGATCGCCACCTACTGATATTCGGTTCGGCGGGCAGTGGCAGAACCGCCGCGCTGAGGGGCATCGTTCACCAGCTGCGGTACTCGCAGTCGGACTCGAAATTCGTCGTGATTGACTACCGTCGTGGGCTAATGGAGGCCGTGCCCCAAGAGCGGCTGGCCGGCTATGCAGGCTCGGCTGCGGTGGCGACGCCCATGCTGGCGGAGCTGGCAGAGGTACTGAAGGCTCGTCTCCCGCAACCGGATATCACTCCAGCGCAGTTGAAGGCCCGAAATTGGTGGAGTGGTCCAACCATCAATGTCATCGTGGATGACTATGACCTCGTGGCTGGCTCACGGGGTAACCCCTTGCAGCCGCTGGCAGAAGTCATCGCTCACGCCGCCGACATTGGGCTCAATATCTTTTTCGCCCGTCGAATCAGCGGGGCGTTGCGTTCCCTCCACGACCCGGTCATGGGTGCGGTTAAGGATCAGGGCGCCAGCGTCTTTGTTATGGATGGCACACGCGACGACGGCCCCATCCTCGGCGTAAAGCCCTGCGAACAGCCGCCGGGTCGTGGCTATTGGGTGGCGCACGGCCAGAGTCCGCAGGTTGTGCAGTTGGGTTTGTTGGATACTGCTGGTGACCAGGAGGACAGTTGATGATTCGGGTCGATTCTCCTGACACCACGCAGACCCCGACGCTGCGCCACGGTACCTGGCATCTGTGGGGACTCGCGGCACCTGCAGACACCACAGAACTGGCTGTGCATGGCCCTAGACCGCTTCTCGAGAGCATGCAAACAGTCATTGTGCCCAGCTATTGGGGTGCTGTGCGACAGTGCCGGCTGGCCTCCGCGCTATTGGCTGCCGAACTCAATCCGTACATTCTGACGCTTGCCGACGCCGTTGTGGAACTCGATGAGGCAACTGTGTCTCATAGCGTGTTGGTGGAAGTAGAGGAAACGCGTGTCTGTGTCACTCGTCTGAGCGGTGGGCACATTGACAGTCGGATGACACATTTGGTCGGAGCGAACGACAGCGCACCGCTGGTGGAAACAGTTATTGCGCTGGCTTATCAGCTGACCATGTATCCGGATGTACCCCAGGGGATACCTGATGATGTGGAAGTTAGCGGTGGGCGCGGTATTACCGAGTATCCGCCTCGCTGGCAGGAGGATATTGAGTTCATCGTCGGCGAAGTTCCACCTGGGCTAGCGAACCCGCGGCGAGCTCTACTAGTCGATCGTCTGCGCGACCGTGGGTTTTTGGTCTTCGACTGTCCAGCCTCGCGGCTCGGGGAGTGCGTAAATCCGGCCTGGTTGAAAAGCATCGGCGACGCTGAAGCCGGTGAAGTGGAGCAATTGGAGGATCTCGCGGGGAGGCATCCTGCAGCCAGGGGAGAAGCCAGCGCAGTGTCGAATCAAAGCACAGTTGTGTCAGTAGCTGCCGTTGGTTTGTTGACGGTGGTGGTGCTGATTGTTGGGATTGCTGCATGGCTCATTAGTGGCGGCATAGGCAGGGAGAACGAGGGGAGGCAGAAGCAGCGTGAGACATCGCACGCACAGGCTCCTCCTGTAACTACGCCACCTGTAACTACGCCTCCACCCACATCGAAACCGGTTCCCGATTCTGCTCCAGTAGTCATGCTGGCCAATGCAGGCGTGGAAGCTCGATTTCCCGGCGGGTGGGAGCTTGATTCGGCAAGTCCGTTCGACCGTCTGATTGCGGTGGATGGCGGAGATATGCGCGTATTGGTGCTCGCTAATCCGCTTTCGCAGGACATGGCGCTTGAACATCTAGCAGCAGCTTTGAGTAGCTCCGTTGCCGGGGATGAGACAAAGTCCGCGCCGGAACGCAGGCAAGTACTGGGCACCGATGTCGTAGTCCTAGAAGAGCGGCTGCCGTCAGGTAATTCGATAGTGCTCTGGCATCACAAAGTGATGGACGGAACTCAAGTCAGTGTGGGGTGCCAGTTCAGAGGAAGGACTATTGCGCCGGTACGGCCCGTATGCGACCAGGCAGTAGTAAGCGCTCGGCCGGTGCCGTAATACGCAAGGGGCGTAGAGAAGGTGACTGGGGCGGGGTGGGGGGAGGTAGGGGTAAAGGTCGGAAAACCAAAATGGAACCGAATCGGGGTTTTTCGCGCCAAACAATATGACGGGTTTTTTAACGCGGGAAGCTGGCTGGCTCGCGCGGGGAGGTAAAAATGCCGTCGTTAATCAGTCACTCAACACGAAAAAGGGGGAAACAGTGGCAAACCTATTTGCAGCCGAATCAGATCAAATGACCACTACCGCAGGGGACGTCGATGGCGTCAACTCGGAAGTACAGGGCGAGCTGGGGCGCATTCGAGGCGTCGTGGACGGTCTGGCGGGGGAATGGAAGGGCCAGGCTAAAGACAGCTTCGATGATCTGATGCTTCGTTGGGATGACGCAGCTATGCGTCTATCCAATGCGCTGACGGATATTGCGGATAACATCCGCGCAAATTCCAGCAGCTTCGATGCGGGCGAGGACGAGGGGGCGTCGTCGTTCAAGCAGGTGGCAGCAGCGGGTGCGTCGTTGCTGAACCTCTAAACGTTTTGTCGGATCGCACAATTACAACACTGAATCACACAACACACATCACCTTTTGGGGAAAGGGTTCTTAATGCAACCAATTAGGTACAGCTTCGGCGGCATCGACGGTGCTGCGGATGACATTCGTTCCACTTCTGGCACTATCAACGGGCTGCTCGGAGATTTGAAGAAGCGCATCGCGCCGATGGTCTCTACGTGGGAGGGTGAGTCTTCGGATTCTTATCAGGAGGCTCAGCGTGAATGGGACACAGCAGCGGAGGAGCTCAATATGATTCTCACAACTATTGCGGATACTGTCAGCGCAGGTAGTCAGCGAATGGCGGATATTAACCGCCGTGCGGCAGCTAGCTGGGGATAGCTTGGATCCTGGTTGAGGCACTTTTGATTGAGCTATGTAACCGGGGGAGGGGGAGGGCATTTGCTCAATTGAGATCCTCAATTAGGTATCTGCCTTTGACGTATTCTTGCTAGCAGCACTCCGGGGGGGGGAGGCCAGTCTCAGCAGTTTGCAGCTGAGACTGGCTTTGGCATTTTTGTTCTAGCGCCATCTCAAGGTAAAGTAGCCAAACTGTGTGCGCACACGTGAATGTTGCCTCGGGTCTCCACCGGCCGCCGGGGAATAACAACAGTGTGCACGGTGGCTGGCAAATCTACACGGACCCTAAAAGGAGTCATGTTGTCTACTTTCCATCCGAAGGACGGTGACATCGAGCGCAAGTGGTACGTCATCGACGCTACCGACGTTGTTCTCGGCCGTCTGGCTACTCACGCCGCAGACTTGCTGCGCGGTAAGGGCAAGGCTTACTTCGCCCCTAACGTCGACTGCGGTGACCACGTCATCATCATCAACGCCGATAAGGTGCACGTCTCCTCTAACAAGCGGGAACGTGAGATGCGCTACCGCCACTCGGGCTTCCCGGGCGGTCTGAAGTCGATGACCCTGGGTCGTTCCCTCGAGGTTCACCCGGAGCGCGTTATCGCTGAGGCTATTGAGGGCATGATGCCGCACAACAAGCTTTCGCGTGCGTCCATCAAGAAGCTGCACGTCTTCGCCGGCTCCGAGCACCCGTTCGCCGGTCAGAAGCCTGAAAACTACGAGATCAAGGCGGTGGCACAGTGACCAACCCACAGGACGTCAACGAGAACCAGAACGTAGAGGCCACCGAGGCTTCCTACGATGATGTTCAGGCTGCCGCTGCTGCTGCCACCGAAGAGTTCACCTCTTCCATCGGCGATGCAGTTGCTACTGAGGTAGAGGCTGAGGCGGCTCCGGCTGCACCGCTGACCCTGGATCGTCCGATTCAGACGGTCGGTCGTCGTAAGCGCGCTGTCGCCCGCGTCGTTCTGACCGCTGGTTCCGGCAAGATTGTCTGCAACGGCCGCGAGCTCGAGGACTACTTCCCGAACAAGCTGCACCAGCAGGAAATCAAGGACCCGCTGGTCCTGGTCGAGCGCGAGAGCCAGTTCGACATTAAGGCCAACATCAACGGTGGTGGCCCGTCCGGTCAGGCCGGTGCTCTGCGCCTGGCTATCGCTCGTGCCCTGAACGAGTTCAACCCGGAGGAGCGCAGCGTTCTCAAGAAGGCTGGCTTCCTCACCCGCGACGCTCGTGCTGTCGAGCGCAAGAAGGCTGGTCTGCACAAGGCCCGTCGCGCACCGCAGTACTCCAAGCGTTAAGCTTTACTGCTTCGAAAAGCACCTCAGTTTGCGTATTACGCGCAAGCCGGGGTGCTTTTTTGGGTTAAAGTCCGCCGTGACCAGGCATGGCTGCATTTTTGGGGCAAGCCCCGTACGTTAGACTTTTATCCGTTAAAAACTGCCACGAGAATCGTTGTTCGCGGTGCGATTGCGGTGCGATGGAAGTGCGATTGCAGTGCGATGGGAAGAAGGAAACCGTATGGCGGTGAGCACCACAGCCACCAAGACCT
This sequence comes from Corynebacterium sp. HMSC074C11, assembly GCF_001809455.1. Lineage (NCBI taxonomy): Bacteria > Bacillati > Actinomycetota > Actinomycetes > Mycobacteriales > Corynebacteriaceae > Corynebacterium > Corynebacterium sp. HMSC074C11. The sequence goes on from NZ_KV797740.1 coordinate 259,604, forward strand.
CCGACGTGAAGAGCTCCTCTAACTCGTCTTCGGTGGCGAAGCATCCCTTCCGCATTCGACGCGTACCAGGCATTGATGGGCTGCGCGGTCTGGCCGTTGCCACTGTGGTGATCTACCACTACTTCGATAATGTGCTGCCCGGTGGCTACATCGGTGTGGATATCTTTTTCGTGCTCTCCGGATTTCTTATCACTTCGCTTCTGGTGCGCGAACGCGCGGTCACTGGGCGCATCGATCTAAAGGACTTCTGGCTCCGTCGACTGCGCCGCATCGCCCCGGCTGCGATATTTGTGTTATTTATTTCCATCGCCGCCGCAGGTCTGGTTGGCGGTGATCCCGCTGTTGGATTGTCGACGCAGTTTCTCGGCACGGTCTTTTTCGTCAATAACTGGACGCAGATTGCGGGCTCTCAGTCCTATTTCGCGGATTCTGGTGTGCAGCTGCTAGCCCACTACTGGTCACTGTCGGTAGAGGAGCAGTTCTACTTGCTCTGGCCACTAATCTTTGTGGCTCTTCTCGCGCTGAAGCTGGCATCTCGCAAGCTGGCAGCAGTGGCGGGCATTGGCGCGGTTGCTTCTTTCGTGTGGATGGTGTCACTCTACGATCCGAAGGTTGACCCCACGCGGGTCTACTACGGCACCGATACTCACGCCTTTGGTCTCCTGTTTGGTGCGGCCCTCGCATTGTGGTTGACGTCGACGTCGTCACGCGCGGAGGCGGACTCCTGGCCACGCACAGAACCCTTGCTGCGAGATTTCTTTGGCAGTTCTGCCCAGGCTTTCGTAGTGGCCTCGCTGCCGCTGATTTTCCTGTCGTTGGTTTTGCTGATGATGTCAGATACCGCGTCGGCGACTTACCGCGGTGGGTTGGTGTTCGCGTCGTTGCTGTCGGCGGCGATTCTCTACCTTGTCGTTCGCGGTGTCTCGCCCGTGCGTCAGATTTTTGAGTTCAAGCCACTGTGCTGGTTGGGAAAGATTTCTTTCTCGCTGTACCTGTGGCACTGGCCGGTCATTGTGCTCATCCGTGAACTGCTGGAGCGCAATGAGGCGATGCAGTATGAGAAACTCGCTGCCTTTGCAGGTATTGCGCTGGCGCTGCTTTTGGCGAATTGGTCGTACAAGAATGTGGAATCCCCAATTCGCCGGATGGGCTACCGCCGTTGGATGTCGCAGTTTTCGGGCACGCAGTACGCCGGTTCTTGGAAGCCGCGCGTTGCAGCAGTGCTGGCGTTGGTCGTCGTGGTTGGTGCAGTGGCAGGGATGGCCACGGCGCCGAAGATGACGCGTTTGGAGGCACAGCTACAGGAGACAGCTGAGCGCCGTGCACAGGCACAGAAGGCGGAGGAAGCCGAGTTGGCCAAGCGCGTTATGCCGCGTGGTGACCAGATCACTGCTATCGGCGACTCTGTGATGCTCGCCTCGGCGTCCGCGTTGGAGGAGAAGCTGCCCGGCATCTACATCGATGCGGCAGTTTCCCGTGGTTATCCGGCCGCGCCGGAGATTATCGCCAGTATGAAGGCGGCGGGTACGCTCGATCCATTCGTTGTGCTGGGGCTTGGTATCAATCAGTCGGCTGCGGCATCGGACGAACACCTGTTGGATGAGATTCTCGATTCGCTGGGTGAAGACCGCATCATTGTCCTAATCAACCCGTACGGTGATCGCGTGTGGATGCCTCAGTCGGAGAAGGAAGTCCTCGACGCGGCAAAGAAGCGCGACAATGTCTATGTGGCTGACTGGTGCCATGGTGTGCGTGACGATTTGTCCAAGCTGCGCGCGGACCTTATCCACCCGACCCCGGATGGTGCCGAGGTCTATGCCAATGCCGTGGTCGATGCTTTCCAGCAGTATGCGAAGAACAAGAAACGCATTCCGGACACCTGCGGAATCTAATAAAAATCTAGTTAGTAGTGTTTCCACGGTAAAGTAAGTGGCTGTGGCCAAACAAAAGTCTTCCTCCAGTCACCGCGGATTAAAGATTTTCCTCGGCATTGTCCTCGGTATCTTCGCGCTCTTCGGTGTGTTTTACGCTGTCGATTACGTGCTGAATAAGGACCATGTCCCGCGCGGGTCTACCGTTGCGGGGATTGACATCAGCACGCTGAGCGCGAATCACGCTGAAGCGAAGCTCGAAGAACAGCTCGGTGATCTTTCCACTCATCCAGTGGTGTTGCGTGCCGGCGAGCGCGCGGCGGAGGTTCTGCCCGAGGAGGCGGGGCTGAGCATCGACTGGGAGAAGACGGTTGCTCAGGCGGGCAAGCAGACGGCGAACCCAGTTACCTGGGTGCGCAGTTTCTTTACTACCCGTGAGCTGGATTTGGTCAGCGATATCGATAGCTCTAAGTTCGAACCGCAGGTCGACCGTCTCGTCGGCGAACTGACTATTGCTCCCGTCGATGGTGAGGTCAAGCTTGTTGACGGCCGCGTGGAAACAACTCCACCGGTCATCGGCCAAGATGTCGACCGCAATGCGGTCAGCGGGGATTTGGCCGCCAAGTGGTTGTCGCCGGAGGGCATCGATGTGGAGACCACCGCGCACGACCCGGCTATCGGTGAAGATCAGGTTCGTGAGGCAGCTGAGGGAGAGGCTGCCGATGCCGTGTCGGGTCCGATTGTTGCCAAGGGCCGCGATGGCAAAGATGGTGTAATTCCTCCGGAGCGCATGGCTGAGATCATCAGCTTTGTGCCGCGCGACGGCGGATTGGCCGCCGATATCAATGTCGACCGCGCACGCGAGATCCTCGAGGAGGGGCTGGCTGCTTCCGAGGTTGATAAGCGCAATGCGTCGATACGCTTCAGCGGTGGTTCGCGTGAAGTGGTCCCCTCAGTTGATGGCGTAGCCGTGAAGTGGGATGAAACTATGAAGGACTTCGCCGAGCGTGTGACTTCGACGGATAAGCGCGAGTTCGATGCGGTCTACGAGGACCAGCCCGCCACCTACACCACTGAACAAGCGGAAAGTGCGACCTTCGATGATGTCATTGGTGAGTTCACCACCGGTGGTTTCAGCTCGGCATCGGGAACAAACATTGCCCTGGTGTCTCAGATGGTCAACGGCGCATTCGTGGCGCCGGGCGATACATTCAGCCTGAACGGCTACACGGGGCCGCGCGGTACTGCGCAGGGCTTTGTCGAGTCGGGCATCATCCTCAACGGCCATGCGGACATGGCTGTCGGCGGTGGCATTAGCCAGTTCGCCACTACTTTGTACAATGCTTCGTACTTTGCGGGCATGGAGGATGTCGCGCACACTCCGCACAGTTACTACATTTCGCGTTACCCGGCCGGCCGTGAAGCGACGGTGTACGAGGGCGCAATCGACCTGGCGTTTAAGAACAGTTCCGACACTCCGATTCTTATCGAGGCCGTTACTACTGGCTCCGACGTCACTGTGCGCATCAAGGGCGTGAAGAGGGTCAACGTCGAGTCCATCAATGGTGGCCGTTGGGCATACACGCAACCGCAGCGCATGCAGGTCAGTGGCAGCTCTTGCCAGCCGTCGTCGGGTGCGCAGGGTTTTACCACTTCCGACACACGCGTCATTCGGAACCTCTCTGGCGCGGAAATCTCGCGTGAAACTCAGACTACGGTTTATGACCCGCAGCCATTTGTGTCCTGTGGCTAGTCTGGATTCGCCTGCGCGACCGGCTAAAGTAATACAGCATTGACAATGCAACAGTCCGCGATACCAAAACTCATAAACCCCCAAGGAGTGGTCTAGCAACAATGGCACGTCTTTTCGGAACTGATGGCGTCCGCGGTTTGGCGAATAAGACTCTGACCGCACCGCTGGCAATGCGGCTGGGTGCTGCTGCGGCCACTGTGCTGACTAGCGGCACGAATCCATCGGGGCGTCGTCCCCTGGCCATTGTTGGCCGCGATCCGCGTGTCTCCGGTGAGATGCTCGCCGCAGCGCTGTCTGCCGGCATGGCTTCCCAGGGCGTCGACGTCTTGCGTGTCGGTGTGCTGCCCACTCCGGCTGTCGCTTTCCTCACCGACGACTACGGTGCCGACATGGGTGTGATGATTTCGGCTTCTCACAACCCCATGCCGGACAACGGCATCAAGTTCTTCGCCGCGGGCGGCACCAAGCTTGACGACGCGGTGGAGAAGGAAATCGAACACGCTCTCCACAACCTGCCGGAGACCGGCCCCACGGGCACCGGAGTGGGTCGTGTCATCGAGGAGGCCCCAGACGGGCTCGACCGCTACCTGTTCCACCTCTCCCGTGCGGTCAGTACCAAGCTCGACGGCATTCGCGTCGTGGTGGATTGTGCAAATGGTGCTGCTTCGCAGGCAGCCCCCATGGCGTACGCGGCCGCCGGTGCCGACGTCGTCGCTATTCACGACAAGCCGAACTCTTACAACATCAACGATAACTGCGGTTCCACCCACATTGAGGTTTTGCGCGCGGCAGTGCTGGAGCACGGCGCGGATCTGGGACTGGCTCACGATGGTGATGCCGACCGCTGCCTGGCTGTGGATTCGCAGGGCAACATCGTCGACGGTGATCAAATCATGGCCATTCTGGCCGTCGCCATGAAGGAAGAGGGGCTGTTGCACCACAACACGCTGGTGGCCACTGTGATGAGCAACCTCGGCCTCAAGCTGGCGATGGAGGAAAACGATATCGCCCTGCGCACCACCAAGGTCGGCGACCGCTATGTGCTGGCTGATTTGAACGCTGGCGGTTACTCGCTCGGCGGTGAGCAGTCGGGGCACGTGGTCATTCCGGATCACGCCACCACTGGTGACGGCACCCTCACTGGTCTGTACCTCATGGCGCGGATGGCACGCACTGGTAAGTCTCTGGCTGAGCTGGCCTCGGTAATGAAGGTGCTGCCGCAGACTCTTATCAACGTGCCGGTGTCCAACAAGGCCGCAATTCTGGAGTCTAATGAGGTCAAGGCCGCCATCGATGCAGCCGAGGAGAAGCTGGGCTCCACCGGTCGCGTGCTGTTGCGCCCGTCCGGCACCGAGGAGCTCTTCCGCGTCATGGTGGAGGCCGCCGATGCGGAATCGGCCCGCAAGATTGCCGGGGAGTTAGCTGCGGTTGTGGCCGCAGTCTAAAGTCAGGAGTGTGGAAATGAATGATGCGCCAGAGGACATTAAAGCCCGCTTTGCCCCGGGTGAAGCCGACATCCAGGTAGAGGTAGTCGATCGTGACGGTCGAGTTCTCGGTACCGTCGGCAAGCTTGAAGCACACGTTCCGCCGGGAATTTTGCACCGTGCCTTTTCTCTTTTCCTCTTCGATGAGCAGGGACGCATGCTGCTGCAGCGCCGTGCGGAGTCGAAGTATCACTCACCACTGCTGCTGACGAATGCGACCTGCTCGCACCCACTGCCGGGGGAGCCGGTGGCGGATGCCGTTGAGCGTCGTGCGAAGGAAGAGCTCGGTGCGGATGTCTCCCAGTTGGAGGAAATCGGCATCGTTATCTACCAGGTCATCGATGATCGTTCGGGACTGGCGGAGCACGAGTACAACCATGTCTACGCCGGCATCGTCGATCCGAAGTCGGTGGATATCAACCCCGATGAGGTCGATGAAGTGGTGTACGTGACCCCGCAGGAGCTCGCCGAACGCCGCGCCAACGAACCGATGACGGAGTGGTTTAACCACGTCTGGGGTGTTGGTGCGGAGAAGTTCTCCAAGTACGGTTTCGACATTGCGGGTGTGCCGGGTATCCATGGCCCCGCGGAGGCGCAGGCTGCCGCACAGTCGGTTTCGGAAAGGGATGTGTAGCTTCGTGACCAGCGTAGAAAACGCCAGCGTCGACGACTTCGGCCTCGACAAGTCCGAGGAATTGGAGACCGGAGAGTTCTATGCCCTGGCCAACGAGCAGGGTGCCGCATTCGGTGAAGGGCATGCCAAGTCGATTCTGTTGGGCGAGCATTCTGTCGTCTATGGCAAGCCGGCTATTGCGCTGCCGGTGACATCGCTGCGCACGATGGCGTGGATTGACCGCGTGGAGGATTCTCCCGTGCTGTTTTCCATGGATGGCGAGGTCATTGACATCGACGAGCTGCCGGAGCGCTTTTCCTCCATCGCCGCTGCACTCCGCGCTGGCCTGCGCACCTTCGGTATTCCCGAACGTGACCTGCTGATTCGTCTCCGCTCCGGTATCCCACCCGCCGCAGGGCTGGGTGGTTCCGCCGCTGTGGCACATGCGCTTATCGACGCAGTGCGTGACCTCGCCGATGGCACTTTGACCGAGCGTCAGCGCTTTGACCTGGTGCAGGAAGCTGAGCGTCTGGCGCACGGTAACCCCTCTGGCCTGGATGCCACGGTTGCCCGTGCGTCTCGTCCGGTCTACTTCAAGCAGGGGGAGTTCCATCCGCTGCAGGTAGCCAAGAAGATGTGGCTGGTGCTGGGGGATACCGGTGTGCGTGGCTCGACGTCGCTGGCCGTTGCCCGCGTGCGTGGTTTCGTCGATTCCCATCGAGTCCACGGCCAAGAGTTGTTGGACCACTTGGGGCAGCTGACCGATGCTGCGGTGCACAACCTGGCCAAGGGCGATTTTGCCCGTCTGGGACATCGCATGGACTCGGCGCAGGAAGCGCTAGAGGAACTAGGTGTTGGGCATGAGTCCATCACTGATCTCGTCACTGCCGCACGTCTGGCAGGTGCCCACGGTGCAAAGCTCACTGGTGCCGGTTGCGGCGGCTGTGTGATGGCGCTGGCAGAGTCCGCCGATCACGCGGAACTGATTAGCCATGCCATGATGGGCGCCAATGCCGTTGCTACTTGGACTGTGGAGGTAAATCCCTCGTGACCACGACCGCTACCGCCGTCGCTCATCCCAACATCGCCCTGATTAAATACTGGGGCAAGCGCGATGAGGCGGTGCAGCTGCCGGCCACAGGTTCGCTGTCCCTTACTCTGGGCATCGCTCCGACGACCACCACGGTGTCGCTTATCGACGACCCCAGCGTCACCGCCGACTTGGGCACTTTGAACGGCCAGGAGATGGCGGGCAAGGATCTGTCCCGTGTTCAGAAGTTTTTGGATTTGGTCCGCGAGCGTGCGGGCAGCACTAGCTTCGCAGAGGTGACCAGCACCAACGAGATTCCGACGGGCGCTGGACTGGCCTCGTCCGCGTCAGGCTTCGGTGCTCTCGCGCTGGCCGCGGCGAAGGCCTACGGCCTGGACTACACCCCGGAACAGCTCTCGGCTCTGGCCCGTCGCGGTTCGGGCTCGGCCTGTCGCTCTATTTTCGGCGGCCTCGTCGAGTGGCTGCCCGGCGATGACGATGCTTCGAGCCATGCAGTGGCTCTGCCGGATTCCGGCCTGGACCTCTCCCTGGTCGTGGCGGTTTTGGCCCCAGGCCGCAAGAAGATTGACAGCCGTGCCGCCATGCGTCGCACGGTCGAGACCTCACCGTTCTTCCCGGCGTGGGTGGAGCAGGTGCCCCGCGATATCGAGGACATGAAGGCCGCCATTGCCGCTGCGGACTTCACTGCGGTCGGCGAGCTTGCCGAGGCCAATGCCATGCGTATGCACGCCACTATGCTGGGGGCTCTTCCTCCGGTGCGTTACTGGAATCCGGATTCGGTGGCGGCTCTCGATCTCGTCGCTACGCTGCGCGACGAGGGCACCGAGTGCTACGCCACCATGGATGCCGGTCCGAATGTGAAGGTGCTGTGCCGCAGCGGCGATGCCGAGACCATCGCGGATCGTTTCCGCGCAGAGTTCGAGAATATTGACGTGCTGGTTTCCGGCTCCGGCCCCGGCGCATACCTGGTGTAGCTGGGGGAGTAGTTGAGTAGCGCTAAGGGCGAACCTCTCGAAGGCGAATCGATTGGCCGCGGCTGTGGCAAACTGTATCTCACCGGCGAATATGCGGTGATGGATGTTGAGGGGCTGGCCGTCATCGCAGGAGTCAACCGCTATGTGACGGTTCGGTGCCACGATGCCGACCCATCGCAGCCGGTCTCTCGCGTGTACTCCAGCTATTACGGCCCGCAGGGGCGCGTCATTGATATCGATGCGCCAGGTGACATTGCTACCTATACGATTTCCCTGGTCTATCGCATTGCTGCGGGCGAGCTGGAAAACACCCCAGAGAGCCCCATCAATATTGTCATTGAATCGGACCTCGATGACGCCGACAGCGGTGCGAAGTACGGCCTGGGATCCTCCGGGGCTGTCGCTGTGGCAGTGACTCGTGCGCTGGGAGCGCACCTAGGCCTGGAGCTCAATTCGCTGGACGTGTACAAGATTGCGATGGTGGCCACGCTTCTGGCTGGTGCGGCTGGTTCCGGCGGCGATATCGCGTGCTCCGCGCACGGCGGGGTGGTGCTCTATCGCCGGCCGAATCCGACGGCGCTCGCAGAACTCGTGGCGGCTGATCCTGTCGCTGCCGTGGCGGCACCATGGCCGAATCTTCGCATTGACGCCCGTGCCGACCTCGGCGGGTTACAACTGTTGGTCGGCTGGACGGGCAGTCCGGTGAAGACGGACTCTCAGTTGAAGAAGGCCGGTGGCGCAGACCGTGTTTTTGTACGCGGGGTCTCGTCGATAAGCGAAAAACTCTGGCAGGCGCTTGCCGACGGCGACCACACAGCGGCGTTTGCCTGCCTGCGCGAGAATCGGACGCTGCTGCAGGACTATGAGCGCGAGCGTGCTGTGTGCATTGAGACGGAGAAACTGAAAGCGCTCGCCGACATCGCCGATGGCGCGGGGGCCGCGGGCAAGAGCAGTGGCTCCGGTGGTGGTGACTGTGGAATCGCTTTGGTCGGAGCCTCAAATGGTGCCGATGCTGAGAGTTCGACCCGAGAGACTGCCGCGGACATCACCGCGCGCTGGCAGGCAGCTGGCATTCGGCCGTTGTCGCTGAAGCTGGCCGCTCAACTTTGACCACAGTTTTTTGACCGTAGAATTTAAGACAGCTGAAATTTACAGAAGCTGGGAACCGAAGCTGCATGCAGCTAGAAAGGGTCGCTTAGGATAATGGCTGAAAAGAGCTCGCACGACCTGGAATATGCACACGTACCACTGAGCTGGATTGGCCCGGTGCGCATTAGTGGCAACGTCATGAATGACGAGGTGAAGATTCCGCTGGCGACTTACGAGACCCCGCTGTGGCCGTCCTGTGGTCGCGGTGCGAAGGTCTCCCGCATGATTGAAGGTGGCATTACCTGTACTTTCGTCGGCGAGAAGATGACCCGCTCGGTGATTTTCACACTCGACTCGGCAGCTGACGCCGTCGTTGCGCGTGACAGCATCCTGTCTCGTTATGACGAGCTGAAGAAGGTCGTGGAGTCCTCCTCGCGTTTTGCCAGGCTGGTGGATATTCACTTTCAGATCGCATCGCGTCTGCTCTTTGTCCGCTTTGACTTCTTCTCCGGTGACGCCTCGGGCCACAACATGGCCACGCTGGCGTCTGAGCGTTTGATGTCCTACCTGATGGAGCAGATGCCAGAGTTGGGCTATGGCTCTATCTCGGGAAACTACTGCACCGATAAGAAGACCTCCGCCGTCAATGGCATTTTGGGTCGCGGTAAGTACGTGATTGCCGAAGCCGTCATTCCAGAGCCAGTTGTCCGCGAACGTCTGCGCACAACTGCCAAGCGTCTGGCCGAGCTCAACGAGCGCAAGAACCTCGTCGGCTCCATCATGGCCGGTTCGCTGCGCAGCGGTAATGCGCACTACGCCAATATGCTGCTGGGCTTTTACCTCGCTACCGGTCAGGACGCTGCGAATATCGTCGAGGGCTCGCAGGGGCTGACGCAGGTAGAGGCGCTTGACGACGGCTCCGTGCGCTTTAGCTGCACCCTGCCACATTTGATCGTCGGTTCCGTGGGCAACGGCAAGGGCTTGGACTTCGTGGAGAAGAATCTCACGGCGCTGGGCTGCAAGGAGGACCGTGAGCCGGGTGAGAATGCCCGTCGTCTAGCAGCGTGCTGTGCGGCAATCGTCTGGTGTGGTGAGCTTTCCCTGCTCGCGGCACAGACGAACCCGGGTGAGCTGATGGAGGCGCACGTTTCTATCGAGCGGGCGAAGTAGTGCGTCGCAACAATTCGCAAAACCTAAGACAAATCTCAGGTAAACGCGCTAGATTTCTGTAGTAGGCAATTAACATTTTGTGGGCAAAATATCCCGTGGTCTGATGACTGCTCTGATGGTCGTTCTGATGACATGGGATGTTTCGTTGCCCGTTATTTCTTAAAATCTGTAGAGGTAGTGAAGGCACGGTTTTGATGACAACAAGCAATGTGACCCCGGTCGGTATTGATGACATCGCTTTTGCGACGGGTTCGTACTGCATTGACCTCGCCGATATTGCGCCCCGACTCGGAGCGGAACCGGCAAAATATCACAAGGGCCTGGGGCAGGAACGCTCCAGCGTGGTTGCCTCTGATGAAGATCCGGTGACGATGGCCGCGACTGCGGTGAAGAAGATTGTGGATCGCCACGGTATCGACGGCGTGCGCACTATCATGTTCGCCACTGAGACCGGTATCGACCAGTCGAAGGCCGCTGCCGTCTATGTCCACGAGTTGGTTGGTCTTGACCCGCACGCGCGCTCTGTTGAGCTGAAGCAGGCTTGCTACTCGGGTACCGCGGCGCTGCAGTTTGCGTGCGCTCTGGTGGCCCGCAATCCGGAGGAAAAGGTCATCGTTGTCGCCTCCGACATTGCCCGCTATGACCTGGACTCCGCTGCGGAGCCAACCCAGGGCGCAGGTGCTGTGGCCATGCTGGTGACCGCTAATCCGCGCATCCTGGCCATCGATGCGGCTTCGGGCGTCTTCACCCGCGAAGTTATGGACTTCTGGCGTCCGAACCACCGCAGTCAGGCGTTGGTGGAGGGCAAGCTCTCTATTGGCGCTTACATCGACGCTGTTCAGGGGGCTTACGAGGACTACCGTGCCCGCGGCGGTGTGGACTTCAGCGAGATTGACTACTTCAGCTACCACCAGCCGTTCACCAAGATGGCCTACAAGGCGCACCGGCAGCTGTCGGCCAATAACGGTGTGGAGCTCACCGCAGAGGACGAGGCCCGCCAGTTAGGCCCAACCACTGAGTACAACCGCATCATCGGTAACTCCTACACAGCATCGGCCTACTTCGGCCTGCTCTCGCTGCTGGACACCGAGAAGGACCTGACTGGTAAGAAGGTCGCTGTTGTCTCCTATGGTTCCGGCTCAGTTGCTGAGTTCCTCACCGGCAATGTGGTCGAGGGCTACGAGTCCCAGCTGCGCGCCGCAGATAATGCTCGTGAACTGGAAGAGCGCGTAAAGCTCGATGATCCGACCTACTACCGCCACGCTCAGGTGACGCATGAAGATCCGGGTGAGTACTCAAACCTGGGAGACGACGCACTGATCGGCACCGGTCCATTCAGCTTCACCGGTGTTGAGGGCTGTAAGCGCATCTACCGCGCTCGTTAGCCCGGGGGCACCCGCGCTAGGACCTCAACGGAACCGAATCCCCTTTTTTCGCGCCTAACAGTAATAAGAACTGTTTTTCGCGGGGGAAGGGGATTTTTCGTGTCCGCAAGTTTTACTGGAGGCAGTGGCGGAGGCTTGCTGCACTTTTCGGAGGATGCAGTGACAGCGGCTGCCCGAGAGATCGAGCAGCGCGGCCGTGACGGCCATGAGCGGTGGGGAAGCGCTCCCAATATCTCAGCAGCAGACTGTGGCCAGGGTTTTGCCGCCCAGGGGCATCGTCTGCAGCAGGCGGCAGTGCGGCTGCGTGAGCACGGGCAATCGATGTACGCGGGACTTGGCAACCATGCTCCGGCAGTGCGGGAACAGTGGCGTGTCTTTGCAAGCTGTGACAGCGACGGGAGTGCCGACCTCGGTGGAATTGAGGTAGTGGACTGATGCCATGGGTTGCTCGAATTCTTCCGATATTGGTGCGTGTTATTGGCCGTGGAAGCCGTATTGGAGCCAAGCGCGGGGTCGGCGGCATCGGCAAGAATCTGCCCAAAGTCTTGGATAAGGCGCGACGCGCTGACGGCTGGAAAGGCAGCGCCCTATCCAAGTTCTCCAACTCCGTGGGGTTGATAGCCTCCGCGATAACTATTGCTATGGCTTTCGATTGGGGCGGTTTGAAAGGCGATGCTGCCGGCGCTGCCAAAGAGCGCTGTGATAAAGCCGCGCAGGACTGTGCGAATCAGGATGAGCAGTCCGCCGATGGCGCGCAGAGTGTCGGCGAGTGCGGCAAGAAAGTCGACGAGGTCCTCGAGGATTGCGAAAAGCAGGCCGAAGATATGGCTGAGCAAACCGACGGTGTTCTCTCTCAGTGCGAAGCGCTTGTCGACGATCCGGAGGTCGGCGCCGAAGCCGCACAAGTGGCCCAGCAGGTGTGCAACAGTCTCGTCGACTCCACTGGTCAGCTCTACGATGCGCGCAATGCCTGCATCGAGCAGTGTCTTGAGCAGGCAGCGTGTGACACTGAGGCCGCAGTGGTCGCCACCCCGCCGCAGCCTCCTACTGTCCCTGCCAGTTCGGGTGCTACCTCGGCGGCCTGTGCAGAGGTGGCTGAGTCTGTGAGTGGCGAAGGAGCTACTGTAACCGGTGGCAACGGTGCTATCGCTGGTGGAACTGGGGTTGTTGCCAACGTTGATATTGGGATAGAGGCAGGCGTTGCTGCTGGGATATCCGCTGGAGGTGCCATTGGTGCTGTAGGTGCGGCCAGCATCGCCGGAATTGCGGAGGCTGTGGGTGTTGCAGGCAGTGTCGCGTCCTCACTGCTCAACTTAGACATGTGCATAGAAATGGAAGAACCAGTGTGTGAACAGGCACCAGCACCAGCACCAGCTCCCGCGCTGGAGGACTGTGAGCCGGAACCCGAGCCCGAACCCGAACCGGAACCTGAGGATTGCGAACCAGCCCCGGAACCCGAACCCGAGCCTGAGCCTGAACCTGAACCAGAAGACGCGCCTGAACCGCCTCCTCCAGCTGAGAAACTAAAGCACCTGGGAATCGAGCTGCCACAGGAGCCGCAGCCAGAACAACAAGCAGAAACGCAGCCAGAACCAGCTCAGGACTCGGCAGCATCAGTGCAGGAATCTGCTTCAACTGTGCCCGAGCCCCCTGAGCAGCCCAACGCCCAGGAGCTTGTGGGCGCGGTTAATTCGCCAACGGCAGGTGAGTGGTAATGGGGAGTAAGCATGCCGCGAAATATGACCGGATTGGGCAGGCCTATTACGACGCTGCTGCAATGACCAGGCAGGAGTTCGAAACGGCGATACAGAGGGCACAGAAAGAATTGCAGGGTTTGGAAGAGCGTCGTAAAGCACGCGAAATTAAGGAGAGAGAGGTGGCGAAGGGCGTCGAGAAGCAGCAAAAAACCGCCCGACCGAAGGGAACCGTTACGCGATTGTTCGGGCGGGCGGGGAAAGGGACGCCGACGGTGAAGTCGATTCGGGGCGTGTCCTGAAGCGTGGCCTAGTGACTACTTGCCGGGAACCAGCGAGTGCTCCGGGTTTTCCGGCAGCTCCTTGATGAGCCACTCCATATCGCGGTTAGTTGTGCCCTTGATAGTGGCGGTCGGGTCTGCGAAATCCGAGTACTTCTTGTCGTCACCGACCGTGGCCAGCAGGAAGCCTGTGAGCGCGGCGCGCGCAACCTCCTGGTACTTCACCTTGGAAGAAGAGAAGCCCGCTAGGCGACGTAGAAGAGTTGTCTCCGAGAAGCTGCTCTGGTCAGCGTTGTCTACTTCGCGGTAAACGACATCGCCCTTCCACTGAACAGCCAGGCGAGCCGGGTTGCCGCGATCGAGCCACTTATCCTCGCCAGGGGCCAGGACGAGGCCCGGAGCCGAGACATTAGTTGCAGCCGCGCTGGAGGAAGGCGCGGTAGTCGCGGGGTAGACGCAGCCAACGCCGGAGATGATGTCGTGACCAGCGGCGGCGAGGACGGCTACGCCAGCGCCCATGCCGTGGCCGGCGACACCGAGTTTCTTTGGGTGGACGACGACCTTGCCCTCACCGAGGCGGACACCAGCGAGAATCTGGAGCGCTGTCTCCAAATCGTTGGCGAGACCACGGTGGTCTGCCACAATGCCATTTTCGGTGTCCGGAGCAGCGACCGCGATGCCCCACGAAGCTAGGTGACGCAGCGTGGCGTGGTACTCCTCAATCGGTGTGCGCCAATCGTGTGCGAAGGCGATACCGGGGATGCCATTGCCCTCTGCAGGCGTGTAGACCTTTCCCGGCAGGCCAGTAAAAGCTAGGTCACCGACCATGACGCGGTGCGGTCCACGCTTGGAAAGATTAGATGTCAGAGTCTTCAAGTTGTCAGCCACAGTGAATAGCTTAACTATAAGGGGCATACCTTTGCTGAAAAAGTGCCAGGATGAGCGAGAATGTCTATTTCGTTATGACGATTTTCCGCTTCGCGGGTTATTCTGTAGGGCATGTGTGGAATCGTTGGATATGTGGGCCATCAGCCCGCCCTGGATATTGCTGTCGATGCGCTACGACGCATGGAATACCGTGGCTATGACTCCGCGGGTGTCGCCATTGTCGACAATCAGGGGCATATCACTGTAGAGAAGAAGGCCGGTAAACTCGCCAACCTCGAGGCTGCCCTTGACGCGGATGGGCGCGACAAAATCACTGGAACCACTGGAATTGGGCACACCCGTTGGGCTACCCACGGTCGCCCAATTGATGAGAATGCCCACCCACACCAGTCCTATGACGGCAAGGTGGCTATCGTCCACAACGGCATTATCGAGAACTTTGCTCCGCTACGTCAGGAGCTGGAGGATGCCGGCATTGAGCTGAAGTCCGAAACCGACTCCGAGGTCGCTGCGCACATGCTCGCACGTGCCCTGGACGGTTCCGACGGCGGATCTACCGCTGGTGATTTCGAGGCGTCTGCGCTGTCCGTGCTCAACCGCCTCGAGGGTGCTTTCACGCTGTTGTTTACTCATGCAGACCACCCGGATCGCATCATCGCTGCTCGTCGCTCCACTCCGCTGATTGTCGGTGTGGGCGAAAACGAAATGTTCCTCGGATCTGACGTTGCGGCTTTCATCGCGCACACCCGCGAGGCCGTGGAGCTGGGGCAGGACAACGTCGTCATCATCACCGCAGATGATTACCGCATCCTGGATTTCGCCGGCAACGAGCAGCAGGGTCGACCATTCACCATCGACTGGGATCTCGCTGCAGCCGAAAAGGGTGGCTATGACTCCTTCATGATGAAGGAAATCCACGAGCAGGCTGCCGCCGTCCGCGATACGTTGGCCGGTCACCTCGTTGATGGCCGCATCGTTCTCGACGAGTCCCGCCTGAGTGACCAAGATCTGCGTGACATCGAGAAGGTCTTCGTCGTCGCCTGTGGTACCGCATACCACTCCGGTTTGTTGGCCAAGTACGCCATTGAGCACTGGGTGCGTATCCCGGTCGAGATTGAGGTCGCGTCCGAGTTCCGATACCGCGATCCGGTGCTGGACCGCCAGACGCTGGTGGTCGCTATTTCGCAGTCGGGTGAGACTGCGGACACCCTCGAGGCCGTGCGGCACGCAAAGAGCCAGGGCGCCCGCGTGCTGGCTGTCTGTAATACCAACGGTGCACAGATTCCGCGTGAGTCTGATGCCGTGCTCTACACGCACGCTGGGCCGGAGATTGGTGTTGCTGCAACCAAGTCGTTCCTGGCGCAGGTAGCCGCAAATTACCTGGTCGGATTGGCTCTTGCCCAGGCACGCGGCACTAAGTACCCGGATGAGGTCACTCGCGAGTTTGAAGAGCTGGAGACCATCCCGGCACTGATTGACAAGGTCGTTGCTAAGGGCGATGAGTTCATCGACATGGCCAAGGAAATCGGTGCTATTCCGACGATGCTCTTCCTCGGCCGACACGTTGGCTACCCAGTCGCACTTGAGGGTGCGCTGAAGCTCAAGGAGCTTGCCTACATTCACGCAGAGGGGTTCCCGGCAGGCGAGCTCAAGCATGGTCCAATTGCACTCATCGAGGATGATCTTCCGGTCGTCGTTGTAGTGCCATCGCCGAAGGGACGCGCCGTGCTGCACTCCAAGATTGTCTCCAACATCCAGGAGATTCGTGCCCGTGGCGCCAAGACCATCGTGATTGCCGAAGAAGGGGATCAGTCGGTGGTTCCGTTTGCGAACTACCTGATTGAGATCCCGGAGACGTCCACGCTGCTCCAGCCGCTGTTGTCTACGATTCCGATGCAGTTCCTGGCAGCTGAGATCGCTCGCCAGTGCGGTAACGAGGACATCGATAAGCCGCGCAACCTGGCTAAGTCAGTCACCGTCGAGTAGTTCGTCCTGCTTTCGTCGGTATTGCTCAATTTCCGCATCGAGTTCTTCATCCGTGAGGGACCCGATGCGTTTTTCTTCCTCCTCTGTTAGCTCCCAGACCTCGTCAGGTACGTCGCAAAATGACAACATCCAATCGAGGTTGCGTTTCTGAATCGTCTTCATCTTTCGTGTCACGCGCTGATGAAAAGTTTGCTTGCCGACGTTCTTTAGCGCCCCAACCGGAACGCTAGTCGCGGTGTCTCCATCGCGGGAAGTCCACACTTCCGTTCCATCGGGGTACCTGTCGATGTCCCAGCCCTCGTGAGTTTTTAGGTTGTGGTGTCGGCGGCAGAGACAGTGTAGATTCTCTGTGTCAGTTGGCCCGCCCTGGTCGGGATTGTCGTGGTTGTACGGCTGAATATGGTCCAGGTCGCACTTGGATGCCGGGACGTCGCAGCCAGGGAAGCGGCAGGTACCGTCGCGACCACGGACGCGAGCCACTTGGCTCTCGGTGGGGCGGTAACCATCCACCTTGCTGTCGGCGGAGATACGGATGTGAGTTGCGCGAGCAATCCATTCTTCGGTGGCTACCTCGCTCAGCCAGCCGACGCCATCAATCCATGCTGGCCCACCGCCGACCTCGCGGTAGACATTGATGACAATCTCGGCATTGGTCGAATTCTGTGCCAGCTGTAGTAGCGCTTCCGCCTGCGTGCACTGTTCACCACGATTGATTGCGATGTTGCGAATCCCCTGGATCCTGGCCATGAGCTCGGTCGCGCGGTCGTTTTCAAGGATTGCTGTGACCTTTTTGTGCTTGCCATCGCCCGTGTCGGCGAGTGTGACCGCTTCGCCTTCTGGAACCCGTTGGGTGCCGTCGTTGCGGGCGCAGTCGTTGTACTCAGAAACCAAGTCGCCGATTAGGCGAGACAGCGTGTAGACACCAATCATTGCTTGTCGAGGTCGCGTCGGAGCGAGCATTTCCAAAAGATGGGGCTCTACCGTGTCGAACTGGTCTGGTGACAGCCCGGCAACGCCATTGGCGATGGCGCGGAGATGGGCTAGAGAGAAACAGAAGGTGGATTCGATGAGAGCCCGGACTTTTGGTAGGCGCTCGAACATCAGTGCAATCTCGCACAGCGTAGAGCACTTGCCGCGGCTAAGGCCGGTTCGAATGCTTATGCGGGCGAGATGGTGATTGACATCTACCGCGTCACCGGGAGCGCAGATATCGATGAGCTGAAGGTCTGCGGCGTTGGTGGCACGGGCCGCGATGCTAATGGGGTCGTCGGATTGCTGGTTGGCCCATGAGGGCTTTTGACCTGGTGCTAGAAGTTCTATGGGCGGCGATGACATTGGTTATCCCCCTGATTACTACGTGTCCGCCGGAGAATTGAAGATTGAGTTCTGTGGTGGAGAGAAGCGTGGAGAGGCTCGTTCAACCAGCCCCCGCCAACCTCTGTGCACCGGACCAAGAACTTTTGCTTACAAATTTTCCCTACAACCTAAATCGTACACCTGTTTGAAAAAGTGTCAATAGGGTTTTAGAAATATGTTCTAAAAGTCCATGTTGAATTAGATTTGGCCGCGCCGTCCGAGTCTCCGCCGCCCGAGCCTCGTCGGCAGTGCGCCGTACATAGGCAGGACTCGCTGCCGTACATGGCGCGGCGTTTGCTTGTTGGTCGAAGAGTCCTCGGCGCCACCCTCCTCGGCGCGATCCAGCTCGTCTAAGAACTCGTGGATGAGTTCTAAGGTATTGGGGGAGTAGAGCAGCGCGAGGTGGTCAGACCAGTCGCCACCGCCGGTGGCGTTGTTGACGTTCGTAATGTGGTGACCCTCTTGTTCGGGCAAAAAGGCGCCGGTCCACGGGCGAACTACGGTGTCGAAAGGGGTGCCGATATTCAGGTAGTGCGGGCCGCGTCGGGTAATGCCACGCACTGCGCGGTTCAGAGTCGCAATATAGTCGGAGTCCAGCAGCTGTTGAATACAGGCACGGCCGACAAGGCGGTCGACGAGTTTGTGCATTGGTAGGCCGCATCGTTCAAAGGCACTGAGCCTTCGGCGCATGCCCCACGCAGTAGTGCCGCGATGGTTTCCCGCAAGCGAGATGACTGCCCGCACGGGGCTGTTGTCGGAGGCGAACTGCTCGGCGTCTTCTTCGTTGAGGCCATGGTTGAGGGCGTCGTCGTAAAGCGAATCGATGCTCGCGTTGGCGTAACTGCGACAGTGCAGACCGGCCTGGGAATGACCGATGAGGTCGATGCGGGGTAGGGAGAGTTGGGCTCGGAAGCGGTCGAGAAGGTCGGTGACTTCGGCGAGCGCATCGCTCAAATCGGTGGTGGCTTTGACGCTCCGGAGGCGGCTGACCAGCGCGGCGGGGTCGGAGCCGTAATCGAGTGAGAATACAGGGCGATTCCGGGCGAGGAACGGCCCCAACATGGCGAAGGAGTTGAACGAGTTCATCCAGGTGCCGTGAACCAGGACAATTGGTGTGCGGCCGTTGTATCCATCCAGGTCGGGAGTGACTTTGCCGTCGAGGATTTCGCGAACGTCCTGCACGCCGTGGGGGATCCATTCGGGATGACGCAACGAGCGCAGGTATGCCTGCGGAAAGGCGCGCAGTAGAGGGCCGAAAACTCGCGTGCTCGGGGAGTAGTCATCCATAGGGGCTAATCGTAGGCTGGGTTTATGACGTACTGCTACACAGCTGCCGAAATTCGCGCCGCGGAACAGCCCTATCTGGACGCACAAACGCGTGACGACGAACTCATGCGCCACGCAGCCACCGCTGTGTCGGAGGTGGCGGAGCGGATGCTCGCTAAGGTGTCGCCGGAGCCTGGTCGCGGTCGTGTGCTGCTGTTGGTTGGGTCGGGAGGCAATGGTGGCGATGCGCTCTATGCCGGCCGGGACTTGTCTTCGGGCGGACATGGCGTGGATGCAGTTTTGCTGGGCACCAAGCCACATGAACGGGCGCTGAAAGCGTTTGAGCTCGCAGGCGGGCGGGTGCTGCCGTTGGGGTGTGACCGGGAGACGGATTTATCGAAGATTCTGTGGTCGATAAGTGAAGACTACGCACTGATTATCGACGGAATTGTGGGGCTCGGTGGTCATGGTGCGCTGCGCGAAGAGGCTGCGTGGCTGGTGCGCGAGGCAAACATAGGCGAGGTGCCTATTCTCTCGGTCGACGTGCCGAGTGGCGTGGAAGCCGATACCGGACGCACTTTTGATCCGCCCTCCCAGACCATCAACCTCGACCTCGACCTGGAAGAGGGCCAGGATCCGTACCTGCCATCCCACGTCGAGGCCACGACAACGGTGACCTTCGGCGGACTGCGCTACGCGCATGCGCTGTCGGAAGCCTGTGGTGAGGTCGAATTGTACGAAATTGCGCTCGATGTCTGCTCCCTCGAACTTCCAGGACTGGGGCAGACGCTCTATGAAAACGGTCACTACAATGCCGTCCACCACCAGACTCCGACCGTAGAGTTTTACGAAGCCCTAGGCGGGAGCTTTCCGGCACCTTTTGGCGCGAAGACTCAGCTCGAACCCGGTGCTGCTGACCACAAGTACTCTACCGGAGTAACGGGTATCGCCGCCGGTAGTCAGGAGTATCCGGGCGCTGGTCAGCTGTGTGCCTCCGCTGCCGTGCACGCGACCAGTCCCGCGGTTATCTATGTCGGCGACGTGGACGCCCGCAACCGCATCACCGCAGCCTTACCGACGGTCATTGCGCAGCCGGACTCGGTGGATCGTAAAGAGGTACGCGTCGATGCCTGGGTTGCCGGCCCTGGTCGGGGCACTGATGAGCGCGCGGCCGAGGAACTGCGTGCCATCCTGGCCACCGACAAACCAGTAGTCATCGATGCTGACGCCCTGACGCTGCTCTCGATGCATGAGAATCTCCGACAGCTCGTCCGCGAGCGCGGCCAGGAGCGCAACCTGCGCACTGTTCTCACGCCGCACGCCGGCGAATTTGAGCGCCTTACCGGGCACGAGGTCACTAACGCCATCGCAGATGCCCGTGAACTTGCCGAGCAGTTCTCCTGTGAAGTGTTGCTCAAGGGACGCCGCACCGTGATTGCCAATCCGAAAACGCAGCGCACAGTTGTGATTGACGCGGGTAGCTCCTGGGCAGCCACGCCGGGCTCCGGCGATGTACTGTCCGGACTTCTTGGCGCCTGGGTAGCACGAGGCGAATCCCTCTACGTACCAGTAATTATTCACGCTCGCGCCGCATTCTTGGCCGCGCAGACAGAGTTCGGACCAGCACCCTGCAGCGCCCAGGACATCGCTGAATCCATCCGAGATGCCACCGCATGGTTCACCAATGAAGGCATCAGTGGCAAAATACGGCTATGACTTCCTCGGCACCAGCCATCCTGACCCATACCGTTAATCTCGACGCAATCACCCACAATGTGAAGACCGTCAAGGCCATCGCAGGGGTGTCGGAATTCATGGCCGTCGTCAAGGCGGACGGCTACTCGCAGGGTGCGCTGCAGACGGCGCGTGCCGCACTGGCCGGCGGCGCAACACAGCTCGGCGTCGTAACAATCGACGAGGCGCTCTCCCTCCGCGAGGAACTCCGCACCACGCTTGACGACGGCCACACCATCCCCATCCTCGCCTGGATCTGGGACGCGGCAGCCACCTCGTTGCTGCAGCGTGCTGTGGCTGCAGATATTGACCTCGGCCTGCCGTCGATGGCTCATGCGCTGGCCGTGGCCAATGCCGGGCGGGCGCTATCGGTGACACCACGTGTGACGGTGATGGTCGATACGGGCTTGGGTCGCTCGGGATTCTCTATGACCAATGGGGACTTTGAGAATGCGGTTGATCAGCTGGTCGAGCTGCACAAGACCGGTGCGCTGAACATCACCGGTGCTTTCACGCACTTTGCGTGCGCGGATGAGCCGGGCAACGCGAGCGTCGATAAGCAGGCGCAGAATTTCCGTGCAGCGATTACTGCACTGCGCGAGGCGGGGCTGGATGAGCTGATTAACCATGCGGCGAATTCGCCGGCATCGTTGTCGCGTCCTGACCTGGCCTTCGACATGGTGCGCCCAGGGCTGGCGATTTATGGTGGCGAGCCAATTGTGGGGTCCACCCATGGATTGCGCCCAGCGATGCGGTGGGAAGCGTCGGTCATCTTGGTCAAGAAGCTGCCGGCAGGGCAGTCGGTGTCCTACGGACAGACCTGGACAGCTGACCGCGATACCACCATCGGCATCGTGCCCTGCGGCTATGCCGACGGCATGATGCGCTCGGCATCCGGTCGTTTCGAAGTCAGCATCAATGGCACACGCTATCCGCAGGTAGGACGCGTATGTATGGATCAGTTCGTCGTCGACCTTGGTCCCGACAGTGATGTCGAGGCCGGCGACACTGCGGTCATCGTCGGTGATCCCACACTGGGGGAGCCCGGTCTCGATGACCTCGCGGAGGCATCCGGCACCATTAACTACGAAATCCTCACCGCACCGAAGGGACGCAGCGAGCGAAAGTGGGTGCGCAGCCGCATTGCGCCAACCGCAGAGGACATGCGTGACCTCGGCGAGGAGATTGGCCGGGAGCTAGCCGCCGGGGATTTGGTGATTCTCGATGGCCCACTCGGCGCGGGTAAGACCACTCTCACGCAGGGCATCGCCCGCGGCATGAATGTGCGCGGGCGCGTGACATCGCCGACGTTCACCATCGCCCGCGAGCACCGTCCGCTCGCAAAAGACGGCGTCACCCTCATCCATGTCGACGCCTATCGACTCTTCGGCGAAGAGGGACCCGGCTCTGATGGCGAGGCCTTCGATGCGCTGGATTCACTCGATCTGGACACCGACCTCGAGGACAGCGTCGTGGTCGCCGAGTGGGGAATGGGGCTCGCCGAGGTGCTCTCTGAGCGCTATCTGCAGGTGAGCATCGATCGTTCGCGTGACGACGATACCCGCGTCGTCACCTGGAAGTGGAGCAAGTAGCTTCAAGTCGGTTCAAGTAGGTTACTGAGTATGAACATTTTGGCCGTTGACACATCGACCCCACAGGTCACCGCGGGAATTGTCCGCGATGGTGAAACCGTGGCCGAAAAGCTGCACCTGGATGCCCGCGCGCACAACGAGGTGCTGGTGCCGCTGATTCAGCAGTGCCTCACCGACAGTGGGGTGGCGGCAACCGAGCTAGATGCCGTGGTTGTCGGCTGTGGTCCGGGACCGTTTACGGGCTTGCGCGTTGGTATGGCAACCGCAGCCTCCTTTGCCGACGCTCTGGGAATTCCCTGCTACGGCATCTGCAGCCTGGATGCGCTCGCGGTTGGTGTTGGCGATGAACTGGTCGTCACCGATGCTCGCCGCCGCGAGGTGTACTTCGCGGCCTACCACGATGGCCAGCGAGTTTTCGGCCCGGCAGTGGCCAAGCCAGCCGACGTCATGGAGCTGCTCAAGGAAGAACTCGCAGCAGAAGTCGCCGACTTCACGCCGAGCCACGCCCGCGGCAGCCTCAGCCACATCGAGCAAATTGCCGGGCTTGAGGTTGCTGCCGAACAAGTCTTTCCCACTCCGAAAGCCATGGTTGAAACGGTTGACTTTGACACCGCGCCGGGCCCACTGGTGCCGCTGTACTTGCGCCGTCCGGATGCCGTTGTCCCGAAGGCTATGAGATGAGCGTCGTCAAGCTAGTGCGTCTCGGGCCTCCTGCAGCCAAGGCGTGTGCGGCGATTGAGGCGGAGCTATTTGCCGGCGATGATCCCTGGCCGGAATCGGCCTTTATGGCAGAGCTGGCCGCGCCGAACAATTTCTACGTCGGGCTGATCGCAGAGGCAGACGGGGTCGAAGAACTGTGCGGCTATGCGGGGATTACCAAGCTGGGACCTGCGGGTGGCGCCGAGTACGAGATTCACACCGTCGGCGTGGGGCAGAAGTGGCAGCGCCGGGGCTTTGGGGCGCAGCTCATGGACGCGCTGATGGCAGCTGTGGCGGAGGATCCGGGCCCGGTGTTTTTGGAAGTGCGCACGGATAATGAACCCGCTATCGCCATGTATCGACGCTACGGCTTCGAAAATATGGGGCTACGAAAAAACTACTACCCGGGCTCTGGGGCGGACGCTTACACAATGTGCCGGCCTGTGCCCGCCGGCTAAATGTTGACGTAGCGACTATTCTGCGTTAGACCGGTCACATGGCTAAAACCTTTGCAAAGCAGCTCGTAGAAACCCTAGAGAATCAAGGTGTCAAGCGAATCTTCGGACTCGTCGGAGATAGTTTGAACCCCATTGTCGACGCGGTGCGTGAGTCCTCCATTGAGTGGGTGCACGTCCGCAACGAGGAGGCTGCGGCCTTCGCTGCCGGTGCCGAGTCCCTGGTCACCGGCGAATTAGCAGTGTGTGCGGCCTCTTGCGGTCCGGGTAACACCCACCTCATTCAGGGCCTCTATGACTCCCACCGCAACGGCGCAAAGGTGCTGGCGCTGGCATCGCACATTCCTTCTCGCCAGATTGGCTCGAACTTCTTCCAGGAGACCCATCCGGAGTTTATCTTCAACGAGTGCTCCGGTTACTGCGAGATGGTGAACTCCGCTGAGCAGGGTGGCGTCGTTTTGCATCATGCTATCCAGTCGACCATGACTGGCCACGGTGTTTCCGTGCTGGTTCTGCCGGGCGACATTACAACGCATGAAGTGGAAAATGATGAGTTCGTCACCTCCACTATCAGCAGCGGTCGCCCAGTCGTATTCCCTGATGCCGGTCAGGCCGCCGCGCTTGCCGACGCAATCAATGAGGCTAAAACCGTCACGCTTTTCTGTGGCGCAGGTGTGAAGGATGCCCGCGAACAGGTGCTCAAGCTTGCGGAGAAGATTAAGTCGCCGGTGGGGCATGCGCTGGGTGGCAAGATGTACATCCAGTACGACAACCCCTATGACGTCGGAATGTCCGGACTGCTGGGCTACGGCGCCTGCCACGATGCCTCTAACGATGCTGATTTGTTGATTCTGCTCGGTACTGACTTCCCGTACAACGACTTCCTGCCGACTAAGAACGTCGCCCAGGTCGATATCGATGGTCGCGCCATCGGTCGTCGTACCACGGTGAAGTACCCAGTCGTCGGCGATGTGGCCGCAACGATCGAAACCATCCTGCCGTACCTGGATGAAAAGACCGACCGCTCCTTCCTGGACAAGCAGCTGCGGAACCACGAGCGCCTGCTCAGCCACGTCATCGAGGCATACACCCATGACGTTGAGAACATGCGCCCGATTCACCCGGAGTATGTGGCCGACCTGATTGATAAGTACGCCGATGACGATGCCGTCTTTACCGTCGATACCGGCATGGGCAATGTCTGGGCTGCACGCTACGTCACGCCGAATGGCAGGCGAGAGCAGATTGGTTCCTTCCGTCACGGCACTATGGCCAATGCACTGTCGCAGGCTATTGGTGTGCAGGCTGCTGACCGGGACCGTCAGGTCATTACCTTCAACGGTGACGGTGGCCTGTCAATGCTGCTCGGTGAGCTCATCACCGTGCAGCAGCAGCAGCTGCCGATCAAGATGTTTGTGTTCAACAACTCCTCGCTCGGTATGGTCAAGTTGGAAATGTTGGTTCAGGGGCTGCCGGAGCACGAGACCGATCACGGCGCAGTTGACTACGCGGGAGTCGCGGAGTCGTTGGGTATCAAGGCCATCCGAATTGAAGATCCGGCCGATGCACCTCGCCTGATTCAAGAGGCGCTGGCCTACGACGGTCCGGTACTGGTGGACATGGTCACCGACCCGAACGCCCTGTCCATCCCGGCGAATATCACCTGGGACATGCTGATGGGATTCTCCAAGGCCGCTACTCGCACCGTCTTTGGCGGCGGCGTTGGTCAGATGATCAACATGGCACGGTCGAACCTCCGCAACATCCCGCGGCCATAGTGGGGGTAGCGCTCTCGAGATGCGGGAGCGGATGCGGTGCGGTACCTCTGTTTCCATGATTAAAGGTTTTCTGGTGAACCCTGACCTGACGCATCGCATCGTCGAATTTGAGTTGGAGGCCGCTGCTACATTCCTCGGCGGAGTTTCCTCTGACCGTGTTTCGGTGGCGTTTCAGGAAGATGGCGTCGATTACGCCGCTCTCTACAACCCGACGGCCAAGGCTGAGGGCGCTGAACCGAACCCGGTCGCGTCCCTCGGTCGCAATGAGGCTGCTACGGGCAACTCGGCTTTCTTCACCGACCCCACCACCGCAATTTGCGGAACGGTCGTATTCGTCGACGCCGAGGGCGAGGACATCGGCGACGAGGAAATTGAGCGTATCAAGCACGGTATGCGCGCCGTTCGTCACTACCGCGATGACTACCCAGAGGAATACGCCCTCTGGCGTGCTGCAGTGAGGAACCTCGGTCGCCTCGAAATTTAACTCGGTCGCTGGTAAGCGACCCGGTGGTGCGCTAGTACCATGACTGCTATGACCGAGTTGACCCTGCTGGCAATCGAGAGTTCCTGCGATGAGACTGGCGCTGCAGTGATGCGTGTGCGCTACGACGACACCGCCACCCCTGCCGCTGTTGAGGTAGAAGTGCTTGCCGACGTCGTCGCATCCTCCATGGAACAGCACGCCCGTTTCGGCGGTGTGGTTCCCGAGATTGCCTCTCGCGCTCATTTGGAAGCCTTGCAGCCAGTAGTCTCCGAGGCGCGCGCGCAAGCAGCTGCCAAGCTCGGTATCGATACTTTTATCCCAGATGCCGTTGCCGCTACCGTGGGGCCTGGTCTCGCCGGTGCGCTGCTGGTTGGTTCGGCAGGCGCGAAGGCCTACGCCGCTGCCTGGGGTGTACCGTTCTACGGCATCAACCACCTCGCCGGTCACGTTGCTGTTGGTGCCCTTGACGGCGCGGATTTGTCCAATGCTGTAGCGCTGTTGGTCTCTGGCGGTCACACACAGCTGCTGCGTGTACAGGGGGTCGGTCGCCCGATGCAGGAGCTCGGGTCGACGCTTGACGACGCAGCCGGAGAGGCATACGACAAGGTTTCTAGGTTGCTTGGGTTGGGTTACCCGGGCGGCCCGATTATCGATAAGTTGGCTAAGCAGGGAAACCGCAAGGCCATCGCGTTTCCTCGGGCCATGATGCGCCAGCAGGATGCGCGCCATGACTTCTCCTTCTCCGGCTTGAAGACAGCCGTGGCCCGCTATGTCGAGGCAGCGGAGAAGGAAGGTCGTGAATACTCCGTAGAGGACGTTTGTGCTTCCTTCCAGGAGGCGGTCTGCGATGTGTTGACCAAGAAGGCTGTCCGTGCGGCTCAGGATGTGGGGGCTACTACGCTGCTGCTCGGTGGTGGTGTAGCTGCGAACTCGAGGTTGCGTGAACTCGCAGCGGCGCGAGCTACCTCGGCGGGAATTACGCTGCACGTGCCGCCGATTAAGCTGTGTACCGACAACGGTGTCATGATTGGCGCAGCTGCCGCCTACCTAATTGCCGCAGGGGTCAATCCCTCTGGTTACGCCTGTCCGACCGACCCATCGATGCCAGTGGAAGAACCTGTAATGCAATGAGACTGATTACCACTCGGCTCCGTTTAGCGGAGACTGTGAGGCGCCGGAGTTCCCAACCACGGAGGAAAACTTTACGATTGTCGCCTGTGACGGATGGTGGGCGATAGGTGGACGCACAAACAGTGGGGGGACTGGCGGTTTACCAATGGGACGAAGGTGCCTGGCAAAGGAGGGAGCCAGACAGTCGTTACACGACCGGTTCTGGTGGCCCCTGCTTTAGCGATGAGTACATCAAGGAACACGGGATGACGGTTACTGTGTTCGGTCGTATGGCTTGCAACCCCGACAAGCTGACCAATTAGCATTAGCGCTCACTGTTGTTGAGTGTTAGCACTTGCAGAGGTAGAGTGCTAACGAAGGTTGTTTGACACACAGTTGTTCACCCGCGACGACGGCTGTGCACGGCAGACCAACCGGCACAAGAACATCACATCACCGCATGTATGGAGGAATTCATCGTGGCGAACGTCAACATCAAGCCGCTGGAGGACCGCGTCCTCGTTCAGATCAACGAAGCAGAGACCACCACGGCTTCTGGCCTGGTTATCCCGGACTCCGCTAAGGAGAAGCCGCAGGAGGCTACCGTTATCGCAGTTGGTCCGGGTCGTTGGGCCGATGACGATGACCGCATTCCTATGGACGTCAAGGAAGGCGACATCGTCATCTTCTCCAAGTACGGCGGCACTGAGCTGAAGTACCAGGGCGAGGAGTACCTGCTGCTGTCGCAGCGCGACATCCTGGCTGTTATCGAGAACTAAAGGGAGGACGTACCCACACATGGCGAAGCTTATTGCTTTTAACGAAGAGGCTCGCGAAGGCCTCAAGCGCGGTGTGGACACGCTTGCCGACGCAGTCAAGGTCACGCTTGGCCCGAAGGGTCGCAACGTAGTCCTGGACAAGGCCTTCGGCGGTCCGCTGGTCACCAATGACGGTGTGACTATCGCCCGCGACATCGACGTTGAGGATCCGTTTGAGAACCTCGGCGCGCAGTTGGTTAAGTCCGTTGCGGTCAAGACCAATGACGTTGCCGGCGACGGCACTACTACCGCAACGCTGCTGGCACAGGCGTTGGTCCACGAGGGTCTGCGCAACGTTGCAGCTGGCGCAAACCCGATTTCTCTGAATCGCGGTATTCACGCTGCATCCGACAAGGCGGTTGAGCTGCTGAAGCAGCGTGCCACCCCGGTCAGCAGCTCTGCTGCCATCGCACAGGTGGCAACCGTTTCCTCGCGCGACACTGAAATCGGTGACCTGGTTGCAGGTGCCATGGACAAGGTCGGCAAGGACGGCGTCGTCTCTGTGGAGGAGTCGCAGTCGATTGCCACCGAGCTGTCCGTGACCGAGGGCGTGTCCTTCAACAAGGGCTTCCTCTCGCCGTACTTCATTACCGACGTTGAGGCTCAGCAGGCAATTCTCGACGGTGCACAGGTGCTGCTGGTCCGCGAGAAGATTTCCTCCCTGCCGGAGTTCCTGCCGATTCTGGAGAAGATTGCCGAGTCCGGCAAGCCGACTCTGATCATGGCTGAGGATATCGAGGGCGAGGCTCTGTCCGCGCTGGTTATCAACGCTATGCGCAAGACCTTGAAGGTTGCCGCAGTGAAGGCACCGTACTTCGGTGACCGTCGTAAGGCGTTCATGGATGACCTGGCAGTTGTCACCGGTGCAACCGTCGTTACGGCTGACACTGGCATGCAGCTGAAGGACGTTGGACTTGAGGTGCTGGGTAACGCACGCCGCATCACCATTACCAAGGACGAGACCGTCCTGGTTGACGGTGCCGGCACCGCTGAGGCCGTGGAAGAGCGTCGTAACCAGATTCGTGCCGAGATTGAGCGCACTGACTCTGACTGGGACCGCGAGAAGCTGGAAGAGCGTCTGGCGAAGCTCTCAGGCGGTGTGGCTGTTATTAAGGTCGGCGCTGCAACCGAGACCGAGGTCAACGAGCGCAAGCTGCGCGTCGAGGATGCCATTAACGCTGCTCGTGCAGCAGCTCAGGAAGGCGTCATCGCCGGTGGCGGTTCCGTACTGGTGCAGATTTCCCGTGAACTCGAGGCATTTGCTGACGAGTTCGAGGGTGACGAGGCAGTCGGTGTCCGTGCAGTTGCCAAGGCTCTGATCCGCCCGGCTTTCTGGATTGCTGAGAATGCTGGTAAGGATGGCGCAGTTGTCGTTTACCACATCGGCGAGCAGGAGAACGGCAACGGCTACAACGCTGCTACTGACACTTA
This sequence comes from Corynebacterium sp. HMSC074C11, assembly GCF_001809455.1. Taxonomy (NCBI): domain Bacteria; kingdom Bacillati; phylum Actinomycetota; class Actinomycetes; order Mycobacteriales; family Corynebacteriaceae; genus Corynebacterium; species Corynebacterium sp. HMSC074C11. The sequence goes on from NZ_KV797740.1 coordinate 288,566, forward strand.
CGAGAACCTGATTGAGTCCGGTGTCATTGACCCGGTCAAGGTCACTCACTCCGCAGTCGTCAACGCAACCTCCGTGGCACGCATGCTGCTGACCACTGAGGCTTCCGTTGTGGACAAGCCGGAAGAGGAGCCGGAGCACGATCACGCTCACTAATTGCTAATGAGCTAGTGTGCTAGCTGCTAGTACGTGAAATGCTCCCCGCCTTTCAATCTGAGGGTGGGGAGCATTTTGGTTTTATGTGAACTGGAACTGGCTGGAGTCCGAGAGAAGGGGAGGGACTACATGGCAGCGACTAGAACGCGTTCAAGTTCGCGTTCACGTGAGGCCGGCTTAGCTCGAAGGATTTCATTTCGTTCAGATTCGCTGAGACCACCCCAGACGCCGTATGGCTCACCAACCTTGAGTGCGTGACTACGGCACTGCATAAGAACGGGGCAAGAACGGCAGATAGCCTTCGCACGGGCTTCGCGTAGGCTGCGTGCGCGTCCGCGCTCGCCTTCCGGGTGGAAGAAGGTCGCGGAGTCCTGCCCGCGGCAAGAGCCGTGCAGCTGCCAATCCCACAAATCCGCATTGGGCCCGGGCAAGTGGTCGATGTACGTCATCGGAATTGATGTCTCCTTCATTGAGCTTTCTTGAAGCAGTGAGCTCAAGTGTGGAGGCCAACAATGAACGGTTGGTAAACCTAAGGAGGCCAGCCGGGATACTACGCAAACAATTCCGTGAAACTCTTACCAAATTTTTAGAAACGGCCAGGTCGGCGAGAACGCAGACCGTCGACAAAGCCTGCGCAGTAGTCCCATGGAGCGTAACGGGAGGGGTCTGGATCGAATTGTGGCTCGTGAACCGGGGACGCCTGTCCAGACAGGAGCATCAGGTAGTGGTTTTCCAAAACTTCCCAGTTGTAAAAGTGCTCGTCACCGCAGTCCTCACACAACATGCAGACACCCAGTAATCCCTCTGGGCTCAAAGCGGTGCGGAATAGGCGAACTGCGGCCAGATCTTCAAGAACCTCTCGACGTTCCTGGTCTGTCAGCGGAGCAAACGGCTCATCCGGCTCGAGAAAGCTTGCCGGGTCATTGGGATCTCCCTCGAACGGATCCCGCGGCATGGATGAGAAAAAGTTATGGTTCACAATCACTACCGTAACAGCTCTGTACGGCAATCCTGACGATTGGCAATCTACTTAGTTGGGGTTTAGTTCACCTTGGTATAACCCTCAGCTAGCTTTTGGCTAACCCTTGTCGGGCGCCTGTCGCTCCGTCTAATTGTCGCGTTCTATCACTTAAGGACTACCCTGTATATAACGTTTGGCAACCACGAAGCGATAGCGCCCCTGGCCGGATGTCGGCAAGGGTGGAGCAGGAGGAGTCCATGACCAACCCCACGGGAATTAGCCTCGGCGGAGACAATCCCAACAAGATTCCACTAGTCGGCCTTACATTCGATGACGTCCTGCTTCTGCCGGACGCTTCGGACGTTATCCCCTCCGGCGTTGATACTTCGACGCAGCTCACTCGTGAGCTGCGTCTGAACATTCCGATTGTGTCCGCTGCTATGGACACCGTCACCGAGGCTCGCATGGCTGTTGCCATGGCCCGCCAGGGCGGTATGGGTATCCTGCACCGCAACCTGTCCATCGAGGAGCAGGCTCAGCAGGTCGAGATTGTAAAGCGCTCTGAGGCTGGCATGGTGTCCGACCCGGTGACCTGTTCCCCGGATGACACCATCGCCGAAGTAGATGCCAAGTGCGCTCGTTACCGCATCTCGGGCCTGCCGGTCGTCGACGAGGACGGCAAGCTGGTCGGTATCTGCACCAACCGCGACATGCGTTTTGAGGCAGACCTGAACCGCAAGGTTTCCGAAATCATGACACCGATGCCGCTCGTCGTGGCTGAGCAGGGTGTGTCTGGCGATGCGGCGCTGAACCTGCTGCGCGCTCACAAGGTGGAGAAGCTGCCGATCGTCGATGGCGAAGGCCGTCTGACTGGTCTGATTACCGTCAAGGACTTCGTCAAGAAGGATCAGTACCCGAATGCTTCCAAGGATGGTTCCGGCCGTCTGCTGGTCGGTGCTGGCATCGGTACCGGCGAGGACTCCTGGAAGCGCGCACACGCATTGGCTGACGCAGGCGTAGACGTGCTCGTTGTTGATACCGCTCACGCCCACAACTCAGGTGTACTTGAGATGGTCTCCCGCGTTAAGAAGGAATTCGGCGAGAACATCCAGATTATCGGCGGCAACCTAGCTACCCGTGGTGCTGCACAGGCCATGATTGACGCGGGTGCAGATGCCATCAAGGTCGGTATCGGCCCGGGCTCGATTTGCACCACTCGCGTTGTCGCAGGTGTAGGTGCCCCGCAGATCACCGCCATCATGGAAGCCTCTGTCGCAGCTAAGAAGGCTGGCGTTCCGATTATCGCCGATGGCGGTATGCAGTTCTCCGGCGACATCGCCAAGGCTCTGGCGGCCGGTGCATCCTCCGTCATGCTCGGTTCGATGCTGGCCGGTACCGCTGAGGCTCCGGGTGAGGTTACCTTCGTTAACGGCAAGCAGTACAAGATGTACCGCGGCATGGGCTCGCTGGGCGCCATGCAGGGCCGCGGCCTGACCGGCGAGAAGCGCTCCTACTCCAAGGATCGCTACTTCCAGGCTGACGTCAAGAGCGAAGAGAAGCTGGTTCCGGAAGGTATCGAGGGCCGTGTTCCGTTCCGCGGCAGCATCGACTCCATCGTTCACCAGCTGGTCGGTGGTCTGCGCGCAGCTATGGGCTACACCGGTTCCGCTACCGTCGAGCAGCTGCACGACGCACAGTTTGTCCAGATCACCGCTGCAGGCCTGCGCGAGTCGCACCCGCACGATATCCAGATGACTGTCGAAGCGCCGAACTACTACCAGCGCTAAACTGGCTTAGTCGAGTTAAATTCCACGGAAAGGGCATGTGAGGAAAGCTCATGCGCGACATCGTTGAAATCGGTATTGGCCGCGAGGCACGCCGGACCTACGAGTTGGACGATATTGCACTCGTTCCCACTCGTCGTACTCGGTCGTCCAAGGACGTCGATACCTCCTGGCGAATTGACGCCTACGATTTCGAACTCCCGATGATGATGCATCCGACAGATGCCATCGCCAGCCCGGAATCCGTCGCTGAGTTTGCTCGCCTGGGCGGCTTGGCGGTTCTCAACGCCGAGGGTATCTGGGCCCGTCACGCCGATGCGCAGGACAAGATTGCCGAGCTGGTGAAGTTGGCAAAGAATGCCGCCACCAAGCGCGAATCCGAGGCAGTGAACCGCAAGCTGCAGGAACTGCACTCTGCTCCGATTGATACGGAGCTGTTGGTTGAGCGCATCAAGGAAATCCGCGCAACCGGTGCGATCACTGCAGTTCGTGTCTCCCCGCAGCACGTCCGTGAGTTGGCGCCGCTGGCTATTAAAGCTGGCATTGACTTGTTGGTTATCCAGGGCACGCTGATTTCCGCAGAGCACGTCACTGCTCAGGGTGAGCCGCTGAACCTCAAGGACTTCATCGGCAGCCTGGACGTTCCGGTTATTGCCGGTGGCGTTGTCGACTACCAGACTGCGCTGCATCTGATGCGCTCAGGCGCCGCTGGTGTAATCGTCGGTACAGGCTTTACGACGTCCCCGGATGCGCTCGGCATCGATGTGCCAATGGCTACCGCTATTGCGGATGCTGCAGCTGCTCGTAAGGACTACCTCGATGAGACCGAGGGCCGCTACGTCCACATCATTGCCGACGGCGGCATTGATACCGTCGGTGATATTGCCAAGGCAATCGCCTGCGGTGCGGATGCTGTGGCGCTGTCCAGTGCGCTGGCAACCGTCAACGAAGCCCCGGGGCAGGGCTATGTCTGGCCGTCTGTTGCGGCACACCCGAAGTACCCGCGAGGTGCGGTGTGGCCGGTTGTCGACGATGAGAAGGAATTGGTCAGCCTGGAAGAGGCTCTGTTTGGCCCGTCCGCCTCGCCGTTCGGTGACCGCAATCTCGTCGGTGGCCTGCGTCGCGCAATGGCCAAGTGCGGCTTTACCAACCTGAAGTCCTTCCACCGCGTTGAGCTGTCGGTACGTCCAAAGGGTTTGTAATTAAAGTAATCGGATAGTTTTTTCGCAAAACTACCTTACTGAAAAGCCACCTCCGCTTAGGGTTAGGAACATGAGTTCCGCGCATTAGTGTTACGCCCTTAGAGAAGGTGGCTTTTCCCATGAGTAAACAACGTGATTTCGATGTTGTAATCGTCGGTTCCGGTTTCGGTGGCTCTGTTTCTGCTTTGCGGTTGACCGAAAAAGGCTACCGAGTGGCAGTTCTCGAAGCCGGTCGACGGTTCGAAGATAAAGACTTTGCCAAGACCAGCTGGCGGCTTCATAAGTACCTGTGGGCTCCCAAGCTGGGGCTCTTTGGCGTCCAGCGCGTGCACATGTTGAAAGATGTCATGATTCTCGCTGGTGCTGGAGTCGGCGGTGGTTCCCTTAACTACGCAAACACTCTGTATAAGCCGGGTACCGAGTACTTCCAGCACCGTCAGTGGGGGCACATTACCGACTGGGAGTCAGAACTCACTCCGCACTATGACAATGCATCTCGCATGCTCGGGGTGGTCACCAACCCATCCGACACGCCTGCCGACGTTGTCATGCGTGAGGTAGCCGAAGATATGGGGGTGGGCCATACTTTCCGCTCAACCCCGGTGGGCGTGTTCTTCGGTGCCAAGACTGGTGGTCAGGGTGTGCCAGGGCAAACAGTTTCCGATCCCTACTTTGGTGGCGTTGGACCGGACCGCACTGCTTGTACGGAATGTGGTGAGTGCATGACTGGTTGCCGCCACAATGCAAAGAACACCCTGGTTAAGAACTACCTTTACTTGGCGGAGAAGTTCGGTGCGCAGGTCTTTGACCGCACTACCGTTACTGGCCTGCATCCTCAGGCTGATGGCTCCTGGGTTATTGACACTGAGCGCAGTGGCCGTTGGGTAGCTAAGGGCAAGCAGCAGTTTAGAGCTAAGCGCGTTATTCTCGCCGCCGGTGCCTGGGGAACCCAGAATTTGCTGCACCGGCAGCAGGCCGATGGGTACTTGCCGCTGCTGCCGAAGTCTTTGGGCAAGCTGACCCGCACCAACTCCGAGGCTATCTTGGGCGCGATGGGTACGAAGGTGGACCCGGAAAATGACTTCTCTAACGGTGTAGCTATCACTTCGTCATTCTTCCCGGACGAGGACACCCATATCGAGCCAGTGCGCTACGGCAAGGGGTCTAATGCCATTGCAATGCTGCAGATGATTATGACCGAAGGGGGTCGTGCAACTCCGCGTTGGCTACAGGCTGTGGGGATCGTCGTAAAGCACCCGAACTACCTGACACAACTCCTGAACCTGCGTAAGTGGTCGCAGCGCACCGTGATTTCTTTGGTGATGCAGAATCGCGACAACTCGATTACGACGTACCTGCAAAAGATCGGGCCGGTGCGTTTCCTGATGAGTAAGCAGGGCGAGGGGGAGCCGAACCCGACGTGGATTCCGTCGGGCAACGAAGCTACGCAACGTGCGGCGGACAAGCTCAATGCACGTGGTCGGAATGGTCGTGTGCTGGCTGGTGGCACTATCGGTGAGTTGGCAAACATTCCTTTGACAGCTCACTTCATTGGTGGCGCGACGATTTCGGATTCGCCCGAAAACGGCGTAGTCGACCCGTACCTGCGCGTGTGGGGCTACCCGACGCTCTCGATTCACGACGGCTCGGCGATGGCAGCCAACCCGGGGGTGAACCCGTCACTGTCGATTTCCGCGAATGCGGAGCGTGCAACGTCGCTGTGGCCGAATAAGGGTGAGGAAGATCAGCGTCCGGCGCAGGGTGAGTCCTACGTGCGACTGGAGCCGATTGCTCCGGTGAACCCGGCTGTGCCGGAAGATGCTCCGGCTGCACTGAACCTGGGTATGCCTGCAGTCCGTAAGTCTTGATAAGCTTTAGGGCGTGTCTGAACAGGTGACTAAGCCCGTCCTCGTCGTGGACTTCGGTGCGCAGTATGCACAGCTCATCGCGCGACGTGTGCGCGAGGCAAAAATTTATTCCGAAGTGGTCTCGCATGATGCGACGACCGAAGAAATCAAGGCCAAGAACCCGGCCGCGCTGGTGCTGTCCGGCGGCCCGTCCAGTGCCTACGCCGAAGGTGCCCCGAAGCTCAACCCAGAGTGGCTTGAGCTGGGCATTCCGGTGTTTGGTATTTGCTACGGTTTTCAGGTGATGACTGAGGTGCTCGGCGGCACGATCGCTGCTACCGGTGACCGTGAGTACGGCCGCACGCAGCTAAACGTCGTCGACGGTGGCGGTGTCGCTCACGCTGGTGTGCCGGAGACGCACGAGGTGTGGATGAGCCACGGTGACGCGGTGTCTGAGGCACCGGAGGGCTTCACCGTTACGGCGTCCACCAAGGGTGCTCCGGTAGCCGCTTTCGAGTGCTTGGAAAAGCGCATGGCCGGTGTGCAGTACCACCCGGAGGTCAACCACTCGCCGTATGGTCAGCAGGTTCTGGAGAAGTTCCTGTACGAGATTGCTGGCCTGGAGCCGGACTGGACTGCCGCTAATATCGCGGAAGAGCTGATTGAGCAGGTCCGTAATCAGGTCGGTGAGACCGGTCGCGCAATTTGCGGTCTGTCTGGCGGCGTTGACTCCGCAGTTGCCGCCGCGCTGGTGCAGCGCGCTATTGGTGACCGTCTGACCTGTGTCTTCGTCGATCATGGGCTGCTGCGTCAGGGCGAGCGCGAGCAGGTTGAGAAGGATTTCGTTGCTGCAACTGGCGCGAAGCTGATCACCGTCGACGACTCCAAAGTCTTCCTGGATGCTTTGGCTGGTATCACCGATCCGGAGACCAAGCGTAAGACTATCGGCCGTGAGTTCATCCGATCCTTCGAGCGCGCTGTCGCTCAGGCACTGGAGGGCGCTCCGGAGGGCGAGACCGTGGACTTCCTGGTTCAGGGCACCCTGTACCCGGATGTGGTGGAGTCCGGCGGCGGTTCTGGTACTGCCAACATCAAGAGCCACCACAACGTCGGTGGTCTGCCGGATGACGTTGAGTTTACCCTCGTTGAGCCGCTGCGCCTGCTGTTCAAGGACGAGGTCCGTGCGGTCGGCCGTGAGCTGGGGCTGCCGGAAGAAATCGTTGCTCGTCAGCCGTTCCCGGGTCCGGGGCTCGGTATCCGCATCATCGGCGCTGTCGATGAGGAGCGCCTGGATACCCTCCGCCGTGCCGACGCCATTGCGCGCGAGGAAATGACGGCCGCAGGTATGGATGAGGTTGTCTGGCAGTGCCCGGTCGTCCTGCTTGCCGACGTTCGCTCGGTCGGTGTTCAGGGCGATGGTCGTACTTATGGCCACCCAATTGTGCTGCGCCCGGTTTCCTCTGAGGATGCGATGACCGCTGACTGGACTCGCGTTCCGTACGACACTTTGGAGAAGATTTCCACCCGTATTACCAACGAGGTGCCAGAGGTCAACCGAGTGGTCCTGGATGTGACTTCCAAGCCGCCGGGAACCATTGAGTGGGAGTAAGCCACTAGTTGGCAAGGGCCGTGTCTGTGAGTTGTGCAAACTCGCGGGCACGGTCCTTTTCCGTCAGGGCAGAATTGTTCCTGGTGATGGTGATGCGCTTATCGGCCACGAGCGTGTGGAGGGCTGCGCTCACGGCATCGTCGTCAAGCATGGCGAAGTAAGGCAGCTGGTCGGTGAAGAAGACGTAGTTGTCGCGCAGACGTGCGGTGAAGAGGACCGCGAGGATGCGGGCCTCTGGTGAGTCGGCGGGATAAGGGCAGCGTTGGGAGAAGTCGTCGGGAAGTTGTGCGGCCATCGGGAGGAAGCCGAATTGCCGCGGCAGGATTGCGCAGGTAGCGGTGATGGCGGACAGAACTAGGGTCACTATGCAGGCGATCGGTGTAGAGGAGATTCGTTCGGCGACAGCCGCAATAATCCATGCGCCGGGGAAAATCAGCAGCACGCTTACGCTGGAGGTCCAAGAGATGTCGTTTGGTGACTCACGCATCGGCTCGGCGAAATAGGACGGCCGAGTTTCTTTGGTGGGTGTTTTTGCCTGGCGCACGAAAAGAGTGGCGCCGATGAGAGCCAGTAAAAGCGCTATCATGATCCACCAGCCAATGGAGCCGATGATATGTGCGTTAAGCAGCGCGAGCAGTGTAATCACTGCGGTGATGACGCCAATCACCGTCCCCAGCCGCACGGGATTATTGATAAATTTTGTCGTGCGTTGAGTCGCGTCTGGGTAAGACCCTGAAGAGTGTTGGTATCGGCTGCATTCAGTCATACTTCTTAAGTTTAGTAGCGGTGGAACTATAGATTGTTGAGAGTCGTGTGGCTAGTGTTATGACTATGAGCATTGTAAAAATTAACGCTATTACCGTTCCTGAGGGTGCGGGAGAAGAGCTCGAACGTCGCTTTTCCGCTAACTCTTCGAAAATGACCGATGTCCCGGGGTTTATTGGTTTCCAGCTGCTGCGTCCAACCGCAGGGGAGAGCCGCTACTTCGTCTTCACTGAGTGGGAGAGCGAGGAGGCCTACCAGGGGTGGCGTGAGGGCCGTGCCTTCAAGGCATCGCATGAGGGCGAAAAGCGCAAGCCGGTGTCGTCGTCGGCTGATTTGCTCGAATTCGATGTAGTCCTGGATGTGAAGGCGTAAGCATTACGCAATGTAGTGTTCGGCTGAGGTTAGAGCGTCGCGCGGTGGTGTGCGGCGCTTTTCTTCGCACATTAATATCGAACGTACGTGCTATTTAAGGTAGTGTTTAATCCGCTTGTTGGGAAAGAATATTCGAGCAGGGTTCGTGGTGAGCATGGCAGTGAGTCGACAGAGGGTCGACAGCGGGATGACAACGAAATGAGGTGGAACAAGAAGTGACAACGGCGGTCAATATTGCTGCGGGGCAGTCTAGGGAGCAGACTATTGCGGCATTGCGGCAGGCGATGGCAGCCCAGTCTGGTGGGACTGTAACTGGTGCAACCTTTGGGCTCGGTGAGGCGCTGCCGGTGCCGGTGGCGTTGGAAAATACGTTGGCGGGAGCAGTGCGAAAAGGGGCTGTCAGTGTCATTGAACAGCCCGGTGCGGTATTAGCAGGCCTAATCGCGGAAGTTACGAAGACAGGTCATGTTGCGCTAGTTGGGCTCTCCGAGCAGGGGTTGCTCTCCGTGGTGGAGTTGGGCGGGAAGCTATCGAACATTGTCTGTGTGCCAGATCCTGGAATGCAGCCACTTGAAGTAATTGGGCTGCTGGCGGACGGCGTTGACTTGGTGGTGGCTTCGTTGGCACCCACTCCGCCGCCGTCGCAGGCACGTCCGCTGCAGGCACGACTGCGCACGAGTGGTTGTGCTCTGGTTTTTGTCGGGCAGCAGTGGCCGGGCGCTGAGTCGGAAATTTCCAGCTCTGTTGCTGGTGTTTCCGGGATTGGTACTGGGTATGGCCGGATTCGGGCAGTGGATTACCACGTCAGTGTGTCGGGGACGCGGTTTCCGCGGAGGCAGTGCCGTTGGCGGGGGGGGGGACAGGTGGAACAGAACAATGTGGTCGCCTTTCCCGCACAGAGGAGGTCCTAATGGCAGCGGCGGAATCGAACCGTGTGGTGGCGCTATGGCTTCCTGATTGGCCAGTGCAGGCAGCGCATCTAGCATCTGTGACGTCGCAGGCTAATCCGCTCAGTCCAGTTGCAATTGTGGGTGATAGCGGAGTCGCTGCTTGTTCTCCAAGTGCACGCCGTGCAGGGGTACGGCGCGGGCAAAGTCGTCGTCATGCGGAAGCGTTGTGCCCGGAACTGGAGGTTGTCGAGGAAAGTGCGGTGCGCGACGCTGCGGAATTCGAGTCCGTGCTGCAACGGTTGGAGGCGGTGGCAGCTGGTGTCGAAGCTCTACGGCCAGGCTTGGCGGTTGTGGCAGCGCGAGGGGTAATGCGTTATTACGGCGGACAGGATGTGGCCTTGGAAAAGCTGCTTGATGCCGCTGCAGTACCGGGTGTGGACTGCAGCTTGGGGCTCGCGGACGATATTGTGACAGCTATTTTGGCAGCGCGCCGGGGAGTGCTGGTAGCTCCCGGGGAGGATGAAGGCAAAAGATTTCGGCAGGGAATCTCTCTGGTGGAGCTTAGGGCGGAAAGTGCACTGGAGATGCCCGCAGAGCTTGCGAAGTCGTGGCAGGAACTCGGTCTGCGCACATTGGGAGATGTCGCTGCGTTGCCGAAGCGGGATATAGCCAACAGGTTTGGGGTGCAGGGGGCTAGATGGCATGATTTGGCCTGTCGTGGGGAAGTGCGGTTGGTAGCGCCGCGATCTTTGCCACCAGGATTGGCTGCGAGCTACCAGTCTTGGGAGAGTCCACTCCGGAGAGTGGACGAGGCCTCATTCGTGGCGCGTTTTCTAGCTGGGCAACTGCATGAACAGCTTTTTAACCATGGGTATTCGTGCTACCGCTTAGCGGTGGTGGCGCAGTTTAGTGACGGCTCAGAGGTGCGCAGAGTATGGCGCTGCACTGAGCCACTGGCAGAACAGACTACGGCTGACAGAGTTCGGTGGCAGCTCGATGGCTGGCTGAATAACAGGAATCGGCAGCAGCCACGAGGGAACAGCGACACTGGTGCTGGAGTTGTTGGCTGCGCTGAGGAAAATGACGGAGATGATAGCCGCGGAATCGTAGAGCTGCAGTTAGAGCCACTGGATGTGGTCGCCGCCGGGACTGTAAAGCAGGATTTGTGGCACGGTAGTGATGATGCGCGAGCTAAAGCGCGCCGGGCTGCAGAGCGTGTGCAGGGGTTACTGGGGCCAGAGGCAGTACAGCAACCAATCATGCAAGGCGGGCGTGGCCCAGGCGAAAGAGTGGGATTTGTCGCTTTCGGAGAAAACCCCAAAAACACAAAAACCGCGGAAATTAATCAGCCATGGCCGGGAGCTGTTCTTGCCCCCAATCCGGCAATTATTCCCGCGACTGCGAATGCAGAGGTGGAAGTGCTCGACGCCGATGGGCACACCGTGGGCGTAACTGGGCGAGCGACCATGACGGCGGAACCGTCCCTGGTGCGACATGGAGTAACAACGTATCGCGTGTCATCGTGGGCTGGGCCCTGGCCGATTGATGAGCGCTGGTGGGTACCCGATGAGGCTCGCCGAGCGGCAAGAATACAAATCCGTGCGGTAGCGAATGACGGTACCATCGCCGCCTGGTTGCTCATAGGGCATGCCGGCGCATGGAGAATCGAGGGTGCTTACGCGTAGAGACGCAGTGGAGGAGGAGTGCGTCGGTGTGCAAACCGATTACTTCGATTGGAAGTCAATAACCAGGCGGTTTGGATTGCTCAACGAGAAAACCTTGAACGGGGTCTTATCTCCCTTGAGCCCGACGACATACTGAGTCTGCCCCTCGAAGGTTCCGGCACCGACGACTTCCTTAATAACGGAAGTCGATGTCGGCTTGACCGAGTCAGAGGGGAAGTCCTCCATCTGGAAATCAAAGGGGTAGCCCATGCCCCGCAAGTCGATTACCAGCTTGGCTGTACCGTCGACAGAAATCGGCTTGCCGGAGCCCTGCTGGGTTGGGACATCCTCGTAACGGACGAAGTATCCCGGTGTGCCCTCGCCGGTGAGTTCAAAGACAATGCGGTCATAACCGTCGTGGGAACCGACGCGGACATCTTGAATACCCAAGTAAGCGCCATCGGAAGGAGCAGCTTCTGCAGAGGAGCTATTGAAATCGCCCGCCGGAGCAGCATCGTCATCCATGGTGGTCTGCGCCGCCGCAGACGAGCTGGTGGAGCTGCTAGAGCTGCTCGACAAATCGGAGGTGCCAGCGGTTGAGTCAGTTTTCATAGACAGTGCAGCAGCCGAGTCTGAGGAGGAGTCAGAGGAGCAGGCACCGAGAGCTAGACCCAATGCGAGGCACAGGGATGCCACGATACGGGTACGAGTGCGCGAAGCATCCAGCGATTTCGTATTCATACGTCCGACGGTATGTGCGCGGTTGCGGAATTTCAACAAGTTGAACTGCAAAAGTCGAGGTCAAAGTTATTTGTTGTCAAAGTGTTGCACAATAGTAATAAAACAGGGGTGAACGCTGCGACCTAAGACCCAATCGCAGAGGTACTCAATTACGCTTAGGCGTATGAGCCAGGCCAAATTTGATACCACCTGTTCCGCTCAGATGGCTGAGCCGCTTCCCGGTACTGCAAAAGCCGGAAAGCTCTTTATTGCGTTGGAGCACCAACTCGGTTGGTCGCACGATATTTTTGACGGCGGGGTATGGGGAGCAGAGATCACCGGTCAGGTAGAAGCCTGGTTATCTGAGCGCGGTGGCGCGTTGCAGCTAATTCGCAAACCAGGCCGAATCGGCCAGCAGCCGTGTGATGGCGTTAACGTCTATATCGCGCATTGCGAGTCAGCGGATGGCTCTGAGGTTTTCCTCGAACATCGCATGGTTGCCGATGTTGAAGACCTGATGACTCTGGATATCCGGCTTGGACAGTCCACCGAGGGGGCCACTCGTCTAGACCATCCACTGTTTCTCATCTGTACGCACGGTAAGCGCGATCGTTGCTGTGCGATTAAAGGTCGCCCGCTCGCTGCGGCGATGCACAACCTCTACCCAGAGGTCGTGTGGGAAACTTCCCACTCTAAGGGGCACCGCTTTGCGCCGGCTAGCGTACTGCTGCCATGGAATTACAGCTTTGGACGTCTGAGTGCGGTGGACGCCAAGGGGGTTATCGAAGACGCTCAGCGGGGCATCGTGCATGCAGGGGGCTGCCGCGGCCGTGGTATCTACACCCCGCAGGGGCAGGCAGCCGAGTTGGCTGCGCGTCGTCAAGCAGATGCGTGGGGCGTAGACGACGTCGCACGCGTTGACGTCGACGGTACGACTGCAGTCGTCGCGCTTTACGACGGCCCCAGCGACCGCGACAAGGTCGTGGAATATGAAGTGGCCCTGGAGAAAATCACCACGGAAGGCGTTGTGTCTTCCTGCGGTGATGCTCCAGGGCCAAAGAAGGGCTGGGCTGCGGTCGAAGTAACCCGCCGCTAGCTAGTGGCTAGCTAATGTGTGCGGCTACCTGCGCATAATCTTCTTGGAGAGCCAGTTGCCGAAAATCTGCGCCAACTGGACGATGAAGATGATGACCAGGGTTGTCACCAGAGTGACGTTCCAGTCGAATGCCTGGTAGCCGTAGGTGATTGCGAAGTTGCCCAGTCCGCCGCCGCCGATGTAGCCGGCCATAGCCGACATGTCGACCACGGCGATGAATGCGAAGGTGTAGCCAAGTACCAGCGGGCCCAGGGCTTCTGGCACGACGACCGTGCGGATGATGCGCCACGGGCTCGCTCCCATCGCACGGGCGGCCTCAATCACGCCGGGGTCGATGGACATCAAGTTCTGCTCCACCAGTCGCGCGATGGCGAATGTGGCGGCAATCGACATGACGAACACCGCGGCTTCAGTGCCGATCGTGGTGCCGACCACGTTCTTTGTCAGTGGGCCAATGGCCGTAACCAAGATGATGAACGGGATTGGGCGGACAAAGTTAATCAGGACATTGAGGACCTGGTAGACAAACTTGTTGCGCAACACGCCACCGTCGCGGGTGGTGTAGAGCAGCACGCCGATTGCCAGACCTGCGACACCACCAATCAGCATGGCGACACAGACCATGTAGAGCGTCTGGCCGAATGCCTCGCCCAGCATTGGGCCGAGGCTATCCCAGTTTGTGTCCTTGCCACTCACCGATGGCAGAGAGTTTAAGAGACCGATCATGATGCAAGCTCCTCTACCTGTGTCAGTTCGGAAATGGCAGCAATGGCGGCATCGAAATCAGAGGAATCCGAGGCGGAATCACCTGTCAGCGGAGTCAACCGCAAAGTAAGGCGACCGTAGGACTTCGCTTGCACATTGGCGACTGCACCGTGTGCCACCGAGGCGGCGACACCGTGGGCACTAGTGGCCTGTGCTAGAGCACCGAGGTCAACACCGTCATTGATAGTGATGGTGATCAGGCGAGCCGCTGCGCTCTCGGCAGACTGATTCACCGAATCGCGTTCACGACCAATCGGAACATCGCGCAGCGCGGTGGTGGCGAAGCGGCGGCCAACCTCAGTCTTGGGATTGGCAAAGACCCCGTGGACCGTACCAGTTTCGACGATGTGCCCATTTTCCATGATGGCCATGCGGTCAGCGATACCGCGTACAACCGACATGTCATGGGTAATCAGCACGATAGTGACACCCATTTCGCGATTGATGCGACGCAGCAGATCCAGGACACCAGAAGTAGTTTCCGGGTCGAGTGCCGAGGTGGCTTCGTCGGCAAGCAGGAGCGTCGGTTCGGTGGCGAGCGCACGGGCGATGCCGACACGCTGCTTCTGTCCACCCGAGAGCTGCTCTGGGAAGGACTCCGCCTTGTCGCCGAGACCGACGAACTCCAACAGCTCCTGGGCGCGAGCGCGGCGCTTGGCCTTCGGCATACCGGCCAGTTCCAGCGGATATTCAACGTTGCGAATCGCGTTGCGCGAATGGAAGAGGTTGAAGTGCTGGAAGATCATGCCGATATTGCGGCGCAGGCCCCGTAGCTGGCGCTCGGAGATGCCGACGATGTCGGTGTCGTCCAGCAAAACCTGCCCTGATGTTGGCTTTTCCAGGCCGTTAATCATACGGATGAGCGTTGATTTACCGGCGCCGGAATAACCGATGACGCCGAGGATTTCGCCGGGTTCAACGGTCAGGTTGATGTCGGCGAGCGCGGTGACGTCGCCGAATTGCTTGTTCAGCTCGCGGAATTCGAGCTTCGTTCCCTTGTTGGTCACGAATGAATCAGTGCCCCTTGGTCTGTGTTCCCTGGTGGTGGGCGGTGCTTAAGCGGCAGTGGCCTTAGTTCTGCTCGCGCTGCTGCTTTTCGACGCGGTCCAAAATGTCCTGCAGCTCCTTAGCCGAACGGTCAACCGGAACCGAGGTGCCCTTGGAGTCCTCTGCGACTGCGTCCTGGACCTCCTTGGAGTGCCAGATCTTGGAGAGCTCCGCGTACTTCGGGTCGTCAGCATTTTCAGCCTTGGTGACAAAGACGTTGATGTACGGCTCTGCCTCCGTGGAGTTCGGGTCATCCTGGAAGATGGCGGTGTTCGGGTCGATACCGGCGCGGTCCAGGAAGGAGTTATTAATAATGGCAGGCTTACCCTCGCCGTAAGCGGCCGGGGTCTGAGCAGCGTCCACCGGCAGGACCGTGACTGTGGAAGCTTCCTTATCGATGTCAGCCGGGGACGGAGTCAGCAGGTCATCCTGCTTCAGCTTCAGCAGGCCAGCCTGAACCAGCACGTTAATAGCGCGCCCCTGGTTGGACGGGTCGTTCGGGATGACGACCTCGGTGCCCTTCTTCAGCTCATCAACTGACTTGTGGTCCTTCCAGAACAGAGCCAGCGGGACAATCTCGCTCGAGCCAATCGGCGTCAGGTCCGACTTAGCGCCGACGTTGTACTCAGCCAGGAACTTGATGTGCTGGAAGAGGTTGACGTCGAGCTGGCCCTCATCGAGTGCGCGGTTCGGAGTCTGGTAGTCGGAGAAGTTCTGAACATCCAGATCAATGCCCTGTTCAGAAGCCTTCTGCTCGAAAACGGTCCAGGCCTTCTTGCCGGCATCCGTGGTGCCGATACGAATGGCGTCATCCGAGCCGCCACAGGCAGTAAGGCCGGTTGCAGCGAACGCGACAGTAAGTACACCGGCGGAAAAACGATTGAGGTTCATCGAGGGGTCTCCTTATTTAATGGGATTTGTTAGATGAAGTTTTAAGGCAGAACTAGACCAAGCTGTCTTTAATTCTGGGGTTAAGGCTAGCACTTGCCCAGGTAGTGCTGAAAATTCAACTTCAGCCTAAACAGTCGAACGTGGCTGAGATGTGACTTACGGATGCGTCCCGGGGGTGACGTTTAATGTAGATGGCAGTCGAAAATACGTTTGAATTCAGTCCGCGGTGTGGGTTAATGTTCATGGCATGGAAAACATCTCGGACGGGCAGTCGGAGCGGTCCGGTCGACCACTGAGTTGGTCGCGGATTGAGCGTATTCTATCGGGTAAATTTTCAGGAAAACTACAGCCTAATGGTAGCTTCAACGGCTGGCGGGGACAGCTGTCAGATTCCATCATTGGGGCTTTTGAAGCTCCGGAAAGCGGCGCTGGTGGCAGAGGTGGCATGTCATTTACGCCTGCGGATATTAAGGCGGAATTGCACTGTCGTTCGAGTTATTCCTTCCTGCATGGCGCATCGGATCCGGAAGAATTGGTGTCCGAGGCTGTGCGTTTGGGGTTAAACGTGTTGGGGCTGACAGATCGCGATGGTTTCTATGGAATCGCTCGTTTTGCCGAGGCTGCAGCGGAGGCTGGTATTGCCACAATTATCGGCGCGGAGCTGGGGCTTCCGCAGCGGCCCCTCACGGTGCTGGGGCGGGGTCCCGAGGGCTATCGGCGCCTGAGTCACGCGCTGTGTGATGCGCATATGTCTGCAGGGGAGAAGTCCGTCGTCCGCTATCCTCCACTGCCAAAGTTGGGGGAGGCCGCAGGTGGTTTCTGGCAGGTGCTTGCCGACGTTAACTGGCTCGGCGACCTGGAAGAACTTATTGCGGCCTTCGGTGCGGAGAATGTGGCACTCGAACACCGCGTGAGCCCCACCGCGCAGGCGGCCGATGACGCGGAAGCTATTTCAGCCGCAGCTGTGAAGTATGGCCTGCGGGAGGTGGTTTCCTCTGCTGCGACGTCGGCTTCGCCTGCGACAAGCCGGTTGGCTGGGGCTAAACAGGCTCTTGCTGTGAGAGAGGACTTAGACGGGTTCGAGTCACGACTGGAGCCGGCAGGCGGAGCTTGGTTGCGTTCGTGGGAGGAGCTAGCGGCGGCAACACGGTATCTGGGGGCGCAGGTGCTGCAGTCAACACAGGACATTGCAGGTGAGTGTGCTTTTACGCTTGACCTCATTGCGCCTGAGTTGCCTCGCTGGGAAGTGCCAGAGGGCCACGATGAGGACTCCTGGCTGCGGGAAATTACCCGTGCGGGGGCACGGCGGCGGTATGGTCCGGTCGATGGAGCTGGGGACGGCTCCGTGCAAGCGCGGGCGTGGGCGCAGTTAGAACATGAGCTGACTGTGATTCGAGAGCTGGGCTTTCCGGGCTACTTCCTCATCGTGCACGACATCTGTGAGTTCTGTCGCCGGGCGGGAATTCTGGCGCAGGGGCGCGGTTCGGCCGCTAACTCGGTGGTGTGTTTTGCGCTGGGGATCACCAATGTTGATCCCATTAGCGCCGGGCTGTTGTTCGAGAGGTTTTTGTCGCCAGAACGGGATGGTCCGCCGGATATCGATGTAGACATCGAGTCTGGTCGTAGGGAAGAGGTTATTCAATACGTCTATGAAAAGTATGGTCGTGACAATGCTGCGCAGGTGGCCAATGTCATTACCTACCGGCGGCGCGGCGCATTGCGCGATGCGGCGCGGGTGTTGGGATACTCGCCGGGCGTTATCGATGCGTGGGGCAGAGACCGAGAAGCGTGTCCGCCGGAGCCGGTGCGGAAACTGGCGGAGCAGCTTCGTGGGCAGCCTCGTCATTTAGGCATTCACTCTGGCGGAATAGTGATTTGTGATCGGCCGATTGCGGATGTCGTGCCAGTGGAATGGGCACGCATGGAGGGGCGCTCAGTAGTGCAGTGGGATAAGGATGACTGTGCGGCAGCGGGACTGGTGAAGTTCGACCTGCTTGGCCTCGGAATGCTGGAGGCCATCCACCATTGCATTGACTTGGTCTATGAACAGCACGGGCGCCGAGTGAACCTGTGGGAAATAGATGTCGCTGAACCGGAGGTTTACGAGATGTTGGCACGCGCGGACGCGGTGGGCGTGTTTCAGGTGGAATCGCGCGCGCAGCTGGCCACCTTGCCCCGACTGAAGCCGAGGGAGTTCTTTGATCTGGTGGTGGAGGTGGCACTCATTCGCCCAGGCCCCATTCAAGGCGGTAGCGTGCACCCCTACATTCGCCGCCGAAATGGACTCGAACCGGTGACCTATGAGCATCCGGTGTTGGAGAAGTCTCTCGGGAAGACACTGGGCATTCCGCTATTTCAAGAGCAGCTGAT
The DNA here is from genome assembly GCF_001809455.1 of Corynebacterium sp. HMSC074C11. NCBI lineage: Bacteria > Bacillati > Actinomycetota > Actinomycetes > Mycobacteriales > Corynebacteriaceae > Corynebacterium > Corynebacterium sp. HMSC074C11. The sequence goes on from NZ_KV797740.1 coordinate 306,703, forward strand.
GCAAATGGCCGTCGATGCGGCGGGTTTCAGCGGGGCGGAAGCGGACTCGCTGCGCCGCGCTATGGGGTCGAAGCGCTCAGTGGCCAAAATGGAAGCGCTCCATGCCCGTTTTCTGGCTGGGCTGGAGCGCACCAGTGGCATTGATGCGGATATTGGGGAACAACTGTGGAACAAGATAGTGGCCTTTGCCGCCTACGGTTTCCCTGAATCACACGCGCAGTCGTTTGCCTCCTTGGTGTATTTCTCGGCCTGGTTTAAGTACCACTATCCGGCGGAGTTCTGTGTAGCGTTGCTCCGTGCTCAGCCCATGGGGTTTTACTCTCCGCAGTCGTTGATTGCCGATGCCCACCGGCACGGTATCGGCTGCGATGGTCCGGATATCGCAGTTTCAGGCGTGGAAGCCAGCGTCATCGATGGTCGTATTCGTTTGGGGCTCGGTGCCATTGCCGGTGTGGGCAATGGCGTGGCGGAACGTATCGTCGCAGCGCGGCCATTTGTCAACGCAGCAGATGTCGCCCGCAGAGCTCGGCTGGGTGTTGGGCACATGGAAGCACTGGCGCGCGCAGGAGCACTTGGGTCGCTGGGGATTGACCGTCGTCAAGCACTGTGGGCGGCGGGCGTGGCGGCGACGGAAAGCGAGGGCATGCTGCCGGGGCTCACGCTTGCCGACGCACCGGCGTTGCCCGGCATGACGGAGTTTGAGCTGGCAGCTGCCGATTTGATGGCAACGGGAGTGACCCCGGGGCAGTACCCGGTGGCTGCGTTGCGGGCAGACCTGCAGGAACGTGGAGTGGTGCCTGCGGCGGAACTGAAAGCAGTGCCCGATGGAACACGAGTAGAAGTGGCGGGAGTCGTGACACATAGGCAACGTCCAGGGACAGCTGGCGGAGTGACATTTTTGGGAATGGAGGACGAAACTGGGCTGGTGAATGTGCTGTGTACACCGGGGCTGTGGAATCGTTTTCGGCCGGTAGCGGTGAATTCGCGGGCGATGGTGGTGCGCGGTATCGCGCAGACAGCCTCTGGTGCGGTGACAATCGTGGCCGATCGTCTGGTGGATATGTCCGAGGCTCTGGGGCGGCCGGTGGTGGCAGGTCGAAGTAGAGATTTTCGCTGACTATTAGAATGGATTGTTATGCGCCAGACCTATGAATCCTCGTTAGCACCGGATGGGAGTGCAATCGCCTTTATTGTCCGCGATAGCGGCTACCCGCGTGCGGTACAGCAGGAGATTACTCCGGAGGGGCTAGGGGAGGAGCGCCCCGTGAAACTGCCGGTGGAAGGCCCGGTTACCAGAGTGCTGCACTCCCCGGATGGAAAGTGGATTGCCTGCGAGGTCTCTCCGTACGGTACGGAGCGACTGCAGACCTGGCTGGTATCCACCGATCCGGAGGTCGATGGTGCCCGCCCCCTGCGCATGGATGCGGATATGCGCGCCACACTGGTGGAATGGGATAACAATCTCCTGGCGATGAACGCGGTCGATGCCCAGGGCATTAACTATGCACGTTTGGTCAACCCGACAAACTCAAAGTATGAGGTCATTGATAGACGCACCGACAGCCAGCTGGTAGCGGCTGAAAGTGGGTTTGGCCTCGTGCGGGTGGGTCCGCGAGGCCACCGGGAGCTACTACTAGTCGGGCCGGGGCAGCAGTGGCAGCCGCTGTTGCCATCCGATCCTGGCTCTACCACGGATGCCGGTGTCTTATTGGCGCATACGGGGCAGGAGAAGCTGACCGCATTCGTGCTCTCAGATCATGGCTCGGAACAGCGTCGCATCCTGCGCCTGGGTATTACTCCCGATAGCGGTATCAGCACTACTGAGCCGCGCACAGCGGAATCGACCGCAGCGGAGATTTTGGATATGAAGATCGGCATCGAAGTCGATGTCGAGGAGTTCATTGGCAATCCGGATCAAGACGTCGAAGAATTCGTCATTAGTGAGGATTCCTCCACTGCGGCTGTGCTGTGGAATAGCGGTGGGGTCAGCACGCTCGAGGTGCTAACCCTTGGCTTTCACCCGCAGACTGACGACATGCGGGTGATGGTGCGCCGCAATGTGGAATTGCCGGGCATGGTTGCGCGCGAGCTGTCAATCTCCGGAGACGGTGAGCTGATCTCCCTGACAGTAGAAGGGCCAGGCCTTGCGCCAACGGTGGAGATTCTGCGCAATATCGGTGGTGTCATTGAGCCATTGGATATGGAACGCACCGAACGGATTTTGGCTCTGGAAGAGAAGAATCTGGAGACCATGCCGGCCCCAGAACTGGTCTACTTTGTCTCCCGCGATGGGCTGGAACTCTCTGGCTGGCTCTACCTTCCAGAGTCGGTGCGCAATAGTTCTAATGACGTTTCCGAAAACGCACTACCGCCGGCTTTCATCCATATCCACGGCGGCCCAGAACTGCAGGCGAAACCCATTCACCACGATGTTCTAGCCAGCATTGTGGAGGCGGGCTTCGTGGTGTTCACACCTAATGTGCGCGGTTCCTCGGGGTCCGGTAGGTCATTCGAGCACGCGGGCGACCGCTATGGACGCTTTGCCGCTATTGCGGATATCGCAGCGGCGCGTGCCTTCCTCGTTGATGCCGGGCTGGCGGACCCAGAACGCATTGCCCTGGGTGGGCGATCCTACGGTGGCTTCATGTCGCTGTTGGCCTCGGCGTGGTACCCGGATCAGTTTGCTGCCATCGTCGATGCCTGCGGAATGACAAGTTTTGAAACCTACTACCAATCCACAGAACCCTGGTTGGCGCAGGCCGCGTTCCCTCGATACGGCTACCCGTACCAGGATGCTGAGCTTCTGCGCGATATCTCGCCACTGCACCGTGCGGAGGAAATGAAGGCTCCAACCCTATTCATCCACGGCGAGTGGGATACCAACGTGCCTCCGCGAGAGTCCGGTCAGATGCGCAACGCCATGGATGCCTATGGTGTGCCCACTGATTTTCTGGTGGTTGAGGGAGAGGGCCATAAGTTCTCGAAGCCGAGGAGCCGAGCGCTCATCGGTGAGACCATCATCGCGTTTTTCGCCGAGTACGGCGTGTGTGATGCGGTGCCCAGCGCGTCAACGGCAGTAGAAACTAACAACGATCAGTAATAGAAGCAGCGGAAAAGAACTGACAGAAGAAATGAATAGCGCCACGACCGAGCCGACGAACGCCGAGCCAACCAACTCCACAGACTGGATTAAGAGCCACACCTGCCACGTGCTTTTTGACCGGCCTGTCATCCCGCCGAACACCGGAAACGCTATCCGCATGTGTGCGGGATCTGGAGCTATGTTGCATCTGGCCAAGCCACTGGGGTTCAACTTCGATGACAAGAATCTGCGTCGCGCCGGGCTGGATTACCATGACCTGGCCGATGTGCGTATTCACGATTCCATCAATCAAGCGTTGGAGACCTTTGCCAGCCAAGGGTGCCGCATCTTTGCCTTTACCGCACACGCTGACACTTGGCACACAGACATTGAGTACACGAACACCGATGTACTGCTCTTTGGCCCGGAGCCAACCGGGTTGGAACAGTCAGTGCTCGATGATTCGCGAATTACGCAATTGATCCGAATTCCCATGTTGCCCGCTCGTCGCAGCATGAATCTTTCCAACGCCGCTGCAGTGGCTGCTTATGAAGTCTGGCGTCAACAGGGCTTTATGGGCGGTAAATAGGGTCAAAGGCGAGGGCGGTTACAGGGCGTTTCTGGGCATTATTCGCTCCTGTGCCTAAGATAAATGCCATGGCAGCGACAAAGCTTGATGGCAAACTCTACCGAGACGAAATCTTTGAAGACCTGGAAAAGCGCGTTGAGCGTTTGAAGGAAGCCGGCTACACCCCGGGGTTGGCCACCGTGTTGGTTGGTGATGATCCAGGCAGCCACTCTTACGTCAAGATGAAGCATCGCGACTGTGAGCAGATTGGTATCGCCTCTATCCGCCGTGATCTCCCAACTGACACCACGCAGGAAGAACTCGAGGCAGTAATCACCGAGCTGAACGGAAGCCCGGAGTGCACAGGCTACATTGTTCAGTTGCCACTGCCGAAGCACCTGGATGAAAACCGTATTCTGGGCCTCATCAATCCGGAGAAGGACGCCGATGGGCTCCACCCGGTAAACCTGGGCAAGCTGGTTCTCAACGAGCCAGCGCCACTGCCGTGTACCCCAAACGGCTGTATCCACCTGCTGCGACGCTTCGGCGTCGAGCTCAATGGAGCCAAGGTTGTTGTTATCGGCCGCGGTGTCACCGTCGGTCGCCCAATCGGGCTGATGCTCACTCGCCGCAGCGAGAACTCCACCGTGACGCTGTGCCACACCGGCACCAAGGATTTGGCCGCTGAAACCCGTCAGGCTGACGTCATCATCGCAGCCGCTGGTGTCGCTCATATGCTTACGGCAGACATGGTCAAGCCTGGCGCTGCTGTACTCGACGTGGGAGTTTCGCGTGTCGACGGCAAGCTGGCCGGTGACGTTGCTGATGACGTCTGGGACATTGCCGGTTACGTATCCCCGAACCCAGGTGGTGTCGGCCCACTGACTCGCGCTTTCCTCGTACGCAATGTCGTCGAGCGCGCTGAAAAGCTCGCTGGCCTGGCCTAGTCAGCCGGGAGGAAGAAGTCATGTCGAAAAGGGAAATTGCGCAGCGTGCCCGGCGGGAAGATCTGCCGGATCCAATGCTGAACCCGCATAGCCCGAAGACCCCGCCGCCGGGGGCATCGTGGCCAATGTGGGTGCAGTATACGATTTACGGCGCGCTCTTTTTCGGCATGTCCGCCTTCGTCGTGTTCCTGGGGCTGGAGCGTTGGCGACGCGCCACATTCATGCTGGGAAGCACAATGGTGCTGCTTGGTGTGGCTAGGCAGTACCTGCCGGACAGTATTTTAGGTGTGTTCTCTGTACGATCCCGGACCTTTGACCTATGGTTTTGCTCCATAATCGGGATGGGGATCGTATTCCTCGCAGTCAGCGTGGATGCGCTGGGAAGCTAGCTGACATCGCGAGAGAGGAAATTACGCACAATCGAATCCACTCGCTCGAACTCCGTCAAGAATCCGTCGTGACCCACGGCGGATTCAATCTTTTCTAGCCCCATGCAGTTGCCCAGATTGCGGGCGAGGTGCTCCTGCTGGTGGAAGGGGTAGAGAATATCCGTGTCCACACCGGCAATCATGGTCGGAACGGTTGACGAGTGCAGCGCCTCGTTGAGGCCACCGCGATCACGGCCAATATTGTGCCGATTCAAGGTATCGGTGAGCACGACATACGACCCGGCATCGAAACGCTGAGCCAGCTTCTTCGCCTGATGATCCAAGTAGCTTTCTACCTGGAATCGGTCTTCCGTGCGCATCGCGCCCAGCGGATTCTCACCGGGCTGCGCTGCCGCACCAAAGCGGTCATCCATCTCCAGCTCGCCACGGTACGTCAAATGCGCGACCCTGCGTGCAAACCCCAGACCTCGGGTCGGGGTCACACCGCGGTCGTAGTAGTCGCCGCCATGCCAATCGGGATCGGACTCAATGAATTGAATCTGCGCAGACTGAATACCAATCTGCCAAGCAGACGCACGTGCGCCGACACACATCACCAATGCCTTGCCGACGAAATCCGGGTGCATCAGTGACCACTCAAGCGCGCGGGCCCCACCCAAGGAGCCACCAATGACAGCTTGGAGGCGGGAAATTCCCAGTTCTTGCAGCGCAAGGTGCTCCACTGTCACCGTGTCGCGCACGGAGATGGCGGGGAAGCGAGAGCCCCAGGGCTTGCCGTCGTCCGGATGTGGACTGGAGGGGCCAGTTGTACCGCGACAGCCGCCGATGACGTTGGTGCAGATGATGCAGTACTCGTCGGTATCCAGTGCGCGGGCAGAGCCAATCATCCCGTTCCACCAACCCGCAGTCGGGTGGTACTCATCCGAGGGACCGGAAGCGTGGGCGTCGCCGGTTAGAGCGTGCTCGAGGAGGATGACATTCGAGCAGTCGTCGTTAAGCCGGCCCCAGCGTTCGAACTCGACGGTGACGTCGGGGATGACCGCGCCGGCCTCGGTGGTGACATCGCCGATAAAGACACGCCCCGGCTCGCCCTCGGGGGGGAGGGCGGCCGGGGTAGATGGGGAAAAGCTCATGCCTTATAGACTACTTAGTCCGTCATATGTCTGTGTACAAACGGTCTACGCGAGTGCTGCGAAGCCGCCCTCGAGGTCAGCGATGATGTCATCGATGTTCTCGATACCGACGGAGAGACGCACGGTGGCCTGGGAAATGCCGGCGCGAGTCAGACCCTCCTCATCGGACTGGGAGTGAGTGGTGGTGGCCGGGTGGACAACCAATGAGCGGACATCACCGATGTTGGCGACGTTGGAGTGCAGCTTCAGAGCGTCAATGAACTTCCAAGCCTTGGCGGTGTCGGCATCCTTCAAGTCGAAGGAGAGCACGCCGCTGGCGCCGGAGAGACCCAGCTTGGTCAGGGTTTCGTGCCACGGGGAGCTCGGCAGGCCAGCGTAGTTGACCTTGGCGACCAGCGGGTGGTTCTCGAGGAACTCAGCGACAGCCTTGGCGTTTTCATTGTGGCGCTCGATGCGCAGAGACAAGGTGTCGAGGCCCTGAGCCAGAACCCACGCGTTGAACGGAGCCGGAGTAGCACCAGTGTCGCGGAGAATGCCAGCGCGGGCGCGCAGTGCGAAGGCTGGGGCGCCCAGGTCGGCGAACTTCAGGCCGTGGTAAGCCTCGTCGGCCTCGGTGAAGTTCGGGAAGATAGAGCGGCCGTTGCGGGTCTGAGTCCAGTCGAACTTGCCACCATCGACGATGACACCGCCGAGGGAGGAACCGTTACCGGTCAGGAACTTGGTGGTGGAAGAAACCACGATGTCAGCACCGTGCTCGAGCGGGCGCAGCAGGGCAGGGGTCGGAACCGTGTTGTCGACAATCAGCGGAACGTTGTTGCGGTGTGCAACCTCTGCGATAACCGGGATGTCCAGGATGTCGATCTGCGGGTTGGCGATGGATTCACCGTAGAAACCGACGGTGTTGTCCTGAACTGCTGCCTGCCAGGACTCCGGGTCATCCGGGTTCTCGACGAAAGTGCAGTCGATGCCAAGGCGCGGCAGGGTGACCTTGAACAGGGTCTCAGTACCACCGTAGAGGCGCGGCGAAACGACGAAGTGGTCGCCCGCACGAGCCAGAGTGAGAACAGCAGCGGTCTCAGCTGCCTGGCCGGAGGCGAACAGTACGGCTGCGACGCCACCCTCAAGGCTGGCGATGCGCTGCTCGACGGCATCCACAGTCGGGTTGGTCAGGCGGGAGTAAATCGGGCCTGCATCCGAGAGGTTGAAGCGGTTGGCAGCGTGCTCAGCGGAATCGAAGACGTAGGAGGAGGTGTTGTAAATCGGCAGGTTACGCGCGGAGGTCTGTGCGTCCGGAGCGAAGCCGGCGTGAATAGCGCGAGTGGACAGGCCCCAGTTGGCGGCGTTGCTGTTGTCGTACTTGGTGGTCATTTCAGATACTTCCTTGCGGTTTTTGAGGTTGTTCAAAACGTTGCTTACAAACAATAGTGAACCAAGCTGTCTATTGCAAAGTTTTGGAAAAACCCAAGGTAAGAGGGTGTGTGCATCTGTGTCGAGAGTGCGATAGCCCGCTTAGTACGGATTGGTTTGATTAGTCGTGGGGTGTGATTAGTTGTGGGGGGGGGGAGCCTGGGCATTGGGCGCTGCGGTGTCGAGTGTCGGGTTGAGCCAAGCTGGGGGCTGGATATGGGCGAAAAGTACCGGAGACCGCCGAAGGGCGCTCGAAGTTGTCAAGGCCGTTATGGAGGTCAGGGCACAGAAAAAGCCCCACGCATCATGTGCATCAAATGCAACATGAGCGAGGGGCTATCGCCTGAAATCGGCGGGCAGTCTAGGTCAGCCTCGGCCAACCAGACCAGCCAGACCACCCAGGGGCAAGCAGTTAGTCCTACTTCTTCAAACCGTCGATAATCTCGTTGAACTCAGCGGACGGACGCATAACTGCGGAGGTCTTCTCATCGTCCAGCAGGAAGTAGCCACCCAGATCAGCTGGGGAACCCTGAGCATCAATCAGGGTCTTGGTGATGGACTCTTCCTTCTCCGTGAGGGCCTTAGCAACCGGTGCGAAAGCTTCCTTCAGCTCGGAGTTCTCGTCCTGCTTGGCCAGCTCCTGTGCCCAGTAGAGAGCCAGGTAGAAGTGGGAGCCGCGGTTGTCGATCTCGCCAGCCTTGCGGGAGGGCGACTTGCCCTCGTCGAGCAGGGTAGCGGTTGCCTTGTCCAGGGCCTCGGCCAGGACGCGCGGACGTGAGTCGTCGTCATCCTCAGCGGCATAGCGCAGGGACTCGGCCAGTGCCAGGAACTCACCCAGGGAATCCCAGCGCAGGTGGTTTTCTTCCTGAACCTGCTGGACGTGCTTCGGGGCGGAACCGCCTGCACCGGTCTCGAACAGACCGCCGCCGGCCATCAGCGGCACGACCGACAGCATTTTAGCGGAGGTGCCCAGCTCCATAATTGGGAACAGGTCGGTGAGGTAGTCACGCAGAACGTTACCGGTTACGGAAATGGTGTTCTCGCCGCGGCGGATGCGCTCGAGGGAGAACTTGGTGGCGGACACCGGATCCATGATGCGGATATCCAGACCCTCGGTGTCGTGATCTGCCAGGTACTCGTTGACCTTGCTGATCAGGTTGTTGTCGTGCGCACGCTGCGGGTCCAGCCAGAACACTGCAGGGTCACCAGTGATACGAGCGCGGTTAACGGCTAGCTTCACCCAGTCGCGGATTGGGGCGTCCTTGGTCTGGCAGGAGCGCCAGATGTCACCCTCGGCGACGTGGTGCTCAATCAGAACCTCGCCAGCGGAGTTGATGACCTGCAGGACACCGTCAACCGGAACCTGGAAAGTCTTGTCGTGGGAGCCGTACTCCTCAGCCTTCTGAGCCATCAGGCCGACGTTCGGGACAGATCCCATGGTTGCCGGGTCGAAAGCGCCATTGGCGCGGCAATCATCGATGACCGCTTGGTAGACGCCGGCGTAGGAAGAGTCCGGGATAACAGCGAGAGTGTCGCTCTCTTCGCCGCTCGGGCCCCAGCCCTTGCCGCCGTTGCGGATTAGTGCAGGCATGGAGGCGTCAACGATGACGTCGGACGGAACGTGGAGGTTGGTGATGCCCTTGTCGGAGTTCACCATGTAGAGGGCCGGGCCCTCCTTCAGGTCCTTTTCAATCGCGGACTTGACGGCTGCAGCGGTTGCGTCGTCAAGCTTGTGCAGGCCGTCGAGGATAGCGGCGAGGCCATAGTCCGGAGTCAGGTTGGCAGCGGCCAGCTTGGACTCGAACTTCGGGAAAACAGATGGCAGGAAGGCCTTGAGGACCTCGCCGAAAATCAGCGGGTCGGAGACCTTCATCATGGTGGCCTTCAGGTGGACGGAGAACAGGATGTTCTCGCGCTTTGCGCGACGGATCTGAGCGCGGAGGAAGTTGTCCAGGATGTGGACGTTCATGCCCGTGCCGTCAATAATCTCGCCCTTGAGGACCGGCATGTCCTTCTTCAGGGTGATGATATGGCCGTCGTTGGACTCGAGCTGGTAAGTCAGCTTGTCGTCTTCCGGCATGACAATGGACTTCTCATTGTGGCGGAAGTCGTTGGAGGCCATGGTGGCGACGTTGGTCTTGGAGTCTGCGGACCAAGCACCCATGCGGTGCGGGTGCTTGCGGGCATAGTTCTTCACCGGCTCCGGAGCGCGGCGGTCGGAGTTACCCTCGCGCAGTACCGGGTTAACGGCAGAGCCCTTGACCTTGTCGAACTTTGCGCGGTCGGCGGTCTCCTCGTCGCCTTCCGGCTGCGACTTGTACTTCGGAATGTCGTAGCCCTTTTCCTGCAGCTCTGCGACAGCGCGCTTAATCTGCGGGACGGATGCAGAGATATTCGGCAGCTTGATGATGTTGGCGTCCGGCTCCTTGACCAGCTTGCCCAGGGCTGCCAGCGCATCTTCTACCTTCTGCTCGTCCGAAAGGCGCTCCGGGAACTGAGCCAGAATGCGGCCTGCGAGGGAGATGTCGCGGGTTTCAACATTGACACCAGCCTGGCTTGCAAATGCCTCCACGATTGGCTTCAGCGAGTAGCTCGCCAGCAGAGGGGCTTCGTCAGTACGGGTCCAAATAATTGTCGCCATAATTCATGTCTCCTATCTGTTTTGTTCCACGATAACCCAGTTTTGAATCTTGGGTTGTGTCGGGGCATAGCGCAAAAACAGTGATAGTGATATGAATAACGCAATTATGTGAGGTAAGTCACGAAATGCGTTTTTATTTGTCGCTTATTCACCGCTTTTCATTCCATTTTTCGCTTTACGACGGTCCCCGCGCTCAGGCCCCTCAAATACGAAAAACCGCGCTGGGGTGTCGTGCACGCCGGCGCGGTGGTTCAGGACAGCTTAGTTAGTTCTGCGTATTGTTCGGAGGATTGTTCTGGCCGAACTGGTAGCCCTGAATGTTCTGAGACTGGGGGTGCTGCGGCGCATATACCTGCCCCGGGGCTGACTGGGTAGTCCTGACCAGTTTCTGGCCGCGGAACCATGCGCGCATGTCCTTGAGGAACATAAGAACGCAAGCGGCGATCAGCATGGCACCTGCGAGGAAGAGGACTACATCCACCCAGGAGCTCAAGAACAGGAGGGGGATGATGGTCATAGTCAACGCCAGTGGTGCCACGGTGACGCAGAAAAAGATTGGTGCCGTTGAGTCTTCGCCGCGGAGAATGGAGTGAATCCAGTATGCGGTCAAGGTGACAAGCATCATTCCCAGCAGTAAAAGGATTGGAACGAGAACGAGGGCGGCTGCAGCGCCCATCATGTAGCCAATACCCTCCCAAGAATCACCCAACGATGACTCTAGGCTGCCGAGATTGTTGGCGCCCTGGATGCTGAGCTTGATTGCGTACAGAACTGTGATGATGCCAATCAAGGTTGAAAAACCGACCAGGCCGGTAGTAATTCGGGGAATGAGCGGCATGCGCTGCCACATGTTCTGCAGTGTGGCGTTTGCCGGCAGTGGCGGTACATCCGTGGTCACCGTGGTGGTTACCGTCGCAGGTCCGTTTTGAGTTGGGGCGGACCACTGTGCTTGTTGATTCTGCTGTGCCGATGACGGCTGCGACTGGGCTTGCTGGGCTTGCTGGGCTTGTGTCTGGAACGAGGATTCCTGCGCAGTGGGTACCGGGCGATTTGCCAGCCCGCGCAGCGTCGCGATGGTGATGGTGGCGTTCTCATCGGCCAGCAAAGCGTCGTATTCGCGACGACGTCCCTCATCGCCTAGCACTTGCAGCGCAGTGAGCTTCTCCTGGAACTCGCCGGAGTACTCCGAGACACCAGCATCCCGCAGTTCAGAGAGCTGACTAGAAAGGTTTGCATGGAGCTCTTCGGTGCTGGCTGCGCTATCCAGCTTCAGAGACTCGTAGAGGTTATAGCGGTCGCCCATAGCGGCTCAAGATCCTATCGGTATTGCAGTTCGAAATATCTTTTCAAACAATTTACCCGGTAGCTAGTACGGCAGCATCGAAGACCCGGAGCGCTCGATGGTAGGAAGTCCGTGGCGCTCGGAGGGCATTGGTAGCCCTCGGCAAACAATGCCGATTGCACAATGTATTAGAAGAACGTGAGTGAGCGACTACCGCCAATGGCTGTAGATGTTATTCCGCGCACAAATACCCGGGGAACAGACGGATTGAATAGCGAAATTTTTGTGTTGCGGAGTAGAGTCTCATTTTTCCCTTTCGACTCCCCTCGCGGTTTTGCGAGCCCGTCTTGGGTCGAAAATCGAGGGGAACTGAGAGCCCACCAACTGGCGTAAGAAGAGAAAAGGAGACGGTCGCAATGACGTCGTCAAGCGAAGTAACAACCCACAACGACGACCACAAACCGCGTGCACGTCGTGTGGGAGCGTTTAGCTCGCATCGCCGTCCTGTTCCGGTGCAGGACGACATCTCTGATCTACGCCGAATCTTGGTGATTGTGGCTCTGTCGGTCGGTGCATTCGGCATCGGCGTTACTGAGTTTGTGGCCATGGGCCTGCTGCCTTACATCGCTGACGCCTTCGGACGCGATGAGGATGCCGCGGGGCGCATGATTTCGATGTACGCCCTCGGTGTTGTCGTGGGCGCACCGCTGATTACCGTGCTGACCGGTTCGATTCCGCGCAGGCGCATGCTACTGCTGCTGATGGCGGCATTTACCATCGGCAATGGTGCCACGGTATGGGCAGGCACACTGGGGTCTTTCGAAGCTGTCATGGTCTCCCGCTTCATTGCCGGTTTGCCGCACGGTGCGTATTTCTCGGTGGCTGCTCTGGTGGCGGCCTCCCTGGCTAAGCCAGGGCAGCGTGGAAAGATGGTGGCCCTGTCGGGCGTGGGGCTGTCGGTGGCGACTGTGATAGGTGTGCCGGCCGCGCAGGTGCTGGGGCAGATGTACGGTTGGCGCAGTGCCTTCGCGTTTGTAGCGGTCATCGGCCTGATTGCACTTGTTTCGCTGTGGTTCGCTGTGCCGCATATGAACCGTATGCCGAAGACGCGTCCGATGGATGAGCTCTCCGCCCTGGTGACACCGCAGGTGCTGCTGACCGTCGCAATCGGCACCGTTGGTTTCGGCGGAATGTTCGCGGTCTACACCTATATCACTTGGACCATGACTCGCGAAGCGGGCATGAGCGAAAACCACATCTGGATTGTGCTGATGGCCTACGGCATCGGCATGGTAGTCGGTACCTACATTGGCGGATGGCTCTCCGACCGCATCGGGGAGTGGGGCATCATGGTTGCGCTGGTGCTGATGGTAATCATGCTCAGTGCTTTCTACTTCACCTCGCAGAATGCTGTGCTGGGCACGATCAACTTCCTCCTTATCGGTCTGCTGGGATCGGTATTGGTACCGAATCTGCAGACCCGTCTGATGGATGTCGCAGGTCGCGCACAGACGCTGGCGGCAGCTCTCAACCAGGCCGCATTGAACATGGCCAACGCATTCGGAGCCGCGCTCGGTGGTTGGGTCATCGCTTCCGGTTATGGCTACCGCGCACCGGCTTTGGGCGGCGCAACGTTGGCGATGCTGGCTATCTTCATCGCTCTGCCGACCATTGTTCTGTACCGCCGCTCACAGGCGAAGAAGTCCGAGCGCATCGAACTGCGCTAGAGGTCTACAAGGCGTAGCGTACGCATAGGTAACGTATGAGGGCATGAGCCTTACAATCGCGACAATCAATGTCAACGGCATCCGCGCCGCCGTCAAAGAGCGCAGCGAAACCAACCTCGGACTGTTGGAGTGGCTGAAGCACACCAGTTCCGATGTCGTTTTGCTGCAGGAAGTCCGCGCCACCGACGACCAGGCACGCAAGGCCCTCGCGCCCGCTTTCGATGCCGGATGGCATTGGGTCGGCGCTGAAAACCTGGGTGCCAAGGGGCGCGCCGGGGTGGGCATTCTCTCGCGCTTTCCGCTTAACGACGTCCAGGTGGGCATCGGCTCGGAGGAGTTCGAAGAATCCGGTCGGTTTATCAGTGGGGTTGCCCCGGCAGCGGATACCGGCCTGGATGCGGATGTCCAGATTGCCAGCCTCTACCTGCCGTCCGGTGCCGCGCTTAGTGAGAAGCAGGATGAGAAGTACCGCTTCCTCGATGCCTTCTCTGATTACCTGGCGGAACTGGGTGCCAAGGGGCGCGACGGTCACCACGCAGTTATCGGCGGCGACTGGAACATCTGTCACCGCGAACAGGATTTGAAGAACTGGAAGACCAACCGCCGCAAGAGCGGCTTCCTGCCACAGGAGCGCGCCTGGATGGACTCGGTCTTCGGCTGCTGGCCCGATGAGGTTCCCCAGGATTCGCAGGTTCAGGCCAGCGACAAGGAGCTGGAATCCGGTGCCTTCTCCGATGGTTCCGTGTGGGAGGCCCCGGCGCCCAATGCAGATCCGGTGTGGTTTGATGTCACCCGCCGTCTTCACCCAGAGGCCGACGGCCCTTGGTCCTGGTGGACCTACCGCGGTAAGGCGTTCGATACAGATGCCGGCTGGCGCATCGACTACCAGGCGGCAACCGAACCAATGCTCAAGCGTGCCGTCAGCTCGGTGGTGGACAAGCCTGCCGCCTACGATCTTCGCTGGACGGACCACGCGCCGGTGATCGTGGAGTACGCCTAGACTCGGCACGCGCCTAGGCCGCGGACTAGTATGCTCCGACTCCAGCGAATTCTGGGATCAACTCCGGCTCGGGAGCGGTTACGAGATGTCGGTTCTGCCGCAACATGGAGGCAATGCCGTCAACGATGGCGTCGGCCCATTTGTCCTGCATAGCCGGGTCGGCCAAATCGCGGGTGAGTTTTTCAGCGCCCACCGCTCCCAGCGATAGCGCAACCGTCGGCGCATGCGACCGCGAACTCTGGTTCACCGCCACTGCCGGCGCCAGACCGGTACGAAACTCTGTTGGCACCCCGTTTGTGCTGTAACTGCTGTGCGGATTGAAACCTCGGAACACCATTCCGTCACGCACACCTGCCGCCAGCTGCCAGTCAGCAGGGTCATCGTCCTTTGGCTCGAGGGACTCCACCACAGCGGATACCGAAAAACCACGATCGCCGATGTTATCCCCAGAAAGGGTCTGGTCCTCTGATGAGCGACCGACAATTACGGTGGCTGCGCTCTCCGTGCCGTCGGCAAGCGAATGCGCGCCAACGATTGCGCCGCGCTGACGGAGCTTCTCGTTGGCACGTTGCACGATGCTGTCGATGTGAGCGGAAGTATCCCCACTCAAACGCAGTGCGCGAGGCAGGTCAGCGTTGATAGTCTCGATGGCCCCGCGGCGAGAGTCGACGGTGATATGCGCGCCGGCGAGCGGATCGGCAGCCTCGTCGGGGGAGGGGATGATCGGCTGGCGCGGAGGCATCCACAGCGGATTGGGGCGCGCCGGGCGGTGTGGGGAACTGTTGACAACAGCGTGCAACTCTTCAGGTGAAAACATCTTGTTGACCGCGAAAATCATCACAGAACCGTCGTGATACACGGGCGTGAGCCCCGGCGCGTGCCATGCCCAGGAACGCATCGACAGCGCCTCCGTGCCATCCGTGTTCACACCTGGCGGAGAACTAATGATGTAATGCACGCCCAGTTTTTTCGCCATGGCATCGAATTCCGGATGTGAGCCCAGCAAGTCAACGTTTGTCGGCAGCTTCTTGCTTGCCTCGGCAGTTTTGTCGGAGAAGGAGAAATGGCGGAACAGCGTCGGCAGCCCAGCGATGGCGTACATCCACGCAGAACCGTCACGACGGTCATTGAGGATATGCCCCTCAAACGCATGCGGCTGCTCGGACAGCCAATCAATAGCTTCCATGTCCGCAGCGGTCACAAACGTGCTTCCGAAACTTCCACGAATTGCCTCGCGCTGAGCAGGCCCACTCACCCAGGTCGCAGGCACAATCGCCAGTGCCGCTACGAGCCCCATCGCCAGCGCAGGATTCCACGACTTGACCGGCTGATTTCGCTTTGCGACGATCCACTGCGCCGCAGCCACAATCGCGACAACGGCAGCCGCGACTGCGTAGCCGACCAGCACTGCGCGCAGAATTCCCATAACCGCCTGCATACGGTACGGCATGTCGTAGAAGAAAGTGCCAATAAACTTCAGATAGGTGCCGAACGGCTCATCCCAACGGGACTGCGCACTATCGGACACCACAAAGAGCAGCCCGAAAGCCAGTGCCGGCCACGGCGCCCACGGGCTGTCTGGTAGGCGAGAGACCAGCGCCACCACCAGGCCGATGAGCACAAGAACCAGAACAGTCTGGGAAAAGATGGGCTCGTCAGCATAGCGGGAAAACCCGATAAGAGTCCGCCACAGTGATTCGGAGCGGGAAATCTCAATTTGGCCGGTAAAGCCCGCAACGGATTCACCTTGCCCGCTAGCGGACAATGCTGCCGGGAGAGTCATCACCAGTGAGAGCGCTCCGATAATTAGTGTGCGAGCGAGGCCACTGACACTCGGTTGGGTGATCAACCACAAGCCAACAAAGAGCACAGCAGCAATTGCGCCGGCCGGGTGGGTGATAAACGTGCCGACCAGGGCAAGCGTAGCGGGGACAATATAGCCCCGCATGGTCAAAGCCGCAGCGATCGGCAAAGTGGCCACCGCGAGCAGATACGGCATGGAGGATGTGCGCCAAAGAGCCGCCCAAATCTCCGGAAGCATCAGCGTCGCGACGGCAGCTGCGGGACCGGCATAGGCCGCCCACTTAGGGCCAACTGCGGTGCGGGCTAGCACCGCAGTTGCTGCGGGCAGAAGCAGCGCCGGGGCCAAGAACGCAAACACGTTGGAATCGAGGAAAACCGAGCCGGGCAGCAGCCCCGCCACGGCATGCCAGCCGGTGGGGTAGAACATTTCGGCTCCGGTCTCCTGATTCATCAGGTCACCGGCCGCGGTGGGCGAGGCTATTGCATGCTCGTCAATGAACCGGAGGAAGTTAGTATGCCAGAGCATATCCCAGGCCTCGCGGATAGCGCCGGGGCCACCGGGGACGTCGTTAAGCACGAGCATGGCGCGCATCGAGCCGACTACCGTGACCCCGGCGACAATCATCGCGGTGACAACGCCGGAATCGAAGCCGTCTTCGGGCGTTGCCCGGGGGATGAATCTGCGCACCAGATAGCCAATGGCACAGAACCATGCCCACATGCCGGCCACGAAGAGCCAGGTGTAATCCAGCCCAAGCGCGTGAGACGACCATGCGGAAAAACCGATCACACCCATCGTTAATGGGCCGGCAGATGCCAACGCGAGCGTGGGACGTAGCCCACTGACCCAACCGAGAACTGTGCCTGGGATCAGCAGGATGAAGACGGCAACCGCAATGGCAGCGAGCATGGGACTCCTGACGGATAAGAGAATTGAATTAGTCCAATAATACCTGTGGGTTAGTTCGGCACTTGGGACGCGAGCGCCTAAGATTTGAAGAAGGGCTGATGGGACTTCAGCTGCTGTAAAGCCCAAGCGCGAATTTGCGCGAGACTTGAAGCGAGCTCGGTGCGGACCCGGAAAGGAGAGGACATTCACAGTGAAAAACGGCGAGAGAGATAACAAGCGGCACCAGATGGCCGATTTGGAAGCCATCGCACGGAGCCTGCAGAACGATCCTGGTACTGCTGTCAATGTCCCGGTGGTCGTGACTTCCGGTGTCATCGTTGCGTTTATCGTGCTGTCTTTTGCCTACGCGTGGCCACTGTGGATTTCCCTCGGACTCATTGTTCTGCTGGGAGTCGTCATGGTCGTGTCCTACACCCGCAGGCCTCCCGTAGCTCCACTGGAGTTGACCCAGGGGGAGCGCGAGCGTGTTCGACGTGTTCTCTCTGAACACGGTATCCGCCCGGCTGTCACGCTGGTGCGCGCACTGTACCCCGAGGAATCGCCAGCCGCTGCAGCGCGAACCGTCAAATTGCTATCCGATCGAATGCTTGTGGAGCAAGGGTACAAGGGCCGTCAGGACTAGTTTTTGGTAGTCGCTTTCCCGGTAGTCGACGTCGATTTAAAGACCGGATATTAAGGATTGGCGTTCCTGTAAAGCCTGCGATGTCGTCGAAATGGGTACGTCGCCGACTCTCCACTATGAAGCTCGCGCTAAACTTATTGGCTATGAGTGAAAGCAAGGGTCCTGAAGCAACTAATCCTGCACCGAGTACTCGTAAGCAGCGCGTTCTGTCCGGCATTCAGCCGACCGCAGATTCCTACCACCTGGGCAACTACCTGGGAGCATTGAAGAACTGGATTAATCTGCAGGATGACTTCGACGCTTACTACTTCATTCCAGACCTGCACGCCATCACTGTCGAGCAGAATCCGAAGGAGCTGCGTCAGCGCACTATCGCAGGTGCCGCACAGCTGATTGCACTTGGTATTGATCCGGAGAAGTCGGTGCTGTTCGTGCAGTCGCATGTGCCCGAGCACGCGGAGCTCGGATGGGTGCTGACCTGCTTGACTGGCTTTGGTGAAGCCAGCCGTATGACGCAGTTTAAGGACAAGTCCTCTCGTCAGGGCGCGGAACACACCTCCGCTGGTTTGTTTGCGTACCCGATGCTGATGGCCGCCGACATTCTGCTCTACCGCCCACAGCTGGTGCCGGTGGGCGAGGACCAACGCCAGCACCTCGAGCTGACGCGTAACCTGGCGCAGCGCTTCAACTCCCGCTACAAGAAAACTTTCGTTGTGCCGGATCCGCACATCATGGAAGGCTCCGCCAAGATTTATGACTTGCAGGATCCGACCTCGAAGATGAGCAAGTCGGGTGCAAACCCGAAGGGCATTATTAATCTGTTGGACGACCCAAAGGTCTCTGCCAAGCGCATTCGCTCGGCCGTTACCGACAACGATGGCGAAATTCGTTTCGACCGTGAGAACAAGCCGGGCGTATCCAACCTGCTGGTCATTCAGTCGGCGTTGACCGACAAGCCTGTCGACGAGCTCGTTGCCGGCTACGAAGGCGCAGGCTACGGCCAGCTGAAGGCTGATACCGCAGATGCGCTGGAAGCATTCACCACGCCACTGCGTGCTCGCTATGAGGAGCTCATGGCTGATCGCGGTGAGTTGGAACGAATCCTGGCCGAAGGCGCTGACCGTGCCCGTGAAGTTGCCGCCAAGACACTTGCAGATGTGTACGAGCGCGTCGGGTTCCTGAAGGCTGCCAACCGTTAACCCAGCTGTAGACTCTGCGCTTCAGTCTCCGTACCGAAAGCTGGCACGTTAAGGTAGAGGACATGGCAACCTCTACTCAAAAAGATCCGAAGAGAACGGACCGCTATGGCATCGAGCGTGTACACGCCGATGAACCGAGCGCAATCGACCGCCTCCGCGAAAAGTGGACGTGGTTCGATCACATTATGCGGATGCAGGAGCGCTACTCTGAGCAGGGTGGCAACTTTTTTGCCGCCGCTGTCACGTACTTCTCCGTGCTGTCGATTTTCCCCCTTATCATGACGGCATTTGCCATCCTCGCGCTTGTGTTGCGTGGTAATGAGCAACTGCTCGAGCAAATCCAGTCCGCTATCACAGACTCCATCGATGGGTCGATGGGCGACACCATCAACGCAATTATTGAAGGTGCGATCGATCAGGCCGGTGGCGTTTTCACCGTCGGTTTCATCGCCACCCTGTGGTCGGGTCTTAGTTGGATGGGCAACCTCTCCAACGCAGTGACACAGCTGTGGAAGCGCCCGCTAGGCGCTAGCAACTTCGTGATGGGAAAGGTTCGAGACCTGCTGCGTCTGCTGGGCATGCTGGTTATGATCCTGCTGACCTTCGCTGTCACCGCGGCCGGCTCTTCCGGACTGACACAGTCCCTGCTGGACAAGATTGGTCTGGCCCATGTCCCGGGAATCACAATAATCGCAGGATTGATTGCCATCGCCATTGGTCTCGTCGCCAACTGGCTGCTGTTCTTCTGGATGCTCGCTTTCCTGCCACGCGGGGGTGCCCCGTTCCGCTCTGCGGCAAAGGGCGCGATTATCGGTGCGATTGGCCTTGAGGTTGTCAAGCAGCTCGGTAGCGTTTTCTTCTCCAACGCCCTGTCGAACCCGGCCGGTGCAGTTTTCGGTCCGGTCATCGGTTTGATGGTCGTCTTCTACCTCATCTGGCGCATCACTATGTACGCCACTGCCTGGACCGCGACGACCGAAGAAGCGCTTGCCGACGAGGAGCTGGATGCGCCTGCTCCTGCTGTCATTAACGTCCGTGCGGAAGCGGCCAACCCGTCCGGATTGAACCGCCTGCTCGGTTCGAAATAATTAGCCGCGATCGCGTCTGCCGAAGCGGTAGGTGACCATCGCAATCAATGCGATGACACCTACGATGGCAGCGCTGACAGTAATTTTCAGCCCGGTTCCTGTTGACTCGTCGTCCAGGATATCGGGCAATTTTTCTACCAACGTATTCTCAGTCGCTTCCGCTTCGAGGACACCGACAGAGCTGTCCTGCGGGGCCGCGAAGCCGGCGTCGAGAAGCGATGCTGCCTGCTCCCAGGGGCGCGGTGAATCCTCCACAGTGGCGTCGAGGATGATGACGCCGAGACGACGGCCGTCGCGCTCAGCCACCCCAGCGAAGGTGTGACGGGCATCGTCGGTAAAACCGGTTTTGCCTCCAAGCGCGCCGGGATAGTCCTGGGCAATCAGCTGATTGTCGTTGGCGATTTCGAAGTCATCGACCTCGAGAGCTTTGTCTCCGGGGATGGTGGCCAGGCGGGTGGCCGAGAGTTTGCGATAGGTCTCATTGTTGAATGCGTGCTGGAAGAACAGTGACATGTCGTATGCCGACGTCATCTGGCCCGGGGCATCGAGACCAGTCGGGTTGACCACTCGCGTATCCGTCGCCCCCAATTTCTTTGCCAGGGCGTTGACCTTTTCGGTGGTCTTATCCATGCCACCAAGTTCGCGGGCCAACGCGTGGCCGGTGTCGTTGCCGGAGTTGAGCAACAGGCCAGTCAGGAGCGTTTCTACCGAGTAGTTCACGTCCTCGACGATGCCGACACGAGAGCCCTCCATGTTCGCGTCCTCGAATGTCGCTTTAACCGAGGTGTCGAGTTTCAAATCCTCGAGCGCCTCCATCGCCAGCAACACCTTAATAATCGATGCCGGACGGTAGCGGCCGTGCGGGTCCTTCGCCGCAAGGACATCGCCGGATTTCAAATCGAACACCGTCCATGCAGAGGCGGAGAGGTCTTTCGGGACGTCAAACCCCTCACCGCTGACAATGCCGCAGGCGGACATTTTGCTACCTCCAGTCGGTTTTTGGGGAACCGGAAGTGGAGGGGGAGATGTTTCGCCGGGAGCCGGAACCTCCGAGGAGTCCACTGGTGCTGGTGGGAGGGTCTTGTAGGGGCAGCCCTCCGTGTCACGGATGTCAGGTGCGGGGCCGACAATCGGAGTGTCGTCGGTAAGCGAGGTGCTCTGCGCCATGGCTGCGGGGGCAGTGCTCGGCAGAAGCAAAGCGCTGGTGGCTAGCAGCGTAACGGCAGACGAGTAGCGGCGAGAGGGAAACATGATGAAATAAGGGTAGTAAAACGTCACTCGGAATGACGTATTTCTCGTGTGTGGATGGGGGAAAACGGGGGAGAGAAAGCCTTTGTGCAAAGCAGAAATACGATTCCGCGGCAGTGAAGTAGAAGCGGAGGGCGCAGTACCGATAGTCTGGCCATTATGACTAATTCTTTGCACAGTGATGCTCAGTCTCTGGACACACAGTCTTCGGCATCGAATCTCGATGAGATGCGCAAGGTTGTCGCCAGCCTGCCCAAGGTACTGCTTCACGATCACCTTGATGGCGGCCTGCGCCCGCAGACCGTTATCGACCTGGCCGCGGACTGCGGTTACACCGATCAGCTGCCCACCACCGACGTGGATGAACTGGAGAAGTGGTTCATTGACACCGGCAACTCTGGCTCGTTGCCGAGCTACCTGACTGCCTTCGCGCACACCTGCGCCGTCATGCAGACCGCTGAGTCGCTGACGCGCGTGGCGCGTGAGGCCGTCGAGGATTTGGCTGCCGACAACGTTGTCTACGCTGAGCTGCGCCTCGCTCCGGAAAACCATCTGGAAAAGGGCCTGGATATGCAGGCTGTTATCGACGCTCTGGTCGAAGGCCTGGCGCAGGGTGAAGCCCATGCCGCCGCTGAGGGAAAGCACATCACCGCACGTCTGTTGGTCTGTGCGATGCGCCAGAATAACAATTCCAAGGAAGTCGCACAGCTGGTCATCGACAACTACGGGAAGAACTCCGACGGGTACGTTGTCGGTTTTGACATCGCTGGACCGGAAAACGGCTTCCCGCCGGCTAACCACGCCGAAGCATTCACTATGCTGCGGGAGAACCTCATTCCGGTCACCATTCACGCAGGTGAAGACGCCGGTGTGGATTCGTTGCAGGACGCTGTCGTGCAAGGTGCTCGCCGCCTGGGGCACGGTGTGCGCATCTACGAGGACTTCGGTGCTTCCCTCGATGGCATCGAATGTCAGGAGGTTGCCTCCGCTATTCGTGACCGCCAGATTCCGCTGGAAATCTGCCCGACCTCCAACGTTCAGACGGGTGTCTGTGACAGCGTTGCGGATCACCCGTTCTCGCTTCTCGACGATATGAGTTTCGCCTGCACCGTCAACACGGATAACCGTCTGATTGGTGCGACTTCCATGACCAGGGAGTGCATGGAGCTGGTGGAGAACTTCGGCTACGGCTACAGCGAGCTGTTCGAACTGACCTCGAATGCGCTAAACAATGCATTCGTGGATCTGCCGACCCGCGAACACATCATGGACACCATTATTTACCCCGCTTACCTGCAGCTTATCGACAACAGCGACGAGGACATCGAAACTGATGTCAACGGTGCGGGTTTCGGTGCCGAAGACGAGCTGAACCTGACGCTGGACTAGCCAGCGCCGGCCAGCTTTGCTGGGTGGGAGCTAGATCTTGGTCGTAAACCGAGCGGCCAAGTCCTTCTCCAGCTGCCTCCAGCCCTTGGCCTCATCGTCGTAAGGCGGAACTGGCTCGGACAGCTCTCCGGTGTCCAGCAGGAAGTTCAGCAGCCACTGCAGCTGCTGATTGCCCGCCAGTACCTCGTTCACGGCATCATCACCAGCCCAGTCAGCGGCGTCTGCGAGTAGCTCGTACGCGCGGGCGAGCTGGGCGGTGTCCACGGCGTTCGGGCCCTTTTCAATATCCTCGGCCAGACCGGTAAACGAGTACTCATTGTCCTCGTGCACCACGGCCTCTAGCTCACCTGCGTTGGCTGCAGTGATGATTTCATCCCACGTCGTCAGCGCCGACATGTCGTGATGCTTGTTCTCCAGCAGCCAACGTACCATCGTGCGTGGCTGCGAGAACGTGTGAATCTCACCGGCGCTGCCCAGGAATAGCGGGCGACGCCCCATGTAACAACGCAAGGTGTAGAGCGTGCGGCCAGCGATGGAGATCTTGATCGGGTCGATGCCAGCGTTGGCCCACACCGTCTGATCGTACGGATCGCCGGCGGTCTCCTCTGCGGCCTTCTTTTCCTCTTCGCGCTTCTTCTCCGCTGCTTCACGACGCTCACGCTCCGCGGCCTCTGCTTCCTTTAGTGCGACTGCAGCAGTGGTTTCAGACTCTTCATCGATGTTCGGAGTATTTGCGCCGATGGCGTCGATAGCGTCAATGCAATTGTCCCAGTTGGTCAAGATGACACTGCCGATAGCTGACCACTGAGCGGCGCCACCGCCCTGGAAGTGATCAGCACCATTTTGTGTGGCAGCCAGGACAGAGTGAGAGGCGAACATCTGGTTGATCGGATTGAGATCCGCGATCGCACCAATCGAGCGAGTGATGGCAAGAATGCGGTCTGCGCGCGAAACATGGTCGTAGTCGGCCCGGCCAGCCAAAATTTCTGGCAGCCCAATCAGGTCATAGCGGTGGCGTGGCGCCGCGATGGCCGCTCCCGGTAGCTGCTGGTTGAAGTTGCGCCAGCTGGGGTGCTGCGTGAAGTCGTGAGGAGCATCCGACTGAAGGAAAGCCAGGAGCTTTGCCGCCGATGAGAACAAATAGATGTCATCGCCGCGGCCGAGCAGAGCCTGCCACTCGGAGCCACCTTCACGCCAGCTTGGAGCCCACAACGTGTAAAAGGTGCCCGAGGTCAGCTCGAGTTCGATAGGAACGATGCCTTTCCTGGCCATAGTTTTCGTCGCAGCCCTTCTGCTTGTCGGTGATTGTTAAAACTCAAAAATTGTCATACCTGCAGCGCCCCCACGGGTGGCAAGTTTGCGTAGTCCTATCTTAGAAGTTTTACGACGCAGATACCCACCGCACTATCCGGTCGGGCGGTAGAACCCCTTAAACGGCATGCCGATGTTGGTTGTACGCACGGGGTTTACCTGTACCGGATCGCCCGCTTCGACCATCTTTCCGTCGCCGATAACCATGGCGACATGGCCGTCCCACACTGCAAGATCGCCAGGCAGCAGTTCATCCTGGCTCACCTGTCGGCCGACGGCCTGTGCTTCTGCCGTGCGGGGAATATCAACACCAGCTTGCCCGTAGGCCCAGTGCGTCAAGCCTGAGCAATCGAGCGCCTGCCCCGGAGTATTTCCGCCCCAACCATAGGGCGTTCCCACGGCACTGAGTGCAGCTTTCACCGCGGCTTGGGCTTCTGGTGTCGGCGCGCCAGCCCCCGCATCCGCAGGCACCGGCGCGCCGCCCGAATCGGACGACGCCCACGAACCATCTGCAGCGTCGGTAGCGCTGGCCAATCCTGGGGTGTTCGTAGACGTAGAAGCGAGGGCGGCTTGAGTGGTTGCTGGGGCCTCCAACTGCGTCGGACGGGGTGGGGCAGGGGTGTCCACCGCGGTGCTTGCCTGCTGTATCAGCGACTGCACCAGAGGCCGCAGTTCTTGTTCTAGTTTCATGAGCCGCGCAATGGCCTGTGAGATCGCGGAACTGGCCGCTGAGACTAGGCTGGCACCGGTTGCGGCGAGACCTGCGGGCCCCGCAGCCGTCGCAGCCAGCGAGCCCATGGCGGAAGTAACAAAATCCATGGCAATCCGGGCCAAATCAGTGGCCGCTGACATTACTGCGGCTAGGCCCTTGGCAATGTCACTGTCAATGGTTCCGGCGCGAGCTTCCAAGTCGGCTGCCGCATTTGCAGCCTGTTTGAGGCTTGTTCCCGCAGCTCCTGCCCCGGAACCAGCACCATCGCTCCAGTTGCGGTCAACGGAATCTGCCACAGAGCGCCAGGCAGTACTCGCGGCGGGGATTGCGGCCCCAGCAAGTCCTGCCAGTGCGGGCGCGATGGCAGGACTTAGCTGTTGTGCAATCGCGCTGGGGACTTCCGTAAGTAGATTGGTGGGAAGCATCACGCACCGCCAATCCCGCGAGCTGCAACGGCTCCCATTTTCGGTGAAATGGACTGCAACGCATGTGCGCCTGCATCTTCAGCAGTGGACACCGCAGAGACAAGAGCGTTCAGTGCACGAGCAGCGCTGGTGCCGTACTCATTCAGCTCAGCCACATGCTCATGTTGGCGCTGTAGAGCAGCGGCTGCAGCGTGACAGAAGGGGCCGGCAAACGGGACGTCGCCAAGCGAGTGCAGTGCGCTGATGTCCAAGGCAGTGCCGCTGTCCTGCTGCGACAATGCGTCAAGGCGCGCGGCATTGGCAGAAATAAGCTCTGGCACCAGCGTAAAGACTGAGTCATTCCCGCTAGTGGCCGGAGAGAGAAATGATTGGCTGTGGGGACTGTGCGGTGATGGACGGGACAAGATTTACGGCCTCTCTAGGAAATTCGCGTGTGGTTAAACACTCAGTGCTGTGGCAGAACGGCTAGCAGGGTTCGGACGGCGACTGAGTGGCAAGTGGATTTGGTAGTAAGCGGGCTTACACAAATGGGGCGCAGTAAAAAGCCCTCGTATTGTTAGGCGCGAAAAAGGCCGATTCGGTTCCATCTTTTTTGCGGAACGCGTTTTCAGAAACTTGCGATGCCGGCACCAGAGCGGCAAAAGCAAAGCAATGTATTTTGGAAGGCATGGAGATTACCGTTGTCAACCATCCTTTGGCACAGTCACGTTTGACCATTCTGCGCGACGCGCGCACTGATAACGCGGGCTTCCGTGCGGCACTCGCCGATCTGGGCGCAATGCTGATTTACGAGGCAAGCCGGGAGCTGCCCGTCGATAACTTCGATGTTCAGACCCCAATCACCACCGCGCCGGGTTACCGTCTGCAGGATCCGCCGATTATTGTTCCCGTCATTCGTGCGGGGCTTGGCATGATTGATCCGTCGCTGTCGATGATTCCGGATGCGCAGGTGGGATTTATTGGCTTGGCTCGTAATGAGGAAACCCATGAGCCGGTGCCGTACCTCGAGGCGCTGCCGGAGGATTTGTCCGGGCGCACTGTCTTCCTGGTCGACCCAATGCTGGCAACCGGTGGTTCACTGCTGCATGCCCTGAAGCTGTTGGCAGATCGCGGAGCGGACAACATCACGGCCGTGTGCATCATTTCCGCACAGCAGGGTGTCGACGCCTTGAAGGAATCCGGTTTCCCGGTGCGTCTTGTCACCACTGTGGTGGACCCGGATCTTAACGAGGATGCCTACATCGTGCCGGGGCTGGGAGATGCGGGCGACCGCCTCTACGGTCCCCGCAACATTGATCTTTAAGTTGATCTCTTAGGCAGTGCCCCAGGCTTCTGCAGCGTACTTTTTGACGACCTCGTTGTCCTTGGTCACAAGAACTCCGTCGGGGGACATCTGGTACTTGTACGAGCCGTTTTGTGCAACAACGCGGTCGCCCTCATCGACGATGATGTCCATCGATCCGGAACCCTGTGGTGTATCCGAGCGGTAGTACTTCTCGCCGGAGCGTGTCTCACAAGCAGCAGCCTTAATTCCCTGTTCAGCGGCGACAACAGCAAAAGCGCGGTCGCCGCTGTCGCAGCGTGCGGAGCTGCCCACGAAGCCCAGGCCGTCCAGGTCGGAGCGCCCAGTACCGAAGTCCTGTCCCTCCGGAGCTGATGTCGGCTCGGAGCTCGTCGTCGTGGATGACGAAGACGTGGTGCTCGGCGTCGACGACGAGGAAGATGTCGAAGTGCTCGGCGTGCTTGACGACGTCTCGGAGGTCTTCGACGTAGTTGTCGTCGTGGTGGTCGTCTTGCTCGTAGAAGTCGAACTCGTCGAGGACGGCGGTGTCGAACTGGGCGACGTCGGCTGCGAGGAGGAGGGGACCTCCGGACGCTGGGGCTCATCACTATTGTTCAGCGACAGGCCGATGGCGATGCCGATGACGACCACGAGTGCTGTGGCCACGATGATGATGGGGATGCTGAGAGACTTAGGTGTGCCATTGCCGGACATGCCTATTATCATCGCAGACTTCCTCAAAATGTGAAACATCTGATAATTGAAGAGGTCAAAGTTAAAGAAGTGACTCCTGGTCATGTGTACGTCTGGCGCTGATATTCAAGCGCTTGCCGGCCACTGCTATCGCTGGCCCAGTCGTCGGTAGGCCTCTTGTTACGGCCTGTCGATGGAGCGCTTACACTGGAGAGTTGTGATTGAGGAGTTTATTAAGCACTGGTGGGCCGAGCATGCGAACGAGATTCTCGAGTGGCGGCGGCATCTTCATGCGCACCCAGAGCTATCTCACATGGAGCACGCCACCACGGCTTTTGTGGAGGAGAAGCTGCGTGCTGCAGGGCTGAAACCAGTGCTGTTTCCCAACACCGGCTTGATGGTTGACATTGGTGAAGCCGAACTCGCCGGTAGTGACGCCGGAGGTGAACTCCCAGGGCGTCTCGCTTTCCGTGGTGACATAGACGCGCTTCCAATTACTGAGACCACGGGGCTGGAGTTTGCCAGCACCAACGATGGCGTCATGCATGCCTGCGGGCATGATTTTCACACCGCGATTACGCTCGCGACGGCATTGGCCATGGCTGAGTACCACGAGAAGCACACGTTGCCTACTCCGCTGCGTTTCATTTTCCAACCGGCAGAGGAAGTCATGGTTGGCGGTGCGCCCGAAGTTATCGCTGCCGGTGCGCTCAATGGTGTTGAACGTATTTTTGCTGTCCACTGTGAGCCGAAGTTACGTGTCGGTCACGTTGGCGTTCGAACAGGTGCCATCACCTCTGCAGCCGACACCCTGGAGATTCAGGTGCATGGTCCGGGCGGGCATACCTCTCGTCCGCAGATGACGGCCGATGTTGTCTATGCGCTGGGTAAATTGATTGTAGATTTGCCGGGCTTGCTGTCGCGACGCGTCGATCCTCGTACGGGCACCGTGCTGACGTTCGGCTCCGTTCACTCCGGGTACGCGCACAACGCGATTCCGTCGGAAGGCAGCGTCAGTGGCACCCTGCGCACCGCGGACATCAAGACCTGGCGCGACATCGATCCACTTGTGCGCGAACTGATTGAACAGGTCCTCGCTCCGACCGGCGCCGATTGCACCATCAACTACGAGCGTGGCGTGCCGCCTGTGCTTAACGACGAATACTGCACCGCCCTGATTGCGGAAGCGGTGCGACGAGTGGACGAGAATGCTGTCATTCAGGCCCCACAGTCGTCCGGCGGCGAGGACTTCGGTTGGTATCTCGAGCACGTCCCGGGTGCGATGGCTCGTCTGGGCTGCTGGTCCGGTCGTGGAGACAAGCACGATTTGCACCGAGATGATCTAATCGTGGACGAGCGTTGCCTGGGCGTTGGTGTGAAACTCTTCGCTGGCATCGTCGCACGCTATGAGGATGGCGCGCAGCCAACCATGACTGTCCGTTAGAATATTGGGGCAAAGCGGGGAAAATGCCTCCCGCGGTAGTTACATTGTGATATCCACGGCAACTTTGGAGGATTTGTGGCACAGAGGATCGTAATCATTGGCGGCGGCCCAGCCGGCTACGAAGCAGCGCTGGTTGGCGCCAAGTACGGTGCTGAAGTCACTGTGGTTGAGGATGCCGGTATGGGCGGTTCTTCCGTCCTGTGGGATTGCGTTCCCTCTAAGGCCTTCATCGCGGCGACGGGCGTTCGTACCGATATGCGCCGTGCGGACGAGATGGGTCTTCGCCCGGACTTCTCCCAGCGTAAAATCGACTTCACTGCGGTCAACGAGCGCGTTAAGCGCCTGGCGCAGCAGCAGTCTGACGATGTTCGCGCACAGATGGAGCGCGAGGGCATCAAGATGCTGCAGGGCCGCGGTCGTCTCGATGACCACGACCCGGGCCGTGTAACTCACTACGTCACCGTCGACTTGCTCGAGGGCGGCGAGGTCACTCTTGAAGCCGACCTGGTGCTGGTCTGCACCGGTGCGTCCCCACGTATTCTGCCGGGTGCGATTCCTGATGGTGACCGTATTTTGACCTGGCGTCAGGTTTACGAACTGGAGGAGCTGCCGGAGCACCTCATTGTGGTCGGTTCTGGTGTTACCGGCGCTGAGTTCGTATCCTCGTTCACCGAGTTGGGTGTGAAGGTCACCATGGTCGCTTCGCGTGACCGTATCCTGCCGCACGAGGATGCTGACGCTGCAGATGCCCTGGAGGAGGTCCTGCTGGAGCGCGGTGTGGACGTTGTGAAGAACGCCCGCTGTGATCTTGTCGAACGCACTGAGGACGGCGGCGTTCGCGTCGTCACTTCCGACGGCCGTGAGGTCTTCGGCTCCCACGCGTTGATGACCGTCGGATCGATTCCGAACACTGCGGATATGGGTCTGGACGCAAGTGGTGTGAAAATGACCCCGTCTGGCCACATTCACGTTGACCGTGTTTCCCGCACCAACGTGCCGGGTATCTACGCTGCCGGTGACTGCACCGACTTGTTCCCGCTGGCTTCCGTTGCAGCTATGCAGGGTCGTATTGCGATGTACCACGCCCTCGGTGAAGGTGTTTCGCCAATTCGCCTACGCACCGTTTCCTCGGCAGTGTTCACCCGCCCGGAGATTGCGACTGTTGGTGTCTCCCAGGCTCAGATTGAGTCCGGTGAGGTCTCCGCTCGTGTTGAGGTTTTCCCGCTGGCAGGTAACCCGCGTGCGAAGATGCGCTCGCTGCGCCACGGCTTCGTCAAGCTGTTCTGCCGTAAGAATTCCGGCATGATTATCGGTGGTGTGGTGGTCGCTCCGACCGCCTCGGAGCTGATTCTGCCAATTGCTGTGTGTGTTTCCAACCAGCTCACCGTCGATGACCTGGCAAGCTCCTTCTCTGTCTACCCGTCGCTGTCTGGCTCGATTACTGAGGCTGCTCGTCAGCTGATGGCACACGACGATTTGGATTAATGCTGGTATCGCGACTGGCAGCATGACCGGCCGCACTCGTAATTAAAACAAGCCGAGCCCCGAAAGTGGGGCTCGGCTTTTGGTTGTGCAATAAGAACGTACCGATGCGCTTATGCTGCGCTTACTTGCTGGAGAGTTCAGCGTACTTAGCGGTGACTTCCTCCACAGACGGATTCGTGGCGTGCTCGCCATCGGAGTACAGCACAGTCGGCACAACGCGGTTGCCGTCATTGACGGACTCAACCCACTTCGAAAGGTCGTCGTGCTTTTCGACGTCCCAAGCCTCAAACGGAGTGCCGTTTTCCTTCAGGCCAGCAATGAGGTTCTGGCAGAAAGGGCACCAGGCCGCAGCGTAAATGGTCACGTGTTCGGTGGTCTGTGGAGTCTTCACATCAGTCATACTTAGTCCAACGCGCGGACCAAGGCCGATATTCCATTGCGCAATACGTCCGCCGGGCAGTAGCCCCACCTCAGAGCCTTGCTAGGCAGCCTTCCCAGATGCTCTTCGGAGGCTTTCCTTCCGAGGCTTTTAAAGGAAGCTAATCCTCCAGACGCCGCCACGTGCAGAAGCGGTAGCGTAGGCCGGTCGTTGACGTCTGCCACGGGCCATCCTCAATGCGGACCCAGTCGTAGAGGTCGGGAGCCATGACCGGTACCGGGACATTAACATCAGTATCAATGTCGGTGACCACGCATTCGTCGGCAAGCGAAAGTGCATCGCGATAGACACGCCCACCTCCGATAATCCATGCTGCGGGCTCGTCGGCGACGGCTGCGAGTGCCGCTTCGAGACTGGCTGCGGATTCAGCGCCGGGGAAATCGGACACGGAGCGTGAAAGGACGATGTTTCGACGACCCGGGAGTGGACGGAACTTGGGATTCAGCGAGTCCCACGTGCGGCGCCCCATGATGACTGGTGCGCCCATCGTCGTTGTTTTGAAATGCTGGAGATCTTCAGGCAGATGCCAGGGCATAGTCGCGCCGTCGCCGATAATGCCGGCCCGAGACTGCGCCCAAATCATCCCTACAAACGGGGGCCTTGCACTGGTGGAAGCGGTGGACTCGTTCATGTCGACACTCACCTTTCGCTGACTTAGACAGCCACCTGACCGCGAATCAGAGGATGCGGGTCGTAGCCGATGACCTCGATGTCCTCGTAAGCGTAGTCGAAAATGCTGTCGGCCTTCCGAAGCTTCAGCGTGGGGTAGGGGCGTGGCTCACGGGAGACCTGCAGTTCGCACTGTTCAATATGGTTGTCGTAGATGTGGCAATCACCACCGGTCCAGATGAACTCACCAACGTTCAAGCCCGCCTGCTGCGCCATCATGTGCGTCAACAGTGCATAGGAAGCGATGTTAAATGGCACGCCCAGGAACATGTCCGCGCTGCGCTGGTAGAGCTGGCAGCTGAGCTTGCCATCTGCGACGTAGAACTGGAACAGCAGATGGCATGGCGGCAGCGCCATATTGGAAATCTCGGAGACATTCCAGGCGCTGACGATGTTGCGGCGGCTATCCGGGTTGGACTTCAAAGTCTCCAGCGCCTGTGCAATCTGGTCGATGTGGTGCCCATCCGGAGTGGGCCAGGAGCGCCACTGCACGCCATAGACCGGGCCGAGGTCGCCGTTGTCGTCTGCCCACTCATCCCAAATAGTCACTCCACGGTCCTGAAGCCACTGGACGTTTGAATCGCCGCGGAGGAACCACAGCAGCTCGTACACGATGGACTTCAGATGCACCTTTTTAGTGGTGATCAGTGGGAAGCCCTCGCTCAGATCAAAGCGCAGTTGGCGGCCGAACACTGAGCGAGTGCCCGTGCCAGTGCGGTCTGATTTCGCTGCTCCGTCAGCGAGAATTTCGCGCAGCAAATCCTCGTACGGAGTCTGAATGCCCTGATGAGGCTGTGTCGTGATGTCAGTGGAGTCGGTCATAGCCGCCCTAACTTACCTACTTCTGCTCTTGATCCTTGAATTCCTTCACCGCTGCCAGAATCTCCTCCGACAGGTCCGGTCGGCAGAACAGCATATCCGGCAGGAAAGTATCGACATTATTGTAGGTCGGCGCGGAGCCGTCTAGGCGGCTGACATGCAAACCAGCGGACTTAGCGACACCAACCGGCGCTGCCGAGTCCCACTCGTACTGACCACCGTCGTGGATGTAGGCGTCGTAGTCACCGAGCAGCACGTGCATTGCCTTCGCGCCAGCGGAGCCCATCTCCACCAGCTCCATGCCCAGCTTGTCAG
The DNA here is from genome assembly GCF_001809455.1 of Corynebacterium sp. HMSC074C11. Taxonomy (NCBI): domain Bacteria; kingdom Bacillati; phylum Actinomycetota; class Actinomycetes; order Mycobacteriales; family Corynebacteriaceae; genus Corynebacterium; species Corynebacterium sp. HMSC074C11. The sequence continues at coordinate 338,732 of NZ_KV797740.1, forward strand.
CGACGTACTTCGCCACAGCCGGTGGGCGAGTACGCGATACGACAATCTTGCCCGCACGCGGCCCCTGGACAGCCTTGGCCTCACCCGTGTGGAAAACCTGGCCGTGATCCGGCAGACCAACAGCAGCGTGGGTCGGCTGACCGTCCTCTACCAGAGCGACATGAACTGCCCAGTCCTGGCGGCCCGAAGCGAACTCACGCGTGCCATCGAGTGGGTCAATAATCCACACCCGCTTTGAGTCCAGGCGCTCACGGTTATCCGCGGCTTCCTCCGACAGCAGTCCGTCGTCCGGACGGTGCTGCTCCAGTACGCGGGCAATCCACTCCTGTGCCAGTGCGTCGCCGGCATCTCCCAGAATGCGGCCACGCAGCAGGCCTACGTTGCGGACACCCTTGAGAATTTCACTGGCGCCCACGGCAAGTCGATAGGCAAGAACATCATCTTCAATGTAGGCAGACATGACTTAGATACTATTCACTTTTTCCCAACCCCGCTTTACGACGAGATGCCGCGACTTATTCTCACCGCAGCCAGGTGGCCTCATTGGCTTAGCTCCAGACCTTGCGCAGGTGTTAGTTGAGCCTTGCTAGCTCCAGTTGCCGACTACGCATCCTGACTAGACTTAAGTGGCATGAAGACCTTGCTGAATATCATTTGGCTTTTGTTCGGTGGCCTGTGGCCAATGTCAAGATGATTCCGGTGACCTGCTTCCCATTTGGCAAGGAGATTGTTAAGGGCTATCGCGCTGACGGTTACGCGGTGAAGATTTAGAGGGATACAAATAACAAAAGTCCGCGCCGGCGAGAATCAGTTCAAGCCGAGGGCGGACTTTTAGCTATTTAGGCCAGCTGTCTAAGAGCCGTTAGCGCTTATCTCGGTACCACGTCAGCAGCGCATCGGTGGAAGCATCGCCTGAATCCGGTGCAACTTCACCGGTGACAGCAGGCAGTAGGTCGCCAGCCTGCTGCTTGCCCAGCTCCACGCCCCACTGGTCGAAGGAGTTCAGACCCCAGACAATGCCCTCGACGAAAGTGATGTGCTCGTAGAGTGCAATCAGTGCACCCACTGCGTCCGGGGTCAGTTCCTCGGCCATGATGGTCGTGGTCGGGCGGTTGCCCGGCATGACCTTGTGCTCCACGAGCTCCTCGGCAATGCCCTCTGCGCGGATTTCATCCGCGGTCTTACCGAAGGCCAGCACCTTGGTCTGCGCGAAGAAGTTACTCATCAGCAGGTCGTGCATAGAACCTTCGCCGGATGCCGTCGGCAGATCCTGGCGTGGACGGGCAAAGCCGATGAAGTCAGCCGGAACCAGGCGAGTTCCCTGGTGAAGGAGCTGGAAGAAAGCGTGCTGGCCGTTCGTTCCCGGCTCACCCCAGAAGATTTCTCCGGTGTTGTAGTCCACCCTCTTGCCGTCGGTACGCACGGATTTACCGTTCGATTCCATGGTGAGCTGCTGAAGGTACGCCGGGAACCGAGAGAGATCTTCAGCGTAGGGCAGCACGGCATGCGACTGAGCGTCGAGGAAGTTTGAGTACCAGACGTTCAGCATGCCCATCAGCACTGGCACGTTCTGCTCCAGCGGAGCGTTGAGGAAGTGCTCATCCATTGCGCGGAAGCCCTGCAGGAAGCGCATGAAGTCCATCGGGCCGACGACGGCCATGATGGACAGACCGATGGCGGAGTCGACGGAGTAGCGGCCGCCGACCCAGTCCCAGAAGCCAAACATGTTCTCAGTGTCGATGCCGAATTCGGCGACCTTTTCGGCATTCGTGGAAACGGCAACGAAGTGCTTGGCGACGGCTTCTTCGCTACCCAGCTGCTGGATAAGCCAGCGGCGAGCTGCGTGAGCGTTGGAGAGCGTCTCCTGCGTGGTGAAGGTCTTGGAAGCGACGATAAACAGCGTGGACTCCGGATCGACCTCATCCAGAACCGCATGTAGATCAGATGGGTCAACGTTAGAGACAAAGCGGGCATCAATGCCGGCAGTGGCGTAGGTGCGCAGCGCCTTGGTCACCATTGCCGGGCCCAAGTCGGAGCCACCGATGCCGATGTTGACCACAGTCTTAATAGTGTGACCCGTGTATCCCAGCCAGTCTCCACTGCGGAGGCTGCGAGCAAAGTCGCGCATGCGGCCGAGCACCTCATGCACGTCGGCAGCGACATCCTGGTCGCCGACGGTCAGATTTTCCTCTGCTGGCAGTCGCAGCGCTGTGTGCAGCACGGAGCGGTTTTCAGTGGTGTTGATCTTGTCACCGCGGAACATCTTCTCGCGTGCTTCTTCGATGCCAGCGGCGCGAGCGAGCTCAACCAGCTCGGCAAAACCGTCGAGGCACATCAAGTTCTTGGAAAGGTCAACGTGGAGAGTGCCCGCATCGAAAGTCAGCTTCTCAGTGCGGCCATCTTCATTGGCGAAAAGCTCACGCAGCGAGGTGGCGCGAACATTGTCCACGCGCTTAGCCAGCTGAGCCCACTGTTCGGTTGCGGTGATATCTACAGTCATTCCTGCTCCCAGGTGAGTTTTGACGAAATGCACTTTATACCTCCCCAGACTAGTTGCGTTTTGGCGCTTTCGCCGGGCGACAGTATTCGATCAGGCGTGACCACAATCTGCTGGCAACTCGATTCCGCGATGCCTATGCTTCGCCTATGCGCCGACCATCCGTCGACCATCCGCCACCTACGAGCCCCTAGCCCGCTTCAGCAAAGGCACCTACCCTGGAAAATATGACTGATTTCACCCCTGATTACGACAACATCCTCAAAGATGTCCCCACAGGCCTTCTCCTCGGCGGCGAGTTCCGTCCCGCGTCGAATGGTGAGACCTTCGATGTCGTTAACCCCGCGACAGATAAGCCGCTGGTCCAGGTCGCTTCCGCCACAGAGGAGGACGCCAGGCAGGCGCTTGACGACGCCGTCGCAGCTCAGCGGGAGTGGAGGGCAACCCCGCCCCGCAAGCGCAGCGAGATTCTTTACCGTGCATTTGAACTCATCCGTCGGGATGCAGACAAGTTGGCCCAGCTGCAGTCCCTGGAAATGGGCCGTGCGTTGCCGGATTCCAAGGCCGAGGTCGGCTACGGTAGCGAGTTTTTCCGTTGGTTCGCAGAGGAGGCCGTGCGTATCTCTGGCGACTACCGAATTTCTCCGAGCGGAACCTCGCGCGTCGCGGTGATTAAGCAGCCGGTCGGCCCGGTTTTGGCTATTACACCGTGGAATTTCCCACTGGCTATGGGTACTCGCAAGATCGCCCCGGCACTCGCCGCCGGCTGCCCGGTCATTGTTAAGCCCGCGTCCAAAACTCCTCTGACCATGCTCTACCTGGGCAAACTACTTATCGAGGCCGGTGTTCCCGCAGGCGTGATTTCCGTCCTGCCAACAGGGCACTCAGCCAACGTTTCGGCCCTCCTTTCCGATGACCGCCTGCGCAAGTTCACCTTCACCGGTTCCACCGAAGTTGGCCAGATGCTCGCTGCGAAGGCCGCGGAAACTTCGATGAAAGTTTCCCTTGAGCTCGGCGGGAATGCTCCGTTTGTCATTCTCTCTGATGGTGATGTTGATAAGGCTGTGCAGGCAGTCAGTGACGCCAAGCTCCGCAATGGCGGCCAGGTGTGTATCGCGCCGAACCGCTTTATTGTTCATGAATCCAAGAAGGATGCGTTCGTCGAGGGCGTCGTCAAGCGTTTTGCGGAACTGAAGTTGGGCGAGGGTACCGATCCTGCCACGGATCTTGGCCCACTCGCACTGCGCGATCAGCAGGAAAAGGTTCGTGATCTGGTTGACGATGCGGTCAAGCGCGGTGCGAAGGTAGAGTGCGGCGGCAAGATCCCAGATCTCGGCGGCGCGCTTTCCGGCGGCTACTTCTTCGAGCCCACAGTTCTGACTGATGTGCCCGAGGATGCGGATATTGTCCGCGAAGAGATTTTCGGTCCGGTGGTTGCGGTGACGACCTTCACGGACGATGGCCGTGCGATTGAGCAGGCAAATGACACTATCTTTGGTCTGGCGGCGTATGTGTTCAGTGAGAACCTGACCAAGGCACTTGGTGCGGCAGAGACGTTGGAGTCCGGCATGGTTGCGGTCAATAAAGGCTCGCTGTCGGACCCGTCGGCGCCGTTCGGTGGTGTCAAGCAGTCCGGCCTTGGACGTGAGGGCGGCTTCACCGGTATTGATGAGTTCCTAGAGGAAAAGCTGATTTCCCTGGAAGGCTAGCCGGACAGGTAGTTGGCGAGGGTTAGCCCAGGCGACCGCGTCCCATGCGCAGCAGAGCCGATGCGATCGCTGGGCCCTCTGGGCCAAGGGCGTCACGGAACTCGTTGATGATCTGCACCTCTCGGCCGTGCACGAGACGCGTGCCGCCAGATCCCAGGCGGGTTTTGCCGACGGCCTTACTGATTGCGGTGCGGCGTTGAATGGCATCGATAATCAGCCCGTCAAGGCGGTTGATTTCCTTGCGGTACTGTTCGATCTCCGCGGAGCTCAACGGGTCATCGGTGCCGGTGGGGGTGCGGACTTCAAAAGGGGATACTGCCGCAGCCTGTTGGCTGTGCTCAGCGCCGTTGGTGTTGTCGGTGTGTGCGGCGGGAGTGTCCGCAGGGTTTTCGCTCATAGTTCTTATTGTGCCAAAGGATTCGAACAGTCCAATCCGGGGGCTCGGCTACTGTAGTAGCCATCATGGGAAATGAAACTGGAATGTTGTTCGGGTCCTTCAATGCTGACGATGGCCGTCGTGGTGATAGCCATGGTGGTTCGAACCACGGTGAGTCGGGCGGTGCTACGCCTGGCCGTGGTGGGTTCGGCCACTTCGCCGGCGCTGGTAGCAATAGTGCGCCGAGTGGCGCTGCCAGCTTTGGCGGCGGTTTTGGCGGTGGCTTCGAGCCCAGTTTTGATTCAGAGTCGCTGTTAGAGGGGCTTAATCCGCAGCAGCGCCAAGCAGTGGAGCACATTGGCTCACCACTGTTGATTGTGGCTGGAGCGGGTTCGGGAAAGACGTCTGTGCTGACGCGCAGGATTGCATACCTGATCGGTGCGCGTGGGGTCCTGCCAAGCCAAATTTTGGCTATTACCTTTACCAATAAGGCCGCAGCCGAGATGCGCGAGCGTGTGGCGGGACTGGTCGGTGACCAGGCGCGGCGTATGTGGGTGTCCACGTTCCACTCCATGTGTGTGCGCATACTGCGCATGCAGCATGCGCTAGTACCGGGGCTTAATTCCAATTTCTCTATTTATGATTCGGACGACTCCCGGCGTTTGCTGTCCATGATCGCTAAGGACATGGACCTGGATGCCAAGAAGTTCACGGGCCGCGTGCTCTCGTCGCGTATCTCCAATCTCAAGAATGAGTTGATTGACCCGGAGAAGGCCCTCGCGGATGCCTCGACGACGCGCAATCCTTTTGATGATGTTGTTGCACGGGTTTACCTGGAGTACCAGACCAGGCTGCGGGCGGCTAATGCCGTGGACTTTGACGACCTAATCGGTGAGGTCGTTCGGATTTTCACCAATCACCCGCAGGTTGCAGAGTATTACCGTCGCCGCTTCCGGCATGTGTTGGTGGATGAGTACCAGGACACCAACCATGCGCAGTATGTTTTGGTCTCGACGCTCGTCGGCAAACCCGGTGGAGATGTGCCTCCGAGTGAGCTGTGTGTGGTGGGCGATTCGGACCAGTCCATTTATGCCTTCCGTGGTGCGACTATTCGAAATATTGAAGAGTTTGAAAAGGACTATCCCGAGGCCACGTCGATTCTGCTGGAGCAAAACTATCGCTCGACGCAGACGATTCTGTCGGCGGCCAATGCGTTGATTGCGCGGAATGAGAATCGCCGGGAGAAGAAGCTGTGGACCGATCTCGGTGAGGGCGGCAAGATCAAGGGCTACGTAGCGGACAATGAGCACGATGAAGCTCGGTTTATCGCTAACGAGATTGAGCAATTGGTCGACTACGGGCCGTACTCGTATTCGGATGTGGCGATTTTCTACCGCACCAATAATTCCTCTCGTGCGCTAGAGGATGTCTTCATTCGTATGGGCGTGCCGTACACGGTGGTTGGTGGCACCAGGTTTTATGAGCGTAAGGAAGTACGCGATATTGTCGCCTACCTGCGCGTTATCGAGAACTTCGACGATGATGTTTCGCTGCGTCGCATTATCAATACGCCGCGCCGCGGAATCGGTGACCGTGCGGTGGCGCATGTGTCTCTCTATGCCGAGGACGAGAGATGCTCGTTCGGCACGGCGCTACGTGCCGTAGCGGAGGGCAAGGTTCCGGCGGTGGCGGCGCGGAGTCGAAACGCGATGGCGGCGTTCGTCGAGATGATTGATGGCTTGGCGGCGGATATGGCATCCGGTGAACTGGCCGATATCGGTGATCTGGTCAACGCGATTATTGATCGCAGTGGGTACAAGTCGGAGCTCGAGCGCTCCAATGATCCGCAAGATGCCACGCGCCTGGACAACCTCAATGAGCTCGTCAGCGTTGCGCGGGAGTTCTCTGCAGAGGCGCGGATGATGTCATCGGTGGATATTAGCGCTGATGTAAATGAAGGCTCTGGCGCTGCAGCTGATGCTGAAAGCGGTACTGATACTAGTGGCGAGTCCGAGGTGGAATCTGGAATCGCGAATGACCTCGCGCGTGATTTCGCGGCCGACTTCGACAACGATGGGGAAGCGGTACCGGGAAGTCTGCAGGCATTCCTCGAGCGAGTTTCTCTGGTCGCCGATGCGGACCAGATTCCGGATGATGACACCGGTGTAGTGACACTGATGACGTTACATACGGCCAAGGGCCTGGAGTTTCCGGTGGTATTTCTCATTGGCTGGGAAGACGGACTGTTCCCGCACCTGCGCGCCCTGGGCGGTCCGAAGGAGCTGGCTGAAGAGCGACGTCTGGCCTATGTGGGTATTACCCGAGCTCGCAAGCAGCTGTATCTCACGCGCGCTGTGACTCGGTCCTCGTGGGGGTCGCCGCAGAATAATCCGCCTTCACGTTTCCTGGGGGAAGTCCCAAGCGACCTGATCGATTGGCTGCGCGAGGCTCCGGCTCGAAGCTGGGGCTCCGGTTCTGGTGGTTTCGGCTCTGGTGGCTACGGCGCAGGCAGCGCGTTTGGTCGTGGCCATGGTGCCTCGTCGGGCTTCGGTTCCAGCTCGGGCTTCGGCTCTGGTGGATCCTCTAACTCTGGTGCGTCATCCCGAAAGAAGAATCAGGTCTTGCACCTAGAGCCCGGTGACAAGGTTGTTCACGACAAGTACGGCTTAGGCACTGTGCTTGAGGTCCAAGGGGCCGCGCCCCGGGCAACTGTGATGATTGACTTTGGATCCGCAGGTAAGGTCCGCATGATGCTTATCGGCGGCGTGCCCATGGAGAAGTTGTAAAAGAACAACCACCGCCCGATTGGCCGTCCCTACCTGCGGCCGTGCACGTGCCACTATCGCGTGGAGGCTACTTAGGCTTCTTCGCCGTCACCCAGCAGTTGATGGTGGCATCTTGCACTTCGGTGCCGTTGGCATCGGTCAGCACGATGTGGACGGGAAAATCTACCCCGCCAGTCTCCGGTGTGATGGTGGAGAAGTCCGGCAACTCAGCCTTGGCCACAGCCGTCAGACCACCAACGGAGATGCGCTTGTAGTTCGTCGTCATGCCCTTTGGAACCCAGCGATGCGTTGTCGGTACGCTGGCCTCACAGAGCATGCCCATCGCGAACTCAGCGAGGTTACACGCAGCAATCGCATGCACGGACTTAATGTGATTACGCACGCCCCACCAAGCGGGCATATGCGCTACCGCCAGTCCAGGCTGCATCGTCTCTAACTTGGGGCAGATCGTGCGGAAATATGGCGCCGTCAATGCGGCGGCTAAGGAAAATAAACGCTTGCCGACGACCGGAGTCGCAGCCAACTTCTTCCACATGCGGAATGTTTGAGTCTCTGCCATGTGTCAAGAGTAAAGCCCCAGTACCGGCGGTGATGTCGGTTTCTGAAAAATTAATCAGACGAGGCTTGCAGCCGCAGTCAAACAGGGGGACAGTGCACAAGTAGAGCCCTCGCAGAGCGGCCAGGCCTGCTCGTATTTGTGCCGATACCTGATTAGTTCAGGTTCAGACCACGCTCGATGAACCAGGTCACCGGGTCGACCGGGGTGGTGCCATCCGGGTGAATCTCGAAGTGGAGATGCGTACCGGTGGAGAAGCCACGGTTACCCATACCAGCAATGACCTGGCCAGCTCGGACAGCTTCGCCGACAGCAACGTAGATGGACTCAATGTGGCCGTAGACGGAAACAGAGCCGTCGTCATGGCGAACGCGGATCCACTGACCGTAGCCCTGAGCCGGGCCTGCATCGATAACAGTGCCGTCCATGACGGACATGATTGGGGTGTTGGTGACGTTAGCCAGGTCGACACCATAGTGGAAAGTGCCCCAGCGCGAACCGAACGGTGAGGTCAGCAGCCCCACGGTCGGGATGGAGAGCTTCGGAGCGCGGGCAGCCTGGTCGCGAGCAACGCGCTCCTGGTTGTACTGCAACGCCGTAGCGAGGTGGTCGCTGAGGTTAGTGCTCGGATTGAAGGAGCTGGAGGCCAGCACCATCGGAGCATTGTTCTTCGGCTGAGCAGCGCGGGTCTGAGTCGAAGCTGAGTTCTCCGGAGCCTTATTCTCGGTCTCAGCTGCGTGGGCGACCGCGTTGGAAGAAGCAATCGTCGATGCGGACAGCGCGACCAGTGCTGCGCGAGAAGTTGCGGAAACCTCTACCTTGCGGTGCTTTCCGCCTCCGCGACGAGCATTGAAAAACGTCACTTCAATCTCCCTGCCAACGAAACTCTTTGTAACCCAACTGTTATCTAACTTCTGCGATAATAACGGTTCGATATAGGGCAAGCAACTCATATTTAGAGAACTTGTTCACTAATTTGTCAGTTTCAGTTCAATAGAGCCGTGCTGCGACCGTGGGGCTGTTGTCTTGTATCACGGATCCGGTGAAGCGCAACCGGTGTGTTGCCAGGGGATTTATGGCGGATGCCCCTTAATCGAGGGGGTGGGTAGGGAGGTCGGCAAGTAGTTTCCGGGTGAACTAAGGGTGTGGTAGCGGGGGTGACAAAAGGTAACCCATCGACGTTGGCAAATGGAAACCAACGGCGAAGCCACTTTGGGGGGGGACAGCGGAGGAGATCGGACTCAACGGATACCGTCCGTCCTGGGATCCGTAGCTTCAAATTAGACTCTGCAATGCCTAAACAAAGAGGCGTTGTATGTATGGCACTATATGGCCATGGCTGTGACGCACCCTTGCGTGGCACCCTATCTATATAGGTGGGCAATCAGCTGTCAATGATTAGACGCGGGAAGGACGATGTCACTGTGAAAGGCGCGGATTCGCGGAGAGGTTCCTCCGGTAGCGATCGAAATCGGCGAAGCCGCACCGGTGCCGGTGGCAGCGGCGGTGGTTCCCGTAGCGTCCGCAGTGAGCACAGTGAGCGCACTGCCCGCGCATGGCAGAACACGCAGGCCGGCCGGACTGGCGGTGCGCGCAGCGTCGGTGCCGACAGCAATCGAGGCGCCACGACGAAGATGAAAGCGGGGGGCTCCGGAACGTCGTCACGCAAGGGGCGTCCCTCGGGGTTCCGTCGTTTCATTAACTCTCCCCGTGTGCGCCGGTTTGGGCTGTCTGTTGCCGGTTCTTACGGCGTCGTATTGCTGTTCATCATCTCGGTAGCTCTGATTGGCGTCATCGTGAGCGGCGCTGGAATGTCTCCGCTTCCAGCGAGTATCGCGTCGCTGTGGATGATGTTTAACCTTGCCCCGTTCCGCTTTAACGGCACGACGCTGGGGCTCACGCCGGCGCTACCCGCAGTGCTGACGGTGGCATTCATCGCTTGGCGGGTGCGCCGCGAGGTCGCTGACCGCATCAGCATCAAGGACGTGCGCGCGTTGGTCGGCGCGTATTTGGGCACGCCCATTGTTCTCACCATCATCGCGTGGCTCATGCTTTACGACGCGTCGAAGGTGTTTCCCCGCGTTCAGACCCCCAGTTTCGGTCTGGCGATTGCGGCTGCGCTGCTCGTAAATCTCGTGGCCTTGGTGCTGGGAATGGGGCAGCGGTTGCTGCGTGCACTACTGCTGCGCCGGAAGTTGCCGGAATGGTTGCTCGGGTCTGCGCGACTGGCGGTCAGCTACGTGGCATGGCTGTGGCTGGTCGGTGTTGCGGTGACACTCGTTTCGCTGATTTGGCATCGAGAGTTGCTGGCAGAGACATTTGCAATCACGGATACCGCCGGTGAAAGTGTTGCGGTCAGCGGTCTCTCGCTGCTGTACCTGCCGAATGTAGCCTTCGGTGCTGTCGGTGTGCTGGTAGGTGGAAAATCGACGTTCGGGCCTGCGGAGGCTGGACTATTCGCAGTGCACCCGGCTCAGCTGCCACCCCTGCCGATTTTGGCTGCCATGCCTCAGTCGCTGGCGCACTGGGCTTTCGGAGTGCTGATTGTGCTACCGCCAGCCGTCGCAGCTTGGCGCGTCGTGGCATTCCTGAAGAAATCTGCACCGAAGCAGCCCTACCTGGTCGTCGTTCTCGCTGCCGTGTGGTCAATCATGTTCCTCATGGGGCTGGCTTGGCTGCTCGGCGGTGAGGTTGGCATCTTTGGGTGGGCCGGTGCCTCCTGGTGGCTGACTGGACTGCTCGGCTCGATGTGGCTGGTTGTTCCGGGGGCCATCGTGGTTGTTGCGATGACCGGTCTGCCGTCACTTGGTAGGGACAAGAGAGTCTCGGAAGTGGCCGCAGAAAAGTTCCCGCCGAAGCCTGCGGGAGATGGAAACGGTCATGCTGAGGCTGAGGATGCCGGCGACGCCGATAAGTCCGACAATGACGGGGACAGCTCGGAGGAGTCAGAGGAGTCGGAGGAGATTGTCGACGGGGAAGTCGTAGCGACCTCCGAAGATGAAGCGACCTCCGAAGACGAAGTCGAGTCCGACACAGAGGAGGAATCAGAGTCCGGTGCTGAGTCTGAAGATGCTTCAGAAGACGCTGAGGAATCGGACGACTCTGAAGAGGATTCGGAAAGCGCCGCAGGCGGAGGAGAGCCGAGCGAAGTAGATGCGACCGATGAGGGTGAATCCGATGAGGACACCGAAGACTCGGAGGAGGGTGGCGATGGGGAACCGTCGTCAAGCCAAAAGAGCTAAGCCAACTTAGGGGGAGCGGAATTTGGGGTCTCTGTCGGGCTGGGTAAGCTAAACGCCGTGACTGAAGCACAGCCCGTCGCAGAAATTTCGCACAATAATTCCTCCAGCAAGCAGCTACGCATCGTAGTCCTGGCCTCTGGCCTGGGCTCCCTTTTGCAGTCGATGCTGGAACTGCTGGACGCTGAAAAGGTTCAGATTGTCGCGGTTGGTTCGGACAAGGATTGTCCGGCGCTGGAGAGGGCTCAAAACCTCAATATCCCAACTTTTCGGGTGCCTTTCGATGCTGAGGCAAAGAAGGACCGAGAAGGTTGGGATATTCGTGTTTTAGAGGCCGTGAACAGTTTTTCGCCGGATATCGTTGTCTCGGCGGGTTTCATGCGCATTCTGGGGCCATCATTTGTGGAGGCCTACAGCAATCGCATCATTAATACGCACCCTGCGCTGCTGCCGTCCTTCCCAGGGGCGCGTGCGGTACCGGATGCACTTGACTACGGGGTGAAGGTCACCGGCACGACCGTGCATATTGTTGATAATGGAGTGGACACCGGGCCGATTCTGGCGCAGCAGCCAGTGGCCGTCGAGGACGACGACACGGTGGAGACCCTGCACGAACGAATCAAGGTTGTCGAACGCCGACTCCTGGTTGATGTATTGCACTCGATTGCCGATCACGGAATTGAGCGTGACGGACGAAAGGCTTATCTGAAATGACCAACGACAACACGCAGCGTAAACCGATCAAGCGCGCTCTGATTAGCGTCTACGACAAGACTGGGCTCGAGGAGCTGGCTCGCGACCTGCACGAGGCTGGCGTGGAAATCGTTTCCACCGGTTCCACGGCTGGCAAGATTGCTGCAGCTGGCGTGCCTGTGACCCCGGTTGAGGATCTCACTGGTTTCCCGGAGTGTCTCGAGGGCCGTGTGAAGACGCTGCACCCGCGTGTTCACGCCGGTATTCTGGCTGATACTCGCAAGGAAGACCACCTGGCTCAGCTGAAGGAGCTCGGTGTGGAGGCTTTCCAGCTCGTTGTCGTTAATCTGTACCCGTTCCGGGAGACCGTTGCCTCGGGCGCTTCCTACGACGAGTGCGTGGAGCAGATCGACATTGGAGGCCCGTCGATGGTTCGCGCTGCGGCGAAGAACCATCCGTCGGTCGCCATCGTCGTCGACCCGGCTCGTTACGGCGATGTCGCTACCGCCGTGAAGGAAGGCGGCTTCACCCTCGAGCAGCGCCGTGAGTTCGCTCGCGACGCTTTCCTGCACACCGCTGATTACGACGCAGCTGTGTCCAACTGGTTTGTTGAGCAGCTCGGTAGCGCTGAGGGATCCACGCCGACCCCGCTGCGCTACGGCGAGAACTCTCACCAGTCGGCAACTCTGACCCGCATTGGTACCAAGGGGCTGGCAAACGCCAAGCAGCTGAACGGCAAGGAGATGTCGTACAACAACTACCAGGATGCCGACGCCGCATGGCGTGCCGCCTGGGATCACGAGCGTCCGTGTGTGGCAATCATCAAGCACGCTAACCCGTGCGGCATCGCAGTCTCGGATGAGTCCATCGCCGCAGCTCACCGCGCAGCTCACGCATGTGACTCGATGTCCGCATTCGGCGGTGTCATCGCCGTCAACCGCGAGGTCTCCGTTGAGATGGCCGAACAGGTCAAGGACATCTTCACCGAGGTCATCGTCGCTCCGTCCTACGAAGACGGTGCCGTTGAGGTACTGAAGGCCAAGAAGAATCTGCGTATTCTCGTCGCCGAGTACGAAGCACCGACCACCGAGAACAAGTTCATCTCGGGTGGTCTGCTTACCCAGGATCCGGATACCTACCAGGCAGAGGGCGATAAGCCGGAGAACTGGGAGCTGGCAACCGGCGAGGCATTGAATGCTGAAGAGCTGGCTGAGCTCGAGTTTGCATGGCGCTCCGTCCGCGCCGTGAAGTCCAACGCCATCCTGCTGTCCAAGAACAACGCCACCGTCGGCGTCGGCATGGGCCAGGTCAACCGCGTGGACTCCGCAAAGCTCGCCGTTGAGCGCGCAAATACGCTTGCCGACGGAGAAAACCGTACTCAGGGAGCCTACGCTGCGTCCGATGCCTTCTTCCCGTTCGCTGACGGCCTGCAGGTCCTGATTGATGCCGGTGTGAAGGCAGTTGTCCAGCCAGGTGGCTCCATCCGTGACGAAGAGGTCATCGCTGCTGCCAAGGAAGCTGGCGTCACCATGTACATGACTGGTACACGCCACTTCTTCCACTAATTCTTTCACGGGCTAAGGGCTAACCGCCGAGGTGCTAACTGTCACTTCGGCGGTTTTTCTATCCCCGGACGTGTGGGGACCTGTGGGCGAGGATGCGTGTCCGTTGCTGAGCGGCGGACGATGCAGACACATGTTGGGGCAGGTATTGGTGAGAATTATGCAGACGTAACAGCTCCAATGCGTTTAACATAAGGGCTTATGTCACGTAGAACCGAAGCGCGACGGCGTCGAGAAGCAGAGATTCTCTCCGCTGCTGCTGCGATCCTGGCCGACCGAGGGTTTCATCAGACTCGGTTGGAGGATGTTGGCTCCGCTGTTGGCATTTCTGGCCCAGCTCTTTACCGCTACTTCAGCGGCAAGGAAGAGCTGTTGGCGCAGATCCTCATCGATATTTCTATCCGACTTGTCGATGGTGCGCGAGCAGTTCTCGATCGAGCAAAGAGCAATGATTGGGGTCCAGAGGAGACTCTTCGGGGCCTCCTTGCGCATCACGTGCATTTTGCAGTCACGGAGCCCGATCGCATTCGTGTCCAAGAACGTGAAGGCGGAAATCTAGCGCCAGAGCAGAGCGCAAAAGTGCGTTCCTTGCAGCGTCTTTACATGGTCTTATGGGTGGACGCTCTGCGTGAACTACAGCCCGAACTCACCTCCGACGAGGCGCAGCTTAAAGTCCAGCTCACCGCTGGGTTGATTAACTCTTCCAGACATGTGCTCAAATGGGCGGGTCCCGAGGCGACAAGGGATAATGCCTTTGAGATGGCCCTTGCTGCGCTGGGCATTAACAACCAATAATCCGTATTTATTCTTCTGCCGTCTGGCCTCACTGTGCTCAGCAGTGTGAGGTCAGGCGGTTTTATTGTGTGGAGCGGTCGGTCTTATCCAAGTGAATTTACCCCCCCCGAAACAGATTTCTAGGAGAAACTTAAATCTCTATTGGAAACATGTTGTGACCTCGGGGAGGGGTGTGTACTTCAAGCTGTCTGAAAGGCATCCGGGGGTAAAAGTATGACCTAGGAAACAAAACTTGTTGTGAAGTGACTGTGGTCACATTAACCTTTCCGTCAAGAAAGTTAATAGTCATTAACGGAAAGTATTTCGCCCATGACTCACGCCCCAGCATTGACCAACCGACAGCGCCACGAAGAGCTCGTCGCAGAGCTCAAAGAGTTGCTCAGCACGACAGCACGCGGTGGTTCCGAACGTGCCCGTGCTCGCCATATTTCCCGCGGTAAGCTGCTGCCACGTCAGCGCATCAACCAACTGCTTGACCCCGGCAGCCCTTTCCTTGAGGTCGCACCTCTAGCGGCCCACGAAATGTATGGCGGCAAGGTTCCGGCTGCTGGCGTCATCGCCGGCATTGGCATCATCGAAGGTCGTCGCTGCCTGGTTGTAGCCAATGACGCAACCGTTTCCGGCGGAACGTACTACCCGTTGACTGTCAAGAAGCACCTGCGCGCACAGGAGATTGCCAGCCTTAACCACTTGCCGTGCATTTACCTGGTCGACTCCGGCGGGGCCATGCTTCTCAACCAGGATGAAGTTTTCCCTGATCGCGATCATTTCGGTCGCATTTTCTACAACCAGGCCAACCTCTCCGCTCGCGGGATTCCGCAGATTGCCGCCGTGATGGGATCCTGTACCGCCGGTGGCGCCTATGTGCCGGCAATGAGTGATGAAGCGGTCATTGTGAAAAACCAGGGCACCATCTTCCTGGCAGGCCCACCACTGGTTAAGGCTGCAACTGGTGAAGATGTCACACCAGAGGAACTCGGTGGCGGCGAACTGCACTCCAAGACCTCCGGCGTTACTGACCATCTCGCAGTTAACGATGCCGACGCACTGCGTCGTGTCCGCGATATCGTCGCAACGCTCCCCAAGGACCCGGAAGTTCCGTGGGACACAGAGCCCACCGTCGCGCCGACTCGCAACCAGACCGATCTTTACGATGTCGTCCCCGTCGATGCCAAAGTGCCTTACGACGTTCACGAGGTCATTGAAATTATTGTGGATGGAGGCCAATACCAGGAGTTCAAGGCCGAATTTGGTACGACCCTGGTCACTGCTTTCGCCCGCATTCACGGGCACCGCGTCGGCATTATCGCCAACAACGGCATTCTCTTCGCGGAATCTGCACAGAAGGGTGCGCACTTCATCGAGCTGTGTGATCAGCGCGGCATCCCACTGGTATTCCTGCAGAACACCACGGGCTTCATGGTTGGTCGCGAATACGAGGCCGGCGGTATCGCAAAGCACGGCGCCAAGATGGTCAACGCCGTGGCTACCACCCGCGTGCCCAAGTTCACCGTAGTCATCGGCGGTGCCTTCGGCGCCGGCAACTACTCTATGTGCGGTCGCGCATATTCGCCGCGCTTCCTCTGGATGTGGCCGAATGCTCGCATTTCCGTCATGGGCGGTCCACAGGCGGCGATGACGCTGTCGACGGTTCGTCGCAACCAGATTGAACGCTCAGGTGAGAGCTGGTCGCAGGAAGACCAGGAGGAGTTTGAAGCTCCGATCCGCGAGCAGTTTGAGCGCCAGTCGCACTGCTATTACTCATCGGCTCGCCTGTGGGATGACGGTGTCATCGATCCCGCAGATACCCGCCGAATTCTTGGCATGGCCCTCGATGTGGCAAGTGGCGCGCCCCTGGATGAACAGGGCTTCGGCATCTTCCGCATGTAGTAACCAGCTAAAAACTCTCGACACCGCATTTTCTGGAAAGGAAACACAGGGCACATGACAGCGCACAACACGCAGCCCCACGCAGCTGGCGGCAGCCTGAGTACCGTATTGGTCGCAAACCGCGGGGAGATTGCCTGCCGCATTATTCGAACCCTTCGTGACAACGGAATTCGCTCCGTCGCGGTTTACTCGGATGCCGATGCCGACGCCCCTCACGTCCGCATGGCGGATATGGCCATCCACATTGGCCCATCTCCGGCACGCGAGTCCTATCTGGTTATCGACAAGATCATCGATGCCGCTCGCCGCTGCGACGCAGACGGAATCCACCCCGGTTACGGCTTTCTGTCTGAAAACGCAGACTTCGCGACCGCCTGTGAGGAAGCAGGTATTGAATTCATTGGCCCACCGGCCAGCGCCATCAACATCATGGGTGACAAAATCTCCGCCCGCGCTGCCGTCGAAGCCCGCGATGTTCCCACCGTGCCGGGTCTTTCTCGCCCCGGGCTTAGCGACGAGGACCTCATTGAGGCAGCCCCATCGATTGGCTTTCCTGTACTGATTAAGCCGTCGGCAGGCGGTGGCGGCAAGGGGATGCACCGCGTGGAAAATGCTGCTGACCTGCCGGCGGCACTCGCAACAGCTCGTCGTGAAGCGGCGGGTGCCTTCGGCGATGATTCCCTGTTCATCGAGCACTTCGTCGACACCCCGCGGCATATCGAGGTGCAGATTCTCGCAGATAAACACGGCAATGTAATCCACTTGGGCGAGCGTGAGTGCTCGCTGCAGCGACGCCATCAGAAGGTCATCGAGGAAGCGCCGAGCCCTCTGCTGGATGAGGAAACGCGCAGCGCAATTGGTGAAGCGGCCTGTGACGCGGCACGCTCGGTTGGCTACGTCGGCGCGGGCACGGTGGAGTTCATTGTGCCGGCGAAGGACCCGTCGTCGTTCTTCTTCATGGAGATGAATACGCGCCTGCAGGTTGAGCACCCCGTGACTGAGCAGGTCACCGGCCTGGATCTGGTGGCGCTGCAGGTTGACATTGCCTCGGGACGCCCACTGCCGGTTGCTCAGGAAGATGTAACTCTTACCGGTCACTCGATTGAAGCTCGCGTATACGCCGAAGACCCGGCGGCGGGATTCCTGCCCACCGGTGGCACGGTCACACGTGTCGTCGAGCCGAGCGGGGCGGGGATCCGGGTGGATTCCGGCATTGTCGACGGTTCCGAGGTCTCATCTCTCTATGACCCGATGTTGATGAAGATCATCTCCTACGGTGAAAACCGCGAGCAGGCGCTCGAGCGACTGGACAAGGCGCTGGGAGACACCGTTGTCGCAGGTGTCGGAGTCAATATCGATTTTTGTCGCTATCTGCTGAACGTCCCCGAGGTTCGCGCCGGCGATCTCGATACCGGTCTGCTCGACCGCGTTGCCGAAGGTTTCGCCACCACCGAAACACCGGACGATGTGTACCTCGCCGCCGCGATGGACTGGCTGGCTTCTCGCTTTGAAGAGGCCACCGACTCACCGTGGCTCACCCCGGATGGCTGGCGTGCCAGTGCGCCTGCCGCGCAGCGCATTCGCTTCGGGGCAGGGGAGGACTCGCGCCTGATCTCGATTGTGGGCACCTCGTCGAGTGCCGACGTCGTTGTCGGTGACGTAGTCGCAGGTCTGTCGGCCGAAGCGGAGAACGAAGATATCGACGTTCCAGAACCGCGAAATTACAAAGTTTCGGTCTATCGCGACGGGGAACATCTGCGCATCGTCCGCGACGGAGTTGCACAGCACTTCCTGGTCGAAACCATCGACAACGCTGGGTCAGCGAACCACGAAGAATACGTCGTCGCCGGTGCCCACGGCACCTGGGTATTGCCCCGCACCGAGGTAGTCACCACCGGCGCCGAAGCCGATGCCGGTGGCTCAGGAGTTATCCAAGCTCCGATGCCCGGCGCGATTATCGCGCTGGCGGTGGAGGAGGGAACCCGCGTCGAAGTTGGTGACGCTCTGTTGGTCATGGAGGCCATGAAGATGGAGCACACTCTCACTGCCGAAATTGCAGGTGAGGTTAGCTTCACCGTCGCGCCGGGCGATCAGGTCACCGGTGACCAGCAGCTGGCCGTCATCACCGTGGCCGAAGCCGAGGAATAAAAACCCACACAAAACGCACCAATCAGGTCCCACACCTACAAAATCTTTAAGGAGCACTCATCATGTCCGAAAGCACCAAGATTGCAACCGCCATCCTCGACGACGAATACGTGGAACTGCAGAAAGTAGTTCGCGAATTTGCCAATGAAGTTGTCGATCCGGTTTCCGCCGAGCATGACCGCAACCACACCTTCCCGTACGAGATTGTCTCGCAGATGGGAGAAATGGGCCTGTTCGGTCTGCCATTCCCCGAGGAAGTCGGTGGCATGGGCGGTGACTACCTGTCCTTCGGTATTGCTCTGGAGGAGCTAGCTAAAGTCGATCAGTCGGTCGCTATCACCCTGGAAGCGGGCGTTGGCCTAGGTGCCATGCCAATCTTCCACTTCGGCAATGACAAGCAGAAGGAGACCTACCTGCCCGAGCTGACTGCTGGTAAGAAGCTGGCCGGTTTTGGTCTCACCGAGCCGGATGCAGGTTCCGACGCCGGTGCCACCCGCACGACAGCCCGTGAAGACGGCGATGATTTCGTCATCAACGGTGCCAAGCAGTTCATCACCAACTCCGGTACCGACATCACTTCGCTGGTTACTGTCACCGCAGTCACCGGCCAGAAGGACGATGGAAAGAAGGAGATTTCTACCATCATCGTGCCGAGTGGCACGGAGGGCTTTGTCGCGGAACCGGCTTACGACAAGGTCGGTTGGAATGCCTCCGACACCCACCCACTGACCTTTACCGATGTCCGCGTCCCCCAGGAGAACCTGCTGGGCACCCGTGGTCGCGGCTTCGCTAACTTCCTGTCCATCTTGGCGGAGGGCCGAGTCGCGATTGCAGCTCTTGCCACTGGTGCTGCGCAGGGCTGTGTCGACGAGTCTGTTCGCCACGCAAAGGAACGCCACTCCATGGGCCGAGCGATTGGTGAGTACCAGGCTGTTTCCTTCAAGATCGCACGAATGGAAGCGCGTGCGCATGCCGCACGTATGGCGTGGTACGACGCAGCCGCAAAGATGGCCGCGGGCGCAGATTTCCGTCGTGAAGCGTACATCGCCAAGATGATTGCCTCCGAGGCCGCGATGGACAACGCGCGCGACGCGACACAGATTTTCGGTGGCTACGGATTCATGAACGAGTACCGCGTGGCACGTCACTACCGCGACTCCAAGATTCTGGAGATTGGCGAGGGCACCACTGAAGTTCAGCTCATGCTGATCGCACGCGGATTGGGGCTGTAAAAATGGCTGACAACAACGTAACCGAAGTCACCCACGACGTCGTCCAGCGCGGACTGTGGTTCGAAGAGTACGAGGTCGGCGCGCGTTACCTGCACCGTCCGGGGCGAACCGTCACTGAAACCGATGACGTCCTCTTCACGACGCTGACCATGAACACCCAGCCACTGCACCTGGATGCGCATTGGTCGAGCCAGCAGCCGGGATTCGGCGGCGAGCGGCTGGTCAACTCCATGTGGACGCTGTCGACGGTTGTCGGGCTGTCCGTCGGGCAGCTGACGCTCGGCACCATCGTCGCCAACCTCGGCTTCACCGAAGTGGCGTTTCCCGCACCGATGTTCCACGGCGACACCCTGTATGCAGAGACCGTCTGCCGTAACAAGCGTCTGTCCAAGTCCCGCCCCAACCAGGGCATTGTCGAGCTCGAGCACATCGGTCGCAATCAGGACGGCACCGTCGTCTGCCGCGCCGTCCGGTCCACGCTCGTCCAATGCGCACCGACTTCGCTTGACGACGGCTCCGAGAACGCAGCTTCAGCGGGGAAGTGAGTGGCCCATGTCTACGCATAACTCCTGGCAGCCGCTGGGCCCTGCAATTCTGTTTGCGCCGGCAGACAGGCCGGAACGATTCGCTAAAGCTGCTGACCGTGCCGACATGGTGATTCTGGACCTGGAGGACGGCTGTCGCGCAGAAAACCGTGAGGCCGCCCGCGAGGCTATCGCCTCCTGTGACCTCGACCCGGCCCGCACGATTGTGCGTGTCAATCCACCGGAGGTTGAGGACTACGCAGCGGATATTGACATGCTGCGTGGCACCGCTTTCCGCCAGGTGATGCTGCCCAAGGCTTCATCGGCTCAGCAAGTGGATGAGTTGGTAGCGGCACTGGGGGAGAAGACCCAGGTCATTGCCCTTATTGAAACTCCGCTTGGGGTCATGCGCGCCGAAGAGCTGGCACGGGCCGATGGTGTCGTTGCACTGTTCTGGGGCGCAGAGGACCTGGTGGCGGGATTGGCGGGAACGTCATCACGCTTTAGCGAAGCAGAGGCTGCACTCGTGCCGGGCCGTATCCATGCGGGTAGCTACCGCAGTGTGGCGGTACATACCCGCAGCCACGTTCACCTGGCTGCAGCGGCGCACGGTAAGGCCAGTCTGGATTCCATCTATGTCAATATCTCCGACGCGAATGGGCTAGCTGCGGAGGCAGCGGATGCCGCTGCGTTGGGATTTGCCGCCACCGTCTGTATCCACCCCGGTCAGGTCCCGACAATTCGCCAGGCTTACCGCCCCAGCGACGAGGAGATTGACTGGGCGCGTCGGCTCTTGGCGGAAGCGGAAGAGAACACCGGTGCCTTCAGCTTTGACGGCCGGATGGTGGATGCGCCGCTCTTCCGTCAAGCAGAAGCCATTGCTCGGCGAGCTGCTGTAACCGGTTAGTCCCACGGCCGGTAACGACCACTGATTTATCCGCCTAAAGAACACATTTTCCTCTCACACACTCCGCACTCTGCGGAGTCACTTAAACCAAGGAGATCTCCCCATGACCGCGACATTGAAGAACCACGCAGAACAGCGCACTGCTGATCCTTCGAAGCTGCCGGAGGGCTTCACCACTGTGCCGGCACCATACGGCAAGGATGTTGTCGATGCCGATGGCAACAAGATGAGCCACGTGTTCGGCGCCGGTGTCGAGCAAGGTGCCGCTCCACTTCGCGATGAGACCCTCGGTGAGAACCTGCGTGCGATTGTGGAGAAATTCCCTTCCCGCGACGCCGTCGTTGACGTCTACGCGGATGTCTCCTTTACCTTTGAGCGTTTCTACAACCGAGTTTTGCGCCTGGCCAGCGCTTTCATCCGGGAGGGCTACCGTCCAGGAGACCGCATCGGCATTTGGTCTACCAACCGATGGGAGTGGACCGTGGTGCAGTACGCCTGCCACCACATCGGCTTGGTGCTGGTCAACATCAACCCGGCTTACCGCCAGCACGAGCTGAACTACGTGCTGGAAAAGGCAGGTGTGCGTATGGTTTTTGCCGCTCGCCGCTACAAGGACTCCGATTACCGAACTATGCTGATCGAGGCCTCCAAGCAGCGCGGTGTGCGCTTGGACAAGGTCATTTACTTCGGTTCGTCCGAATGGTACGAGCACATGCACAGCGAAATCGACGACTTGAGCGAGTACACCTCCCAGCTGAAGCCGGATGATCCGATCAACATCCAGTTCACCTCGGGCACGACAGGTTTTCCCAAGGGCGCTACGCTAACGCACCGCAACCTGCTGAACAATGGATACTTCATCGGTGAGCTGTTGGGCTACACCGAGACCGACCGCATCTGTGTGCCGGTGCCGTTCTTCCACACCTTCGGCATGGTGATTGGCACCTTCGCCGCCTTCACCCACGGTGCCGCTATTGTCATCCCGGCCCCGTCGTTTAAGGCGCGTGAAACACTCAAGGCTGTGCACTCGGCCAAGGCCACCAGCCTCTACGGCGTGCCGACGATGTTCATCAATGAGCTTGAAGAAGCTCATGATCAGGAGGAATACGGATCCCCTTACGACCTGTCGCTGCTGCGCACAGGTGTGATGGCAGGTACCTCGTGCCCGTCGAAGACCATGCGTGATGTGATGGACAAACTCAATATGCACGAGATTGCCATCTGTTACGGCATGACGGAGACCTCGCCGGTGTCCTTCCAGACCCGCGCGGATTCTCCGCTGGAAAAGCGCGTCAACACCGTCGGCCAAATCATGCCGCACTTGGAAGCCCGCATCATTTGTGAAGAAACGGGTGAGACGCTGCCGCGAGGCGAACAGGGCGAGGTTGTCGTTCGCGGATACTCCGTTATGAAGGAGTACTGGGAACACCCGGAAAAAACCGCCGAGGCCATCGACGCCGACGGCTGGATGCACACCGGCGACTTGGGTGTGCTTGACGACGAGGGCTACCTGTCCATCACCGGACGTATTAAGGACATGCTCATCCGTGGCGGTGAGAACATCTACCCGCGCGAAATTGAAGAGTTCCTGTTCACCCACCCGGCTGTCGTCGATGCGCAGGTCATCGGTGTGCCGGATGACAAGTACGGCGAAGAGATTATGGCATGGGTAATTCTGCACGACGATGTGGAAGACCTCACCGCTGACGATGTGGCGGCCTTTGCCCACGGCAAGCTGTCGCGTCACAAGATTCCGCGCTACGTCCACGTCGTCGAAGAGTTCCCGATGACCGCGTCGGGCAAGGTCCGCAAGGTCGAGATGCGTGAGATGGCTCCGCGAATCCTGGGCTGGGTGTAGAACAATGTCAAAAACAACTGATCAGACCGGCCGAGAGCTTGTCGCAGGCCTTGTCACTGATGGAATGACCCTGGCAGTTGGCGGCTTTGGCCTGTGTGGTGTGCCATATACCCTCATCGAAGGCGTGCGCGACTCCGGGGCAAAAGACCTCACCATCGTGTCCAACAACATGGGCATTGACGGTACTGGACTCGGCATTCTGTTGGAGAACAAACAGGTGGCAAAGGTAGTGGCCTCCTACGTCGGCGAGAACAAGGAGTTTGCCCGCCAGTACCTCGAAGGAGAAATCGAGGTGGAGTTCACCCCTCAGGGAACTCTGGCTGAGCGGCTTCGCGCAGGGGGCGCAGGTATTCCCGCGTTCTACACCGCAACCGGCGTCGGCACGCTCGTTGCAGAGGGCAAGCCCCACGCCGACTTCGACGGGCAGACCTACGTGCAGGAGCGTGGCATCGTTGCTGACATTGGCCTGGTGCACGCCTACCACGGCGATATCGAGGGCAACCTTGTCTATCGCCGGACCGCGCAGAACTTCAACCCGCTGTGCGCAGCATCCGGCAGGGTGACCGTTGCGGAGGTGGAGCACTTGCTTGGCCGCGGTGAGATCGACCCGGATCTGGTGATGACTCCGGGTGTGTATATCCAGCACATCGTCCGCGGTGACGGCCGTGAGAAGCTCATTGAAAAGCGCACAACTCGGCCACGCAATACCGATTCCAGCCACGATGCCGGTGACGCGGCAGCAGGGGAGGAGATTTAAATGGCACCTGCGAAGACAATTATGGACAAGGGCTGGAGCCGTGACGAGATGGCACAGCAGGCCGCCGAAGAGCTGCGCGATGGCGACTATGTGAATCTGGGTATCGGCATTCCGACACTGGTGGCAAACCATATTCCCGAAGGTGTGCGTGTTCTGCTGCAGAGTGAAAACGGAATTCTGGGAATGGGCGCCTTCCCATATGAAGGTGAAGAGGACGCCGACCTTATCAATGCGGGCAAGCAGACCGTGACATTGGTGCCGGGCGCGGCAATCTTCGACTCCGCCACCAGCTTCGGCATGATTCGCGGCGGTGCTGTGAAAATGGCCGTGTTGGGTGCAATGGAGGTTAGCCAGTGCGGTGGCCTGGCCAACTGGATGATTCCAGGAAAGATGGTCAAGGGCATGGGCGGCGCGATGGACTTAGTCGCTGGTACCCCTCGAGTGGTGGTTTTGACCGATCACGTTTCCAAAGATGGCAAACCAAAATTGGTAAAAGCCTGCGAACTGCCCCTCACAGGTGCAAAAGTAGTGAAAAGGATTATTAGCAACCTGGGAAGCTTCGATGTCGCTGATGATCACCTGGTGTTACGCAGGCTGGCACCTGGGGTGACGCTAGCCGATATCGAGGCCAACACCGAAGCCGCATACGTGGTTGACCTCGAGAATTAAATACGCAGCAATCATGGTCAGTCCACACTCATCAGATTTGACTTAGGAGAATCCATCCATGAGTAACCTTCCAACTCCCAGCCCGAATGATGTCGTTATCCTCGCCGGTGCCCGCACCCCGCAGGGCAAGCTGCTCGGCCAGCTGGCACCGCTTACTTCCGTCGAACTCGGCGCACATGCTGTCAAGCACGCTGTCCAGCGTTCCGGCGTTGCCCCGGAAGAGGTTCAGCACGTCGTTCTGGGCCAGGTGATTCTCGCAGGCGCTGGCCAGAACCCGGCCCGACAGGTCGCCATTAAGGCAGGTCTGCCATGGAATACGACCGCTGAGATCGTTAACAAAGTCTGCCTCTCAGGCCTAAACGCTGTCATTCACGCCGCTCGCCTGATTCGTCTCGGTGATGCAGACGTTGTTGTTGCAGGTGGTCAGGAGTCCATGACGCACGCTCCGCACGTTGCACGCGGTGTTCGTCAGGGCAAGTCCTTCGGTGCGCTGAAGCTGGAGGACACCTTGGAGCGCGACGGTCTAGTCGACTCCTTCGATGGTGTGTCCATGGGTACGCTTACCGACGGTCCGAACAGCGACCTCGGCATTAGCCGCGAGCAGCAGGACGAAGTTGCGGCCGCTTCTCACCAGCGTGCAGCCAAGGCGCAGGAAGACGGCATTTTCGCGCAGGAAATCGCTCCAATCGAGATTCCGCAGCGCAAGGGTGACCCGGTAGTTGTCGACACCGACCAGGGCATTCGCCCGGAGACCACTGTGGAGACCCTGGCTAAGCTGCGTCCGGTCTTCCTGAAGGAAAACGGCACCATCACTGCCGGTAACTCCTCGCCGATTTCCGACGGTGC
Organism: Corynebacterium sp. HMSC074C11; assembly: GCF_001809455.1. Taxonomy (NCBI): domain Bacteria; kingdom Bacillati; phylum Actinomycetota; class Actinomycetes; order Mycobacteriales; family Corynebacteriaceae; genus Corynebacterium; species Corynebacterium sp. HMSC074C11. The sequence goes on from NZ_KV797740.1 coordinate 363,776, forward strand.
CGCAGCAGTTGTGCTGGCATCGCGTGCCTACGCAGAGAAGCACGGCCTGGACTACCTCGCAGTTGTGGGCAAGGCCGGCCAGACCGCAGGTCCGGATAACTCCCTGCACGCTCAGCCGGCGGACTCTTTGAAGGAGGCTCTGCGTCGCGCTGAGTGGGACGCGCAGGAGCTTGACTTCATCGAGATCAACGAGGCATTTGGTGCGGTGGCCGTCAAGTCCCTGCGTGAGCTGGACTACCCGCTGGAAAAGACCAACATCCACGGTGGCGCGATTGCCCTCGGCCACCCGATTGGCTGCTCCGGTGCCCGCCTGACTCTGACCGCTGCAATGGAGCTGAACCGTCGCGGTTCGGGTCGCGCTGGTGTGTCCCTGTGTGGTGGCGGCGGCCAGGGCGACGCGCTGCTGCTGTACCGCGACTAATCGCATAGGTTAAAAACTCAGTAAACCCGCGTTGTGGTTTCCACTCTATGGACCCCACAACGCGGGTTTTGTTGTCTCCTGGGAGAGCCTGCGCGAAGGTGATTCGAGTTTTCAATTAGGTTAGGAGCTATGACAGGCTTTAGCTCCCTCGATGGTGAACAGACCTTCCCTTGGCTTCCCTCTGGCCCGGCGCTACTCTTCGCCCCGGCTGACCGTCCGGAACGTTTCCAGAAAGCTGCTGAACGATCGGACATGGTCATTATTGACCTGGAGGACGGCGCTGCCGTTGACAATCACGAGCAGGCACGTGCGAACATCATCAACAATCCGCTCGACCCGGAGGTGACTATTCTTCGGATTACCGGTCCTGGGACTCCGACCTTCGCGGAGGATGTCGCCTTTGCCCGTACATGTGACTACGACATCGTCATGGTGCCCAAGATTCGAGACTCCATTCCCGCAGAGCTCGAAGGGTTGAAGATCATCGCGATGATTGAAACCCCGCAGGCCATGATTAATATCCAGCAGATTGCCACGCACCAGGACGTTGTGGGGCTGTTCTGGGGTGCCGAAGACCTGACCGCCGAACTCGGTGGGGCGTCCTCGCGTCAGAGTGTGGATGAAAACCCTCGTCGCCACTACCGCGATCCGCAGCGATTGGCGCGTGCACTCGTTCAGGTGCATGCAGCTGCAGCGGGTATTGCCGCCATTGATGCCGTTCATACTGACTTTCGCGATGAGCGCGGCCAGTACCTAGAGGCTCTCGATGCCGTGGGCTGTGGTTTCTTGGCTACGGCCTGCATCCACCCGGCGATGGTGCCGCCGGTGCGCAAGGCATATAAGCCGTCGGAAGCAACGCTCGCCCGCGCCCGGAAGATTGTCGATCACGCAGGTACGCACACTGGCGCCTTCCAGCTCGATGGCGAGATGATTGACGCGCCCGTCGTAAAGCAATCGGTAGCAGCGCTCGCGCGTGCGGGGATTTCGGAGTAACTAGCGGCGGGATTTCGCCAGGTTCTCGGTGACTTTCCGGTCGATGCGGCCGAAGTTGTAGTACGCCGCACAAGCGCCTTCGGGGGAGACCATGCAGGTGCCGATGGGGGTCGCCGGGGTGCAGGCGGTGCCGAAGACCGCGCATTGCCACGGCTTGATGTGTCCGGTGAGCACAGATCCGCATTCGCAGGTCACGGGGTCTGGGATACGGCGCCCCGGCACCTGGAAACGGCGCTCGGCGTCGAATGCTGCGTATTCTTCAGAGATGCCGAGGCCGGAGTTTTCAATCCAGCCGAGACCGCGCCACTCGAAGGTGTCGCGGAGGGAAAAGACGCGGTCCATAAGTTTCTGCGCGGTGGTGTTGCCGGAGGAGCGCACAACGCGCGCGTACTGGTTGTCCACCCGCGACTTACCGGCAGCAACGTCGCCGCTGACGAATTGATCTAGCAGCATGACGACGGCCTGGAGTACATCCAATGGCTCAAAACCGGTGACCGCCACCGGCAGATTGAACTCGCGCGGCAGGAACTCGAAAGCGTCCGTGCCGGTGGTGGTGGCCACGTGGCCTGGGCCGATAAACCCATCAACCTTGGTTTCGCCGCCGTTGACGATGGCGCGCAGCGGCGGCTCGATAAGTACGTGGTTGGAAAACACGGAGAAGTTTTCCACACCCTGCCGGCGTGCGGCCTCAACGGTCACGGCAGTCGACGGGGCGGTGGTCTCGAATCCGACGGCGAAGAAAACGACCTGCTTATCGGGGTTGTCGGTGGCAATTTTCAGAGCGTCGAGAGGCGAGTAGACAAAGCGTACATCGGCGCCGCGCGCACGTGCCTGCATCAGCGACGTTTCGGACCCCGGCACGCGCATCATGTCGCCGAAGGTCGTGAAAATGACGTCTTCCTGCTGTGCCAGCCAGATGGCATCGTCGACGCGCCCCATGGGGATGACACAGACGGGGCAGCCGGGTCCGTGAATCAGCTCGATGTTCTCCGGTAGGAGGTTTTCCAAGCCGTAGCGGTAAATGGTGTGCGTGTGCCCGCCACAGACTTCCATCAGTGCGATGGGCTTTTCCAGCTTGGTGGCCTCGCGTTCAATGCGTGCGAGCAGCTTCTTCGCAGCGGCGGGATCGCGGAATTCGTCAACGTATTTCATGGTGCCGTCCAGCCCCTTAGTTGATCTGTGACGATGAGAAGGATTCCAGCTCATCCTCGTAAGCGTCGCCACCTAGCTGTTTGATTTGCTGGAGCGAGAGTCTGGCCTCTTCCTCGTCGATCTTGCTCATGGCGAAACCGACATGTACGAGAACCCAATCACCGGCGGTGAGGTTCTCGTCAATAAGTAAATCGGTGGAAATCATGCGTGCGACACCACCAATTTCCACTGTTGCGCGGGCCGCATCGTGGACTTCTGTGATCACTGCAGGGACACCAAGACACATACGCTTCTCCTCGTTTGCAATACTTTTCGAGACTACCATCAGGGGCAGTGCGCCTCGTTTTTGGAGTATTAGTTGCGCAATTTGTCATTGTCCGCCTCGCAGCCGTGCAGTTTAAGGATATGTAGCCATGCAGCCGAAGAATCGTCTGAACACCAACGAAGCCAAGGTCAACACCAATATCGGGCGCGTTCGGGCGCGTCCGTTCAGGCTTCTCGATGACTATGTCACCCTGCAACACGGCTCCGGTGGAAAGGCATCCGCCGCTTTAGTCGAACAGGTCTTTTTCGACGCCTACGGCAATGAGATTCTCGGACAGGGAGGAGATTCCGGGCTCTTCGCAGCCGCTGCTGTTGTCGAGGCTGCGACCGCTTCCGCACATGGCGGAGCGCGGTTGGCTATGTCCACCGACTCCTATGTGGTCAACCCCATCGAGTTCCCGGGCGGCAACATCGGCGATTTGGCCGTCAACGGCACAATCAACGATCTGGCGGTAGCCGGAGCCAGGCCGCTGGCGCTGACCGCATCGTTCATCCTGGAAGAGGGGCTGGAGATCGCGACTCTCCGTCGCATCGTGGCGAGTATGCGCACCGCTGCCGATGCCGCAGGGGTGAGCATCGTCGCCGGCGACACCAAGGTTGTGCCGAAGGGCGCAGGTGACCAGGTCTACATCACCACGGCCGGGGTGGGCGTGGTCAGCAGCGACTACGCCGGTTCCGCTACGGCAGGATCTGTCTACGCAAACATCGAGGTTGGAGACCGAATTCTTGTCTCCGGGCCAATCGCCGATCACGGCATGGCCGTCATGCTCGCCCGTGGCGACTTGGCTTTGGCCGCACCTATCGAGTCCGATACCCGCGCCGTCAACGGTCTGGTCGAAGCGCTACTTGAAGCTGCCCCCGGCACTCGCTGGATGCGCGATGCCACCCGCGGCGGCCTCGGCACGGTCGCCAACGAGCTCGCCCGTGGCACCGGTTTTGGTGTCGTGCTTGACGACGGATCCATTGCGGTTCGTGAAATGACCCGTGGGGCCTGTGACATGCTCGGCATCGACCCCCTCTACGTCGCCAATGAAGGCACCTTCGTCGCCGTTGTCCCCGCTGAGCAATCCGAGGCAGCGCTCAGTGCGCTCCACGCAGCCGGGGCTTCCGAGGCTCGTGATATCGGCTCCATCGAGGACGAGCCCGCCGCTTCCGTGGTGCTGGTCACCGGATTCGGTGGCACCCGCATGGTGGACATGTTGGTCGGCGACCCGCTGCCGCGCATCTGCTAGACATCCATGCCGGTTGCCGCCAGCAGGCGACCGGCCACCGCCTGGCCAAGACTCAAGCCGCCATCGCCCGGCGGCACGATTTGATGCTGCAACAGAGTAAAGCCCTCAGCTGCAACTTCGCGCCGCAGCAACTCCATCAACAGCGCATTATTCGCACAACCCCCGCTGACACCGACAACATCGGTTCCAGTTTCCTCCGCCGCCTGCACCAATCGCTTGCCGACGACGCCCGCAACCCCACTGTGAAACAAAAATGCGGCCTGCTCAACGTCAGGCGATGCTACCGCCTCCGGGATGACCTCCTGGAGGGGCACCGGCTTCGTCCCCGAACTGACCGCTCCGAGCGCTTCCGCATGCGATCTCACGTAGCGAGTCGCCACTGCCTCCAACTCCATGGCCGCTTGCGCCTCATAGCTGATGGCCGCACCACCGCGCCAGCGAGGAAGCAGCAGAGCTGCGGCGGCATCGAATATGCGGCCTAGAGACGAAGTTTGCACGGTGCCGATTCCCGTCGCCAGCTGGCTTTTAACCAGCGCTACTTCGTGTTCGTTGGAGAGGTTGCGCAAGAGACGGTCGTCGTCAAGCGCCCATGCGTGAGTGAGACCGAGGGCTAGCCGCCACGGATGCGTGACGGCACGATCGCCGCCTACCAATGGGAAAGAGGGGCAGTGCCAGGTGCGTTCCCAGCCTGCAGAATCTCGACTGAGTGTGAGGATTTCTCCGCCCCAGATGGAACTATCTGTGCCATAGCCAGTGCCGTCGAGGGTAGCGACGACTGCGCGACCGGCACCGGGGGAAAGGAGGCGGTGTTCGGCGAGTAGGGAGAGCGCGTGGGCGAAGTGGTGTTGAACCGAGAGCAGCTCGATGTCGTGCTCGGCAGCGAAGCGTTCGGCGAAGGCGGTAGTGGCGTAGCCCGGGTGAAGGTCGCAGACGACAAAATCCGGGGTCGCGTCACGCATGGAAAGGAGCTGATCAACTGCTCTCTGGTAGGTCTTCTGACTAGCCCACGAACCCATGTCACCAATGTGTGCGGAGATGTGAACGAGGTCCCCATGCGCGATCGCGAAAGTGTTCTTCAGCTCCCCGCCAGTCGCGAAAATGGTGGGTTGCGACGTACTACGGGCGCTGGTGCCAGGGCCAGTGCCGGTGCTAGTGCCCGTGTGGCTACGAGAATCGATGGCCGCGATTGAAATGGGGATGGGAGCGAAGCCACGGGACCGGCGCGATGGGGCGGTGCCGATGAAAACCGAATCTTCAACGGGTACGTGGATTTCGCGGTCGTGGAGGATGAAAGCGTCGGCGATGTGACCGAGCTTCTTCAGCGCGTCGGCATTGTCGGTGCACACGGGCTCGCCACTGAGGTTGCCGCTGGTGACCACGAGCGGGCGATCGCAAAGCAACAGGTGAATGCCTGAGTATGGAAGCATAATGCCGAAGCTGTTGAGACCAGGGGCGATGAGATCGGAAAGCGGCCCCGACTGCTGCTTCGGTGCAATCACAATCGGTGCCTCAGGGGAGTCGAGGAAACGCTTCTCCTGCTCAGTTAACTCAACCAGTTGGGCAGCGGTGTCAACAGTGGGAGCCATTACCGCCAACGGTTTGTCGGGTCGACGCTTGCGCATCCGTAGTTTCTCGCAGGCAGCGTCGTTGGCGGCATCACAGACCAGGTGAAAACCACCAATACCTTTGACGGCGAGCAAGGCGCCGTCGTCAAGCAGCGCGTGTGCGCGACGAAAGAGTGCGAGAACTTCCTCGCGGGAGGTAGCGGTGGTGGTGCCGCCTGTATCGTGCCAGCTCAGACGCGGGCCGCAGTCAAAGCAGCTGATTGGCTGGGCGTGATAGCGGCGGTCGGCGGGGTCGGTGTATTCGCGCTCACACGGGGTGCACATCGGAAAGGCCGCCATAGTGGTGCGCGGGCGGTCGTAGGGCAGTTCAGTGATGATGGACAGACGAGGCCCGCAGTTGGTGCAGGAAATGAAAGGGTAGAGGTAGCGCGGGTTGGTAGGGTCGAAAAACTCACGGCGGCAGTCCGGGCACAGTGCGGTGTCGGGCGGAAGCAGCGCGCGGCCGGAGTAGCTGTGGCGAGAGGGCACGATGGTGAACTCGCGCTCATGGCCCAGCGCAGCGATGTGCTCGGCGGAGTGATTGATGATGCGGGCAAGCGCCGGCAGTTCGGTGAAAAGCTGGCTGCGGAAGGCCGCGAGGGCGTCCGACGTGCCTTCTACCTCGATGAATACGCCCTGCTCATCATTGCCGCAGAAGCCGACGAGACCCGCGCGCCGGGCGATGGTGGCCACAAAAGGGCGGAATCCGACCCCCTGGACGATTCCTTCGATACGCCAGCGAATGCGTTGAATGCCCGTGCCCATCCCCGCCCCGGTCGTGCCTGCCTTTTCCATGCGTTCAACTTTACGTAAGCGACTCGGGTCCGTTCGCACTGCTACTTTGGAGATTGTGCACGAAGTAGCGTTGAGCATGCAGTTGGCGAAGGTTGTCACGAGAGCAGCCGAGGGGCGGAATGTACGCACTGTGCACCTGCGGATAGGCGCTCTGCGTCAGGTTGTTCCAGAAACCCTTTCATACGCGTGGGATTTCGTCAGTCGCGATACCGGTTTGGGGCACGCGAAATTGGAGATTGACTGGGTACCTGCCGTTGTCGAATGCGCGCACGGCCATCGCGAACAGGTCGGGCCACTCGACGGTCTGCTGTGCCCCACGTGCGGAAAGCCCGGACGCGTAATCTCGGGGGAAGAGTTCACAATCGTCGACATCGACGTCGACGCGCACAAGTAGGAAAGACGGTTTAATCATGGGACGTTTCCACCGGCACGACGGCGATGACGCACACCACCACCATCATCATGACCATGACCACCACCACGGCCATGACCACGTTCATCTCGCCGACCCCAATGACACCAGCCACGGCGACCACTCGGGTTATGAAACTGGTGTGGAACGCGTGACCATCCTCGAGGACATCTTCAGCGAGAACGACCACCGCGCGGAGCATAATCGCGAGTTGCTTGCCGAACATGGTGTTGAGGCCATCAACCTGATGAGCTCCCCGGGTTCAGGCAAGACCGCGCTGTTGGAGAAGACACTGGTGGCTGCGCAGGGCAAGCTGCGCGTCGGCATTATCGAGGGCGATATTGAGACGGCCCTCGATGCCGATCGTCTGGAGGGCTACGGGGCACAGATTTCGCTGCTGAACACGGGCAACGGATTCGGTGGCGAATGCCACTTGGACGCCCCCATGGTCTCCCGCGCGCTCGAGGGGCTGAATCTGGACACGCTTGACCTGGTCATGATTGAAAATGTGGGAAACCTCGTCTGTCCGGCTGAGTTTGAGGTCGGTGAGACTCGCAAGGCAATGGTCTACTCCATTACTGAAGGTGAGGATAAGCCGGTCAAGTATCCGGTGATGTTCCGCTCTGTGCAGGTAGTGGTTATCAACAAGATGGATCTTGCCCCGTACCTTGACTTCGACATGGAGCTCTTCCGCGCCAACCTGGAAAAGGTCAATCCAGGGGTGAAGGTGATTGAGGTCTCCGCTAAGACCGGGGAGGGCATCGACAAGTGGCTCCGTTGGGTCAACCCTGCGCTGGGTGATTAAGCACGCGCCGGGGTCGTCGTGAAGCAGGGGACATTACGGCATGCTTGACGACGGTCCCGCTGCCCCCCCCCGTTTCGCTCCACCTTAGTGGGGGATAGGTGATATCCGGCCGTAATCTGCCGCGGTTTTTCACGTTCATTCCCTGTACCTGGAGCTATATTTACGCAATATTTATCTTGCATATTATTTTGTTATAACCGCTGCGCAGCACCATTATTCAGGTTGTTCTTAGGTCGCTATACTTGGCCATGTATAGGCAATGGGCCTGGGTAGTTGTAAAACCTCGAAACCAATATTCCTAATAACTAAGCAGAAGGCGCAGCGAAAAAATGATTAGTGGCGCGAATTGGCAGGAAGGCACCCTCGGCGACAACCTCGCTAGAGCTGGTGTCTCACGGCGCAGTTTCATGAAGTTTTGTGGCACCATGGCGGCAATTTTTGCCGCGGGAACTCCGAATGTCGGTGAGGCCGCGGCGCAGTCGCTGACTCCCTCGGCGGAGGAAATCGCAGACAAGCTCTCAGCTGTAAAGAAGCCGAAGGTGGCTTGGTTGCAATTGCAGGAGTGCACCGGATGTATGGAATCCGTATTGCGTTCCGGAGGCACTACTGCTGAAGACGTGGTGCTGAACTTAGTTTCGATGGACTATAACGAGCTGCTCATGGCGCCGTCCGGGCACGCGGCCGAAAAGGCTTTGGATGACATGAATGCCGAGGACCACATTCTGGTGGTCAATGGCTCGATCCCGACCGGCGAGCACGGTGCGTATTGCACCATCGGCGGTAAGTCGGCAGAACAAGTGCTGCTCGAGGCTGCTGAGAAGGCCACGGCAATCCTGGCCGTTGGTGCCTGTGCTGTCTGGGGTTCTGTTCAGGCCGCTAAGCCGAATCCGACCGGCGCTAAGGGCGTCGATGAGATTATCAAGGACAAGCCGGTGATTAATGTCTCTGGTTGTCCGCCGATTGGTGAGGTTATTACCGCCACTCTGACGTACGTGCTCACTTATGGCAAGACTCCGGAGGTTGACGCTGAGGGGCGGCCAAAGTTTGCCTACGACCAGCGTATTCACGACTCCTGTCCGCGCCGCGCACATTATGATGCCGGTCAGTTCGTGAAAACCTTCGATGACGAGGGTGCACGCAACGGCTGGTGCCTTTACGAGGTCGGTTGTAAGGGGCCATCCACGTTTAGCCCATGCCCAATCGTGCAGTGGAACCTTAAGTCTGGCTGGCCAATCGGTGCTGGTCACCCATGTATTGGCTGTACTGAGAAGGACTTCTTCGACCAGTTCACTCCGTTCTATGACAAGCTGCCGGGTATCCCGGGTATTGGGGTGGAGTCCAGTGTGAACAAGGTCGGCGTTGGACTGCTGGCTGCTACTGCTGCGGGTACCGCAGTCCATGGCGGACTTACATTGGTGAAGGAACTGAAGATAAGGCGCTCCAACGGCGAAGAAAAGGTGTTGGCTGCGTTTGGTGGTGTGGAAGGCCGAAAGCCTCCGATGGTCGACCTTCCTTCAAACTCACCGGGCACGCAGAGTGAGACAGCATCCGATTCGAAGGACAACTAAGGGCATAGGACATGGCTACGGAAAAAGTTGTAATTGACCCGATTACCCGAATCGAGGGACACCTTCGCATTGAGCTGGAACGCGAGGGAGACCAGATTAAAACCGCGTGGAGTGAGACCACTCAGTTCCGCGGCATCGAAACCATTGTGAAAAACCGCGATCCTCGCGATGTCTGGGCGTTCGTTGGTCGTATCTGTGGTGTGTGCACGGGTACTCATTCGGTGGCATCTATTGCTGCGGTCGAAGATGCCATTGGCTCGACACCGCCCCCGCAGGCACGTCGTATTCGCGACCTGGTGATTGGCTCGCAGGAGATTCACGACCACGTCGTGCACTTCTACCATCTTCACGGGTTGGACTGGATTGATGTCACGAAGGCTCTCGAGGCAGATCCGAAGAAGACCGTTGAGTTCGCGCAGTCGATCGGCTCGACGTGGAAGGGCAATAACGAAGAAACCTTCGCCCGAGTCAAGGACACCGTGCAGGGCATTGTGGACTCCGGCCAGCTGTCCATCTTCACCGGCGGCTACTGGGGGCATGAGGACTACCGCTTGCCGCCCGAGGCCAACCTGATGGCAGTGTCGCACTACCTCGACGCCTTGGCTTTCCAGCGCTCTATCATCCGCATTAACACCGTATTTGGCGGTAAGAATCCCCACCCGAACTTCCTGGTCGGAGGTATGGCGTGCTCCATAGACCCGGAACGCTCGGAGACGGTCAACCAAGTCGGCATTGACCAGATCAAGTCCTGGATCGATGAGATCGTGGAGTTCGTCAATGACTGCTTCTACCCAGATGCAGTCGCCATTATGAGCGTTTACAAGGATTACTTCGACATCGGTCGCTCCTCCGACAGCTTCCTGGCGGTCGGCATGGCCGGTGCCACTTACTCCGGCGACCCGGCTAAGTCCCGTGTCCAGACCGTGCATCCAAACATCAAGCCCGGTGTCATTCTCGACGGTGATTACACCAAGCTCCACCCATTCCAGCCGGAGAAGATCGAGGAATTCATTAACTCCGCCTGGTACACGCAGGAAGCAGGCGACGATGTCGGCCTCAAGCCGTACGACGGTGAAACCACAGTGAACTACACCGGACCGAAACCGCCGTACGAGTGGCTGTCCGACAATGAAAAGTACACCTGGTCGAAAGCGCCGCGTTACGACGGTCGCGCTGTTCAAGTCGGCCCGGTTGCACGTGTGCTGTTGGCGTACCTGCAGAAGGAGTCGGAGACGGTGCGCCTGGTCGACGAGGTTATGGACAAGCTCGACCTACGCATTGAGCAGATGAACTCCACTGCGGGACGCACCTACGCTCGTGCCGTGGAATCTGTGACTACCGCCAATTACTTGGCAGATCACATTTTCCCAGAGTTCGTTGAGGCCTTGAAGAACGGCGATATTGATGTCTTCGACAACAGCCGTTGGGAGCCGTCCTCGTGGCCGGAAAAGTGCCAGGGCGTGGGCTTTCTCGAGGTCGCTCGTGGCATGCTCAGCCACTGGGTCAAAATCGAAAATGGCAAGGTGACCAACTACCAAGCCGTGGTTCCTACCACGTGGCTGGCCGGTGGCCGTGACCCCAAGGGGCAGCTTGGCCCGTACGAGCACGCGCTGGCTGGCGATGGCACGCATCCGCTGGTCGATCCTGAGCAGCCGCTTGAGCCACTTCGCACGATTCATTCCTTCGACCCATGTATGGCCTGCGCAGTCCATGTTTTGGATCCGTCTGGTCAGGAGATGTTTAAGGTGACGACGGCATGACCCCCTCAGTGAGTGAAAATCCGGAACTGCGACTAAAGGATTCCAAGGGCAACCCCCTGGTTATTGCGGTTATTGACGCACACACCAGCCACTGGTTGTCGCCATCTGAGGTCATTCAGGCCGCAGCAATTGTCCCGGACGAGTCCCGCGATCCTGTCGACCTTGCGCTGAAGGTCAGCTTGCGTCGTCGTCGTGACGATCTTTTCCACCTCGACGGCACGCCACTGATGAAATTGACCCCGGATTCGTACGATCCGGCAACACCGGATCGCCGTTACTCCATCGCTAAGGTGCACGGTCTCAATATCGCCGATCAAACGGTCGATGTGGCAATCATGCGTGGTGAACTGGACTCAGTCGTAGAGGCATCCACGATGTCCCGCGAGGAAGGTGTTCTACTTCGTCGTAACGCGAACATGCACCATGGCCGCGGTCATCGCAGCATGGGGGTCGCTCTCGCGCCCATTGACAAAGACGGAAATATCATCGGAGAGTTCATCTTCGAAGGATTCGTGGCAATGGGGCTGCGGAAACTCGACGAGGCCATTGCGGAGAACAAGAAGGGTTCCGGTTCGTGGGTCGAGGTTCACCTGTGGGGATGGGCGCTGCGCGTTCAACATTGGTTGAACCTGGCGCTGATGTTGGTGATGACCTTTACTGGCTGGTACATCATGCAGCCCTATTTGACCGAGCGCACCTATGACGGCACGGCCGCGGGTTTTGCGATGGGGTATGTGCGTTTCGCGCACTTCTTAGCCGGATTCCTATGGATTGCGGTGGGATTGTGGCGTGCCATTCTGTTGTTTGTTACCCACGACCGACAAACACGATGGCGTGCGCTATGGCCGATTTATAACAAGCAGGATGTTAAAGACCTCTGGCACACGATGCAGTACTACCTCTTCCTGCGCAAGGAAGGGCCGTTCTACTTCGCGCACAATCCGCTGCAGCAGCTGGCATACACCGGTATTTACGCGATGTGTTTCATCCAGATGCTCACAGGTTTGTCGCTATATGCGATGATGGATCAGTCCAACTGGTTCTTCCAGCTGTTGGCTATGCCCACGCACTGGATTGGCATCGGTTACTTCCGCCTGATTCACACAATCATCATGTACCTGATTTGGCTCTTCGCCATCATTCACGTCTACCTGGTCATCCGCTCCGATGCGGTGCACAACCACGGTGGTCTGTCCTCGATGATTGGTGGCTCTGTCTGGCTACCGCGCGGCACGCAACCGGTTGACTCTCCACGCATTGGATAGGAGATCATTGGGTAACGATAAGACGTCTGACGCAGCCACCGGCGCCGATACTGGAACCCCGTTGGTGACGGTTCTTGGCATCGGCAACCCCGTCATGGGCGACGACGGCATTGGTCTCGAACTGCTGAGGCGCCTCGCCCCGGAACTGGAATCTGCAGGCATGAGGCAGACAACTCAGGCCGGAGATTCTGCGCATTTGGTCTGGTCGCCCTCTAATCTCGATGATCCTGCGAACATCGCCGGGCGGGGGGACGAATGGACGGGTGCGGTTGCCTACATCGATGGCGGCACCTGCGGTATGGAGTTGCTGCCCATCGTGCAGGAGGCCAAGAACTTATTGTTGCTCGATGCTCTCGCTGGTCCGGGGGATCCCGGTACCGTCGTTAAGCTCGTCGGTGACCAGATTCCTCGACTATTGGCGGCAAAGCTGTCCGCGCACCAGGTCGGCTTGTTGGATTTGCTCACCGCGGCGCGCCTGTTGGGGCAGGAGCCTGCGCGCGTCGGTGTGGTGGGAGTGGTCTACGAGTCGGCTGACATGGTGGTGGGGCTCAGTGACACGGCACTTGTCGGCATTGAGGAAGCGACTGAGGTTGCGCGCGAGCTCATCGACAGCTGGCTTGCCGACGAGCACGACAGCGGCGTCTAACTCTCGCCCTCAGCGTTGACCTCAATACTGGAGATTTCAAACTCGCGACCGTGCCGTAGATCCGCAGTTGGAGTGCCGCAGACGGGGCAGGTTAGAGCATAGAATTCATCGATTTCATGCTCGGCCTCGCAGGTGGGACAGTAGACCGTCGACACAATGAGCTCGGCGTCTAACTCGGCGCCCTCACACTGCGTCGCGGCACTGGCCACGGGCCACGCGGCGATGAGGGAATCGTAGACGACTCCGGAGCGGTCGCCCACACGCATTGACACCTTTGTCACGGTGCGTCCCGGGCAGACCTCGGCAATCTTTTCCACCACGCTGGTCAACAATCCAAGCTCATGCACAGATACCATTATGGCGAAGCACTCAGCGCAAAGGAGGCGCAGGCGGACCATGTCATCCAAATCCGTTCCGGTTACCCAGCACATCCAGCTCGATGAGCTTGTTGACCCATTCGAGGCACGACTGGATGTCTATCGCGATGACAACGGCGCCATCACACAGGTGGCCTTCGACCTTTCAGGGCTACCGCGTATCGACGGGATGCTCGTGGGCAAGCAGGCGCTGGCTGTACCAGATATCACCAAGAGGCTGTGTGGCCTGTGCCCGGTTGTGCATCATCTTGCAGGCGTGCGGGCGGTAGAGGACCTCTACGGGATCTCCGACATTCCTCGAACCGCACAGTTGATTCGAGAGCTGCTGGCGGCCGGGTCGACCTTGGATAATCTAGCGACCAAATTTGTGGCCGTCGACCGCGAGGGGGCGCGGGCAATGAAGCGTGCCGGAAAAGCTCTGATGCGTGCAGCGGGGGCACCGTCGCACTTCCCGGATGTCGCCGTCCCCGGCGGTGTGCGCGCGACAGTGGATAAGACGCTGGTTTCTGAGGCAGAAACTGCTCTGGAGGTACTGGCTGAGACGGCGGTAATCAAGGAAGTGGAGCTTCTTCCCACTCCCGATGCTCCTGATGCTTGGACAGATACTTTTGACGGCCTCGATGTGGCAGTTGTCGATGCCGACGGTGAGCTTGCGCCGCTGGGAAATTACCTGGCAGTCGCGCGGCATGACACCGATACCGCGGCGGAGATTTTCCCGGCTGCTGATTGGCCCACACGTGTTCGTGAATCCCGTCCGGGCGATGCCGCTCCCAGACCGGTGTTTGATGCCTCGAAGCAGCTGGGCAAACATGGCTGTGAAGGTCATCGGGCCGATTTCTACCGGGTGGGGCCGGTCTCCAGGCAGGTTGTCGTCGATAAGCGTGGGGTGAGCCCACGCGACGCCCAACGCCAGCTTCTCGCCGACACCGCGGCTTGGGCGAGGCGGGTGCTTGCCGACGGGGAACTGCTCGGCGAGCATGTGTGCGATCCGAATGCCGCGACAGCGATTGAGAGCGCTGACTTTGAAGGGCATCGCAGTGGTGTCGGGATTATTGACGGTCCGCGTGGGCTGTTAGTACATCGCTATACGGCAGGGGCTGACGGCATCATCACGGATTGTCAGATTATGACGCCAACTGCGCAGAATGAACTCTGGCTGACGCGTATGCTCACCGCGCAGATGTGCGGTGGCGGGGAGACTGCGGGGGTCGAGAAGTCCATCTGGGCCGCTGATCCGTGCTTACCGTGTAGCTCGGCACCTGCGGGAGTGATGACATTCAAGATGCAGGAACATGCCGGTGCACCTGCGGACAATATGACAACGGATAGCCGTAGTTCGGCGGATGCCCCGACCGTAGTGGAGAGGACGAAGTAACACGATGTGTCTTGGAATTCCTGCCAAGGTTTTGGCAATCGCCGATGGTCCACTGCCGATGGCGATGGTGGATATGGCGGGGCAGAAGCGGCAATGCTCGGCAATGTACGTGCCTGAGCTGGTGGTAGGTGATTGGGTGTTCGTCCAGAACGGGTTCATCATGAACGTGCTGGACGAACAGGAGGCCAAGGACTCCTTAGCCGCAATTGAGGAATATAACCTCATCGAACATGTCGCTGAGGTCTCCCCGAAGAGACGGACCTAGTTCACGCAGGTCACGCCAGCGGCGTCGATAGCGGGGCGATCTTCCTGCGGAATTTCGCCGCCCTCTTGGCCGATGATGTCGCCATTGGAACCATCTTCGACGTCAGGTGCGGGTTCGGCACTCTCGCCCGAATCAGTGTCCATTCCCTCTGATGTCAATCCTGGGCCGTCGTAGTCACCGGCAATCGTCACTGAGATGTGGTGCGGATCGAGGTATGGATCGTGGACAATCGGTACGCCACCGAGTGCTTCAGAAATGGCCTGAGCTGCCGGATCCTCTGGGTCAGCCGCATTGATCTGGCTGGAGGCAACGCCGGCGAACTCAGCGTTGCCGACCTCTCCCTGGGTGTAGCCCTTTTCCGTTAAGAAACCTGAGACGCCGCTGGCCAAACCTTCAATGCCTGTGGCGTTGTAAACGCTGACTGTAGTTTCAGCCGCGTTGGGGTCAGCCTTCTTATCGTCTTCTTCCTTCGTCGGAGCTTCTTCTTCCTTGGTGCCCAGCAGGGTCTCGAAGTACTGGTGGACTTGGCCCTTATCGATTGTGACCACCGACTCGCCATAGTCGCCGACACCGTCAATCGAGGTCACCGGGATCGTTTCAAACTTCACGTTGCCACCACTGAGGCCCTGCATCTGGGTAGCAAATCCGGTGACATCCCAGTTGTCGTCGAGCACCACCGAGCGCTGGACAGCGTTGCCCAGTTCAGACAGCTTCGCGGGATTGGACAGTGTGCCAGCGCCGAGCAGCTTATTGGTGAACGAGGCCATGAAGACCTGCTGGCGAGTAATTCGGTCGAGGTCACCGCGGGGCAGACCGTGGCGCTGGCGGACGAATGAGAGCGCGTCGGCACCCATCAACGTCTGTGAGCCCGCCGGGAAGTCCGCACCAGAGAACTCGTCGTAAACAGCCTCATTCAGACATACATCGACACCACCGATGGCATCGGTGAGCAGGACAAAGCCGAGCAGGCCAACTTCTGCGTAGTGGTCAACGGTGATACCGCTGAGGTCGCTAATGGTTTCAATCAGAGCTCTACGTCCGGCCTCAGTCGAGCGACGCTCAATCTCATCCGGCGAAGCCCCGCTTCCTGCGAGTTCCTCTTCCACCATCTGCTTTGTATTGCCGTAGACACCATTAATCTTTGTGTTGCCTAGGCGATTGGTGTGGACATAGGTATCGCGCGGAATGGAAATCGCCGTCGCGGAAGAGCCATCGGCAGGAACACGAATCACAATAATCGTGTCTGTATTCGTGGCTTCTTCGTCGCCGGCACGCAGAAGCTCAATTTCTTCCGGAGTCAGCGGGTTGCCCTGGGCATCGGTGCGGGAGTCTGAGCCGACGAGCAGAATATCGGTTGCACCGTCCTTCTCACTGCCCAGGCCGAAGTCGCCACCCGAACCCAAGTTGTCGGTGGTCCTACCGAGTGTCCACCAGCCAACTGCGGAAATAACCAGGATAATGGCCGAGAGCAGTACAAGCGCATTGCGCAGCATCGGCGGCCAAGCTTGGGCGGTACTCTCTGCAGAGGACGGTGGCGCTTGAATATCGCGTGCGTGACGCGCGCGTGGCGTGTGGCTGCTCAAACCGGGGCTCCTCTTAAACCGTTTTCGAAAATATAATTTGTGCTGCATGTCTGCGTGGGCATTCCACACATCGTGGAGGGCAGTAAGCAGCTGCGGAAACTACATAAACCTTAGCCGTCCAACCGTGTGCGGTTGCACCTCAACACAGTGTCAATCCGTATCCGGTTACACCTCAACACAGTGTCAATCGTATCTACGATAGTGATAAAGAAGAATATGTCTGAAATATCAGTCTCGCATTTCGCCACTCATGGACCAACGCACAGCAACTCGCGGCGTCCCATTATTGCCATAACTGGTGCGGCTGGACAGCTGGGTACTGCGCTTCAGCGTGATTCTTTCGCCGCCGATGTTGAGGTGCGCCCTCTCACTCGGGCACAGTTGGATATCACTGATTCGGATGCTGTGGAGACATCGCCTCTGCTTGACGACGTCGACATCATCATTAACGCGGCAGCGGCGACCGATGTCGATGGTGCAGAATCCGATCCCGGTTCGGCACATCTAATCAATGCACTCGGACCGAAGTACTTGGCGGCTCGGGCGAAAAAGGAAGACGCGTATCTCATTCATATCTCCACCGACTATGTCTTCGGTGATGTAGCAATCGATGAGATGACGGGGCAGCGCCGAGCGCTGCGAGTTGATGATTTCACCGCGCCTCAGACTATGTACGGACGTACCAAGTTAGTGGGGGAGAACAATGTGCGTGATTCGGGCGCGCGTTCCGCTATTTTGCGTACGGCGTGGGTCTGGTCGGGGCCCACACAGCCAGAGGCCAAGGACTTCGTCTCCACGATGATGCGTCTGGCGGAGACGGCGACTGATGACAAGGGCAATCCGGCAATTATTAAGGTCGTTGACGATCAGCACGGCAACCCCACCTTTGTTGGTGACCTCGCCGGAGCTATCTGGGAGTTGTCCGATCGCGTGTTGTCCAAACCGAGCAGCGCACCGACCGGCACCTTCCATGTCACGGGCAGCGGTGAGTCAACATGGTTCGAGGTGGCTCGCGAAGTGTTTCGGCTCACCGGTCACGATCCACAGCGTGTGGTGGCGTGTACCAGCAGTGAGTTCCCTCGTCCGGCCCTGCGTCCGGCCTGGTCCGTGTTGGATGGTTCCGCATGGAGTGAGGTAGGTCTACATTCGCTTCCGGAGTGGCAGGACACTTTGCGTGCAGTCCTGACCTAGGGTCTAGGTTTGTGAATGCAACCTCGAATTCCCCGCAATCCTCACAGCTTCCGCTCGGTGTGGTCACCGTGACCTTTTCGCCCGGTGAGCACCTGAGCAAGCTGGTGGATTCGCTGGGCCCCGCCGCCAGTGCCTCCACGCGTCTGATCATGGCCGACAACGGCTCGACGGATGGTTCCGTGGAGAAGGAAGAAGCTCGGGCCAAGGAGACCGGAGCGGATGTTCAGCTTCTGCGCACCGGCGGCAACATTGGCTATGGCGCGGCCGCCAACCGTGGCATTGCGGAGCTGGGACGGGCTCGCCGTGCCGGTGAGATTAATCCTGATTACGTCATGCTGGTCAACCCTGACGTGGTGTTTGCCCCTGGCGCAATCGATGTTCTGTTGGAATGCGCGCAGCGCAATCCCAAAGCCGGAGCGATTGGTCCGCTGATTCGCGAGGCGGATGGCAGCGTGTACCCGTCGGCACGCGCGGTTCCTGAGCTTGTCAGTGGTATCGGACACGCGCTGCTCGCCGATATCTGGCCTACTAACCCTTTCTCACGGCGCTACCGGGATGACGCGGATATGGATCGCGAGCGACCGGCCGGCTGGTTGTCGGGCGCATGCCTGCTGCTGCGATGGGATGCGTTCGACCAGATTGATGGCTTTGATACCCGCTACTTCATGTACATGGAGGACGTGGATTTGGGCGACCGACTGGGCAAGGCTGGTTGGAGGAATATTTTCTGTCCTCGTGCAGAGATTCGTCACGCGCAGGGGCATTCTGCCAGTAAGCACCCAGAAATTACCGTAAAGGCCCATCACGAGTCGGCCTACCGCTTTATGTCAGATCGCCTGCCGGGGCCGGCGTTGGCACCTGTGCGACTGGCATTGCGTTTGGGGCTGTTCCTGCGTGGCAAAGTCATAATCGCGGTCAAAAAGCGTAGGAATTAATTGACTGTTGGAATGATCCATCGAAGAAAGTTACCGATTTCATGACTACCGAAGTTCGTCCGAGTGCTGGGCATGGCTCCGCTTTCCAGCCGGGAGCGGATGCTGCACAGCAGGCGGGAGCCACGTTGGCTGAACAGACTGACGCTGTCATTCTGGTCGGCGGGCAAGGTACGCGTTTGCGTCCCCTTACTGTGAATACGCCGAAGCCGATGCTGCCCACGGCAGGACATCCATTCCTGGAGCATCTGCTTGGCCGCATTCGTGCAGCAGGTATGAAGCACGTGATATTGGGCACCTCCTACCGTGCTGAAGTATTTGAAGAACACTTCGGCGACGGTTCGGATTTGGGTCTCGAAATTGAATATGTCTTTGAGGCTGAGCCGCTGGGGACCGGTGGCGGTATCCGAAACGTCCTCGACAAGCTGCGCTATGACACCGCGATGATTTTCAACGGCGATGTCCTCGGCGGCACCGACTTGCGCGCGGTGTTGGGTACTCACGCGGAGAAGGACGCGGACGTCACGATGCACCTCGTACGTGTGCCGGATCCACGCGCGTTCGGCTGTGTTCCGACCGATGAGGATGGGCGCGTCCTGGAGTTTCTGGAGAAGACCCAGGATCCGCCAACCGATCAGATTAATGCCGGTATCTACGTGTTCCGCCGCGAGATTATCGAATCGATTCCGGCTGGTCGTCCTATTAGCGTTGAGCGTGAAATCTTCCCAGCGCTGCTCGACCGCGGTATGAACGTCTACGGTCACGTTGATTACGCCTACTGGCGTGACATGGGGACTCCGGGTGACTTCGTCCGCGGCTCCTCCGATTTGGTCCGCGGTATCGCGCCGTCACCACTTCTAGAGGGTAAGCACGGCGAAGCGCTTGTCGACGAATCTGCGTCGGTCGGTGGCGGCGCTCTTCTCTACGGTGGCTCTGTCGTCGGCCGTGGGGCGGAGATTGGTGCGGGAGCTCGGATTGATCAATCGGTGATCTTCGACGGCGCACGCATCGGTGCCGGTGCTGTGATTGAGCGCTCTGTGATTGCCGATGGCGCCGATATTGGCCCGCGGACGGTCATCAGTGATGCCATTATCGGCGAGGGTGCCGTCGTTGGTGCGCGCTGTGAATTGATCAACGGTATCCGTGTGTGGCCGGGCGTCCGGATCCCCGATCACGGAGTACGTTTTTCGACGGATGTCTAGTCTGCAGCCTTCGGCGTGTCAGACTTTTGTCGGCAATATCTGATTAGAATTGCCGGAGTATCGCCAAAGTTGCTGGTGAGAGGCATGTGGTGAATGTGGTTGAGTTCAGGTGGCAGGTTTAGGGTTCAGGCACCATCCTTCAACCTGAACTTAATCCCCAACGCGGGGGGAGGGGCTTCAGGGGCAATGAAAAGTATTGGGGCAAATTCTCTATTCGGCTTGACCGATGGTGGGTTACACGTGTGTAATCACAAATGTGTGTTTCGCACACTAAGCCCAATTTAAAGACCCGCAGCAACAACCATCAGGAGGCCCTCGGCATGGAAAAGTCCAGCATGTTTGATGGCGGCTCTGCTGTGGATAGTGAGACGAATGCGGGTGACATCGCTGTGAACGATAGCTCCTCTGAAAACCAGCCTCGGCCGTTGACAGAGTGGGCAGATGACCTTTCGGGGTTGTTTGAAGCCGTCGATCAGGACTGGCAGGAGCAGGCTCTGTGTGCCCAGACTGATCCAGAAGCTTTCTTCCCTGAGAAGGGTGGATCCACTCGCGAAGCAAAGCGTATTTGTCGTGCTTGTGGTGTGCGAGATGAATGCCTGGAGTTTGCTCTCGAGCATGATGAGCGCTTCGGTATTTGGGGTGGCCTCTCTGAGCGTGAGCGCCGCCGTTTGAAGCGGCAGATTGGCTAGGAAGGCTGGGGTCGGTTTTTATCCTTCTCTCGACCTCGCAGTTTCCCCTTGGGTAATACCCTGGGGGATTTTTCGTTGAACGGGTTTTTCTGCTCTCTAGGGAGCTCCTTAGAAGAGAGCTTTCTACAGGAAGTTTTCGTCGAAACTAGGGTCCACCTCAACCGGATCAATACCCAGATATACCGCCACCAGGCGGGTCAGTACATATTGCAGCATCCGGTCCAGTTCCACTCGGCCCGACACACGGCGCTCAATGGGGCGGCGGAACACTACTACGCAGGGGCGGGTGGGGTTGCCTATGCGGTCAATGCCAGCAGGGATAAGCCGTCCCAGTGGGACAGGTCCGTCAGCGACAACCTCTTCCGGGAAGTACATGTCCGGGCGCAACTGCATGCGAGGAATCGTATCGATGGCGATGTCCAGGTGCGACAGTTGTCGGGACCAGCGCTGATCCAATGGGGCATAGGCGTCAATAACCGCCTGGTCAAAAGCTTCTGAACGGCTCTTCCAACGAGGTACTTCCGGCGGCAGCAGAGGCCCCCGAGGTCCGCGACCGCGTCGCAGTGAGCGTCGCAACGAGCGCGGAGTATAAGCCGATGAATTCATATTTGTTGAGCATAATCGGTCGGCCTGTCAACGTGGGTGAGGTCAACTTTCGGCCATGTCGCGGGTTTGCTGGGTAAGGCTGGGGTGCTCCGGGGGAGCGTCGGAAAGCGAAAACGCCCGGAGTGGGAGAAAAACTATCGAAACTTAAAGTTAGGGTCTAGACTTTGATGCCGTGAGTGTTTTTAGACGTTGTTGCCGGCCCGGCTGTGGCAAACCTGCCGTAGCTACGTTGACGTATGCCTACGCGGAGTCGACGGCTGTGGTGGGTCCGCTCGCCGCCGCGTCCGAACCGCATAGCTGGGATCTCTGTGAGAAGCACGCGCGTTCCATCACCGCACCGCTGGGTTGGGAGCTCGTGCGTTACGACGTGCCGACGCCCGCCCAGGACGATGATGATTTGACCGCATTGGCGGAAGCCGTCCGTGAAGCTGGCCGCAACGCGACTGGCCTGGTGTTGCGGGATGAGGTCGACAACCGTCCGCAGACCTACAAGATTGATTCCAGCCGTCACCCGTCGACGCGGAAATCCGCGCGCGGTCACCTGCATGTAGTTCGCGATCCGGAGGATTCGGACGACTAACGGGGCGGGCGCCGTGCCCCAGCTCATGCCATCTTGCCGCGGCATTTCTTTGTGAGAGCCTCTCTGTGGCTAGTATCATTTTTCACAACACTGATACTTACCCAGAGAGGTTTTTCGTGGGCACTTACAATCGTTCCGATTTGGATGCCGTCATCAAGGCCTATGACGTGCGCGGTGTTGTCGGTGAGGGCATCGACGCGGACCTTGTCGGAGCCATCGGCGCCGCCTTTGGGCACATCATGCGTTCAGAGGGCGCAACGCGTGCCGTAGTTGGTCACGATATGCGTGAGTCCTCGCCGGAGTTGGCGGCTAGTTTCGCCGATGGCGCGGCAGCGCAGGGGCTCAATGTCACCCTGCTCGGCCTGACCTCTACGGACGAGCTGTATTTCGCCTCCGGAGTAAGGGAATGCCCGGGCGCGATGTTCACTGCCAGCCACAACCCAGCTGAATACAACGGCATCAAGATGTGCCGTTCGCTGGCCCGCCCAATCGGGCAGGAGACAGGGCTTGCTCAGATTAAGGATCTGCTTGTCGACGGAATCCCGGAGTACACCGGCACTCCGGGCGAAATTGATCGTGAGGATGTTCTGCAGGATTACGCGGCGTTCCTCCATGGGCTGGTCGACATCCGCTCCGGCCGTCGCCTGAAGGTTGCAGTCGATGCCGGTAACGGTATGGGGGGACTGACAGTTCCGGCAGTGCTCGGAGAAGACATGGATGTTGCTGACCTCTACTTTGAGCTCGACGGCAACTTCCCGAATCACGAGGCCAATCCATTGGAGCCCGCCAACCTCGTTGACCTACAGAAGTTTACGGTGGAGCAGGGCGCAGACATCGGTATTGCCTTCGATGGCGACGCTGACCGCTGCTTCGTCGTCGACGAGAAGGGCAACCCGGTCAGCCCATCGGCCATCTGTGCGTTGGTGGCCACCCGCTACCTGGAGCAGAACCCGGGTGCGGCTATCATCCATAACCTGATCACCTCGCACGTCGTGCCGGAGATGATTGTGGAAAACGGCGGAACTCCGGTTCGTACCCGTGTTGGGCACTCCTTTATTAAGGCGCAAATGGCCGAGCACAGTGCTGTTTTTGGTGGCGAGCATTCAGCGCACTACTACTTCAAGGAATTCTTCAACGCAGACTCCGGCATGCTGGCTGCCATGCATGTCCTGGCCGCACTGGCCGAGCAGAACAAGCCGCTGAGTGAATTCATGGCCGAGTACAACCGCTACGAGGCCTCCGGTGAGATTAATTCCCGCCTGGGCAGCGCCGAGGAGCAGCAGGCCAAGCAGAAGGAAATCGAGGCCGCGTTTGCCGATCGCACGGAGTCCTCGGACTGGATGGATGGCCTGACCATTGAGCTGGCGGACTCCAAGGCGTGGTTCAACGTCCGGGCCTCCAATACGGAGCCGCTGCTGCGTCTGAACGTCGAGGCTCCGACGCGTGCTGAGGTCGACGCTCTTGTCGACGAAGTTCTCGGCATCATCCGCGGTTAATCAACCCCACGCGCCCGTTTTCAGGCATGCTTGGGAGTATGACCTCGTCATTCGACTCCTCCCATAACCCGCGCCAAGAGGCCCTGTTCTACCGTATGGCCACTGCCGGTGCAGGTCTCAGAGCTGCTGCTTCCGCGACTCGCGGGGGTGCGTTTGCTCAACTTCCACTGCCGCGCAGTGCGGTCATCCTCGTGGGAAATCGTCGGGCGCAGCTCGCTGCCGAATCCGTGCGCGCGCTTGCCGACGACATCCGCTGCCCGGTGGTAATTGCGCATCAGTTGCCCAGTTATGTCGGTGCCCTCGACTTGGTCATCGTCTGTGACGACAACCCCGGCAGCCCACTGGGGGCAGCTCTGGCTGAAGCTGATAGGCGAGGTGCTGCCACGGTCGTGGTGGATCCCGGTGAAGGGCCACTGCGTGCCGCCGGTAGCCCCGATACGGTTGTGGTTCCGCGCCCGGCGATGGCGGAGTCCGCGTCCTTTACCGCCTATGTCGGTGCCATCGCCAGCGCGCTCACCGAATGTGGTGCCACCACCCTGGCTCCGGCCGGGGTCGTGGAGGAAGTCGCTGATGCGGTGGACGCCGATATTGCCGCCTGTGCTCCGCAGCGAGATGAAACAGTTAATCCCGCGCGGCAGGTAGCGCAGTGGGTGGCAGGCCGCAGAATGCTTGGAGTGTCGACGACCTCGGCGCTGGCACCGGTAGCGGAACTGGCATCGTTACAGATGCTTGAGGCAGGCGTGGTCTCGGCAGCGTCGTCGATAAGCGAATTGTCTCTTAGTGTGGGCGCGTTGCTCGCTGCAGAGCCCCAGGAAAGCCGTGATATTTTCTATGACCCGTTCATTGATGGTGGGGATGAAGGGGCGACAGTGCTACCGTTGGGGGCGATTGTTTTAGCTGCGCCGAACAATGTGGGCCACTACCGGGACCACTACGGCGAGGTTGGATGGGCTCGTGTGGAGTGCCCTGCGCTCGATGCGGAGACTCATCATCCATTGGTTGAAGTATGTGTTGCTGCAGCCAGAGTTGGTGCGATTGCGGCGTTTTCTGCGTAATCGCCGGGTGTCACCGAAGGCTTTTGGGCCTTCGGTGAGATTGGCGTGCTTGCGCCAGAAGTGACTATTAGAGGAGTGATACGGGCATGGAGCTGTTGGACCCCGTGCTGCAGTCGTACCCCTGGGGGTCTCGTACACATTTGGCGAGAATCACCGGTGCGGACGCTCCCACATCGAAGCCCTGGGCGGAACTGTGGTTTGGTGCGCATGCACTGGCATCGGCCACGGTGGCCGGCACGCCGCTGGACGAGCTCATTGCGCAGGATCCGGCAGCTGCGCTCGGATATGCAATTGACACCGACAACGGCAGGCTGCCGTTCCTGTTGAAGCTGCTCGCAGCCGATGAGCCGCTATCGCTGCAGGCACACCCCACCTTGGCAGAAGCTCAGGAGGGATTTGCACGCGAAAATGCGGAGGGCATTCCGGCCACTGCACATTTCCGCAATTACCGGGACAACAACCACAAGCCAGAACTTATTGTCGCCCTGACTACCTTCGACGCGTTGGCCGGATTCCGCCCGGTGGAGCGCACGAAGGAGTTGCTCGCGACGCTGGCGGTACCGGAGCTCGACCACTACATGGGACTGCTCGATGCCGCCGATGACGAGAGTGCTCTGCGGGCATTGTTTACAACGTGGTTGACGTTGCCCCAGGATGTCCTCGATGAGCTGGTCAAGGCCGTGGCTGCCAAGTGCGCGGATTACAGTGGCGATGACGAGGAGTTCTCGCGAGTGGCCGAGACCACTTGCGAACTGGCTCGAAAGTATCCGGGGGACCCGGGAGTCCTGGGGTCGATGCTGCTTAATCGCCTTCGCTTACAGCCGGGCGAAGCCATCTACCTTGGTGCGGGACAGCTGCATGCTTACCTCAATGGCATGGGCGTGGAAATCATGGCCAACTCCGACAACGTGCTGCGCGGAGGGCTGACCTCTAAGCACGTCGATGTCGTGGAGCTACTGCGCGTGCTCTCTTTCCGACCGCTGCCAGATCCGGTGCTGCAGTCGTGGCTGACCGATGACGGCTGGAATGACTATGACGCGCCGGTGCGCGAGTTCCGCCTTCGTTCGCGGGACCTGGAGCCGGGCGAACATGTTCTGCTCGACGAAGAATCCGCCACGGTTGTGTTGTCTACAGCGGGCACGGTGGCGTTGCGTCACGACGACTCCGTGGTTGAGGTTCCCAGCGGCCATGCGGCCTGGGTTCCGGCTGTCGACGCAGTTGATATTGAGCTGACTGCGCGCCAAGACGGGGCAACCGTCTTTGTCGCGACCGTCCCGCGGGTGGGTTAGTCCTCGTCGTTATCGAAGAAATTTCCCAGGAATCCGGAGTCCTTCGGCTTTTCCGGGATTGGGGAAATCTTGCTATTGCTAGCCCCATTGCCGCCAGTGGTGTCCTTCTCCGTCGAAGGGGTCTGGTCCTTCGAAGAGGTCTGGCTCTTCGGAGGTGTCGGTTCCTTCGAAGGAGTTTTCTGAGGAGTCTCGGACGGAGTTGTAGTTTGCGTACCCGACTGGGACTGCGCCTGCGATGAAGGCGGCTTCGGCTCAGCTGCTGCACCACCGTCGCCTTCCGGAAGACTGTCGTTCGGCTTTTCCGAGTTATCTTCCGGTAGCAGTGGCACCGGCTTGCTGGGCGTCGGCGAAGATATGTCGTCAGAGGTGGGCTCTGTGGTCTCTGTGGTCGTCGGAGGTGTCGATGTCGTCGACGTCGGAGTTGTCGCACTTGAGCTTGTGGAAGTCGGGGGGATGTAGGCCTGCGGTGGCAGGTACGGATCCTCAACGATTTCGGTGCTCGATGACGTGGTCGGACGAGGTACTAGACTGCCGTTCGTCTCAGTCAGCGAGGAATCTGAATTCGGTTCAGTGGTCTGCTGCAGCTCGGCATCACTAGGAACTGGAGGCAGTGGAGCAGAGGTCTCCATTTTCGACTGAGAGCCGGCGTTTTCCGGATTCGCCCCCTTGGCGGCACTGCTATCGGAGCAGCCTACGAGCGAAGCGCTCAGGGGAAGGGCTGCGAGCAGAAGAGCTCCAAAAGCCTTCTTCACCATGGTAGGTACTCCTTTCGTGTCATGCGTGAGGTCGCCCTGTAACGAAAAAGATAACAGTTGCATTACGAGGTCTGGGAACTAACTTAACATGCCCGTTATCTTCTCTCTAGGGTGAAATTTGTGTTGAAGGGATTAAATATGTCTCTCGAACTGTAAAAGTGACGAAAAGTCGGGTAGAACTTCGGTAAGGCCACATGCGGTTTTCCGGCTAGCGGTACGTGCAGGCGACAGCTTTTAGGTCGGCGGCCAGATTACCGTGGGCTCGTCGAAAAGCGCTCTTTGGAAAGCGCTCGTCGATAGACGAAAACTGGCTATTGGTTCGAAGCGCGAAAGGAGCGTGGCCACCTATCATGTCCATCTGGGATACTGAGATTTTTGGTAGCGATTCGGTCATTGAACTCTTCGATGAGGTTCAGGATCTCGACTCACAGGATCGTGTTGGTGCATTGATTGATGCTGGCCGCATTGGGGTGGATTCCGAAAATAGCGATGAGAAAGCATGCGCACTCGCGGCGGCTGTGATCATTGCAATTTGGAATGGTGCGCCATTTAGCGGCGGTGACATTGTGGAGGACTACAGCTTCATCCGGGAGGGAATCTCCGAGGCGCACGGCAGCGAGGAAGATGCGTTGGCTATCGCATCCGAGGTGTTCGATAGTCTTCTGGGGGAACTCAGTGAGTCTGACCAGGCGGCGCTGGAAAACTGCGTCGAAGCGGTAGAGTAACTCTCGCGTCCCCAGTAGTAATTCTTTAAGAAGAATCTCACGTCAAAGAATCTAGAGAAAGCGTTACATGTCCTCGAAGAACATTGATTTCAAGGTTGCAGACCTCTCCCTGGCTGAGGCCGGTCGTCACCAGATTCGTCTGGCTGAGCACGAGATGCCAGGTCTAATGGCGCTGCGCGAAGAGTACGCGGAGCAGCAGCCACTGGCCGGTGCCCGTATTTCCGGCTCCATTCACATGACGGTTCAAACCGCAGTGCTCATCGAGACGTTGACGGCGCTGGGCGCACAGGTCCGCTGGGCCTCGTGCAACATCTTCTCCACCCAGGATGAGGCCGCTGCGGCAGTCGTCGTTGGGCGAAACGGCACTCCGGAGGACCCGCAGGGTGTTCCGGTTTTCGCTTGGAAGGGCGAGACACTGGAAGAGTACTGGTGGTGCCTCGACCGCATCTTCGACTGGGGCGATGAAGATGCCAACATGATTCTGGACGACGGCGGCGACGCTACCATGGCTGTCATTAAGGGCATGGAATTCGAGGATGCTGGCCTGGTGCCGCCTGCAGAAGAGTCGGATTCGGATGAGTTTATTGCCTTCAAGGACATGCTTCGCGCCAGCCTGGAGAAGGATGCCGGCCGTTGGCACCGAATTGCAGAGTCGGTGAAGGGTGTCACAGAGGAGACCACCACTGGTGTCCACCGCCTCTACCACTTCGCAGAGCAGGGAGTGCTGCCATTCCCGGCCATGAACGTCAACGATGCGGTCACCAAGTCCAAGTTCGATAACAAGTACGGCACCCGTCACAGCCTTCTGGACGGCATCAACCGCGGTACCGACATGCTGGTTGGGGGCAAGAACGTACTGGTCTGTGGCTACGGTGACGTGGGTAAGGGGTGCGCAGAGGCACTGGTTGGCCAGGGCGCTCGCGTTCAGGTCACCGAGGCCGACCCGATTAACGCATTGCAGGCATTGATGGACGGTTTCGACGTTGTCGCTACTGAGAGCGTCATCGCAGATGTCGACATTGTCATCACCGCCACAGGCAACAAGGACGTCATTACTTTCGAGCACATGCAGCAGATGAAGAACCACGCGCTGCTGGGCAACATCGGGCACTTCGACAACGAGATTGACATGCACAGCCTGCACCATCGCGATGATGTCCGTCGTGTGGAGATCAAGCCGCAGGTCACCGAGTACATCTTCCCGCATGCTGACGGCGAAGAGCGCTCTCTGATCGTGCTTTCCGAGGGGCGTTTGCTCAACCTGGGCAATGCCACCGGACACCCGTCCTTCGTAATGTCGACCTCCTTCGCCGACCAGACAATCGCTCAGATTGAGCTCTACTGCAACGGCGAAAAGTACGACAACTCTGTCCACCGTCTTCCGAAGATTCTGGATGAGAAGGTCGCTCGCATTCACGTCGAGGCACTTGGCGGCGAGCTCACCCGGCTGTCCAAGGAACAGGCCGAATACATCGGCGTTGATGTCGAGGGTCCGTATAAGCCAGAGCACTACCGCTACTAGTTCTAGCCAAGGCTTGGTCGTAGCCATGTGTGCGAGGAGAAAAATCTGATTATCGCAGTCGAAGGAATCGACGGTGCTGGCAAGAACACGCTTGTCACAGCTGTTACCAATCAACTCCGAAGTCAAGGGCACTCCGTTTCATCGATGACCTTTCCGGCGTACCGGCAGACGATCTTCGCTGATTTCGCCGATCAAGCTTTGCACGGTCAGCTCGGCGACACTGCGGACTCCGCTTGGGCAATGGCACTCCTGTTCGCTCTGGACCGCAAAGAACGTCGTGAAGCGATTGTTGATGCAGCGCGCGAAAACGATGTTCTGATCATCGACCGCTACGTCGCGTCCAACGCGGCCTACTCCCTGGCTCGCACGCAGGATCCGGCGATCGTCGAGTGGATTGAGAAGACCGAATTCGGAGATTTCCAGCTTCCGCTTCCCGACGTTCAGGTCTGTCTGGCCACGTCGGTGGGAGTGGCAGCCGACCGCGCACGCAATCGGGAAGCCTCTGATGCGCAGCGAACTAGGGATACCTACGAAAAGGACTCGGGTTTGCAGGAGCGCACGCTGGCGGCGTACCAGAAGTTCGCGGGGGGCTCGTGGCAGTCACCATGGTTGATGCTTACGGGGGATGATGGGGCGGACCGTCTTGTGGAATGGATCAGTGCACGCCTGCGCTAGCCACCTCAACTGGAAACTACAGAACTAGATAGCTTTACGTTTAGAA
This sequence comes from Corynebacterium sp. HMSC074C11, assembly GCF_001809455.1. NCBI lineage: Bacteria > Bacillati > Actinomycetota > Actinomycetes > Mycobacteriales > Corynebacteriaceae > Corynebacterium > Corynebacterium sp. HMSC074C11. The sequence continues at coordinate 393,116 of NZ_KV797740.1, forward strand.
TATGACGCATGAGCTCAAAAATCCTGGTTGTTGATGATGATCCGGCCATCGCCGAAATGCTCACGATGGTGATGGAGCGCGAGGGCTTCGACACAGTAGTAGTCGACGATGGCATCGAAGCTGTCAAGGCAGCAGAGCGGGAGAATCCAGATTTGATTCTGCTGGATCTCATGTTGCCGGGCATGGGTGGTGTCGATGTCTGTCGCACTGTGCGAGAGACATCGGCGGTGCCGATCATCATGTTGACTGCGAAGACCGACACGGTCGATGTGGTCCTCGGCCTGGAATCCGGTGCGGATGACTATGTCACGAAGCCCTTTAAGCCGAAGGAGCTCGTGGCGCGTGTGCGCGCTCGGCTGCGTCGTCAAGAGGACAGCCCGAGTGAGACCCTCGAGGTCGGCGACCTGACTATCGACGTGCCCGGTCACGCCGTGTTCCGCGATGGCAAGGAGATTTCTCTGACCCCGTTGGAGTTTGACCTATTGCACACTCTTGCATCCCGTCCGAAGCAGGTCTTTTCCCGTGATGAGTTGTTGGAAAAGGTCTGGGGATATCAGCACACCTCGGATACTCGACTCGTCAACGTTCACGTTCAGCGTCTGCGCTCGAAGATTGAACTGGATCCGGAAAACCCCCAGATTGTGCTGACCGTCCGCGGTGTCGGGTACAAGACGGGTGACTAATCAAGGTCAGTCAGCTTTAGTGGGAGCCGATTCTTGCGTCGATTAATAACGAAGCTTCGAGACTTCACCAATAGGGGAGTGACCTGGGCGGTTACGCTCTGGCGTACGTCTATCCAAGCGCGCATTCTGACCTCTGTCGTGGTACTGAGCGCGATGGTGATTGCGGTACTCGGTTTCGCGCTGGCGACTATTGTTACCCAGCGGCTTATCGACGCAAAGGTTACCGCTGCCGACGAGGAAATTGACCGTGCTCGCGCGGTGGTGGAGCAGGCGATTGAGAACTCTTCGTCCAACGAGCTGCAAGCTCTGCTCAACGTGGGGCGCGATGCCCTTGTGAACCGTGCAGCCGGTTCCGGTGCTGCGCCATTGACAAGTTATGAACCGCTGCTCGTGGCGCCGGTGCCACGAGGCACGGTGTTGGCTTCATCGCCGATTAAGGCCGATGTCCCAGAACGATTGCATGAAGTAGTCCGACAAGGGCAAATTGCGTATCAGGTACGTCAAGTCACTGATAACCGCGGCGATACGTACTCGGCGTTAATTATCGGTAGCCCTACTTCTACCTCGGTTGATGGGCTCGAGCTCTATCTGGTCACCTCTATGGCTGCAGAGGAATCGACTATTAAGTTGGTTCGTGGTCTGCTCGCCGGTGCGACAGTAGTCATCATGGCGCTTCTCGGCGGTATTACTTGGTTCTTCTCCAATCAGGTGACGACACCAGTGCGTTCCGCCGCCCAGATTGCCCAACGCTTTGCCGACGGCCACTTGCGCGAACGCATGGTCGTGCAGGGTGAAGATGACATGGCGCGACTGGCCATGAGCTTTAACAAGATGGCCGAATCGCTGTCGACGCAGATTAGACAGCTGGAGGAATACGGCAGTCTGCAGCGACAGTTCACCTCCGATGTTTCGCATGAGTTGAGGACGCCTCTGACCACGGTGCGTATGGCCGCCGATCTTATTGCTGACGGCGCTGAGGACCTCGATCCGGCGACTCGCCGCGCAGCTGAGCTGATGAATGAGGAGCTTGAGCGTTTTGAGATGCTTCTCAATGACCTGCTTGAGATCTCACGCCACGATGCCGGCGTTGCTGACCTGTCCGCAGAAAAGGTCGATGTCCGTCGCTGCGTGGATGCTGCCTATCAGCAGGTAACGGTCGTGGCTAAGGAGACCGGTACACCCATTCGCTTCCACCTGCCCGATGAACCGGTAATGGCAACAGTCGACTCGCGTCGTATCGAGCGCGTGCTACGCAATCTTATGGCCAACGCTGTTGACCACAGTGAGGGCAATCCGGTGGATGTCACAGTGCAGGCGAGCGATTCCGCGGTCTCGTTTACGGTCGTTGACCACGGTGTGGGGCTAAAGCCGGAGCAGCAAGAGCTGGTGTTTAACCGGTTCTGGCGCGCTGACCCCTCGCGTGTCCGACGCACCGGCGGTACCGGACTTGGCTTGGCGATCGCGCGTGAGGACGCACAATTGCATGGTGGGGAACTGGAGGCATTTGGCGTGCCGACGGTCGGTAGCTGTTTCCGCCTGACTGTGCCACTGGAGCCTGATGCGAGCTTCGGTGAGCATCCGCTCGGCCTAGAAGTTCCGCCGCTGCCCGATCAGATTCCGCATCAGCAGGAAATTGGTGCACGGGAGTTGGAATCGGATTCGATTGCACCGCAAGTCAAGAGCCAGGATCAGGATAAGGGGCAGCGGACTAGCGATAGCGAATCCCGACAGGCACGAGAGGAGGATATTTAAATGACGGCGCAGCAACAGTCAAAGGCTCGTCGCGTCCTGCGTAAGACAGTGGCGCTTAGCTCAGTGATCATTTTGGGCACGGCCGCAGGATGTACCACCATTCCGAGGAACACCAGCCCCCAGGTGCTGCGTCCGTTTGAGCCGCCCCAAGTTCGTATTGAGGTTCCGCAGCCACGGCCGAATGTCAATGCAGACATTGTCCTGCGCGACTTTTTCGCCGCGGCCGCGCATCCGGTTGATGATTTTCAAGCTATGCGTGCCTTCATGACCCCGGAACTTGCGGCCAGTTGGAAGCCGCACGAAAGCGCCCGCATTCTCGACGGTGTCAACCTCATCGCTCAACGGGATGAAGGAGGTTCTCGACAGTCCTTCGTTGCCCGAGGTCGCAGCGTTGGTCAATTTGGTACTGATGGTGCTTATGAGCCCCAGTCCGGTGACTATGAGGAAACCGTGGAGATGAAGCTCGGTTCGGATGGGCAGTGGCGCATTTCCTCGCTGCCCGACGGTGTTGTCATGGAGCGTCAGGCATTCCTGGAAAACAATGTGCCTCGCAATGTCTATTTCCTCGACCCGGCGGGTAATCATTTGGTCACAGATCGTCGTTGGCTCTATCGTGGCGTCACCGATGGCGCGACCAATCTGTTGACAAAGCTGAAGAACGGACCATCAGCACCACTGCGACCGGGCGTCACCACAGTGCTCAAGCCCAATGCCTCAATTGCGGTGGAAGCAGGACCTGTGTCCAACTCGGACGGTCGCAGGGTCGAAATCACCGGATTGGGTGATGTTTCCGAGGAACTGCGTGTCATGCTCGCGGCACAGATTATCTGGACTCTCGACTCGGCAGATTTCCGTGGTCCGTGGATCCTCATGGCCGACGGCGAACCACTAATTGCCAGCCACGACGAGCCGTGGACGAAGGATACCGACGCAATCCAGCTCTACGACCCGAATCATCTACCGGCTGATAACGCGCCGTTGCGGACGGTCGACCGCAGCGGTATCTACGAGATTGCTGGCGGCCACGCCACACCTGTGGGACGCGGCTGGACTGCCAGCGGCAGCACTGCGGTGTTTTCCGCGGCAGTGGGCATCAACCCCAATGGCAGCGAGCTTATTGCCGCCGTGTTCCGCTCGGCTGTGGATGGTCGTACCGGTTCGTATGACCTTGGGGAGTCCACATTGATGCTCGGCGGAATACAAGATCAGCCGGTTCCTGTGCTGACTGGCGAGAGTCTCACCCGTCCGACATGGTCGCCAGATGCCGAGGCGGTCTGGACAGTGAAGGACGGTACAACCGTCGTACGCCTGGTTCGGCAGTCGACGTCGTCCCGGATTCAGCAGGAGGAGGTTGATACCTCTGAGCTCAGTCACCTTCTTGACGGCGGCGAAGACACGGGGCACCCAAGCGCCGGTATTTCTGAATTCCGCGTCGATTCTTCAGGCACGCAGGTAGCGATGATTATCGCTGGTGAGGTCTATATCGCCACCATCGAAAGGCATGACGACAAACCGTGGAAGTTGACGCATCCGCGCGCTCTGCCGCTCCCTGAAAACGTTTCCCCGGTGTCGCTGACGTGGTCGCCGAATCAAACGGTCACGGTGGGCGGTTACAGCGGAGACACCCCGATGTGGAGTGCCTTCCCGGACGGTGCGACCAGCTCCGTTCTGCCGAAGCTCAACCTGACACCGCCAATTCCTGTGGTTACCGCGACCTCGTCGAAGCGTTACGCATTGGATGCCACCGGTGTTATGGAGCTGATCTCCAGCGAGGGGCAACAGCAGTTCTGGCGCCAGGTTCCGGGTGCGCGTGGTCGAATGGCTCCGGTGTCTGTGGAGTAAGCGCAAATCGGGGAGGGGATCAATGGCGCAGGGGAAATCATCGCAGGATGTACTACGCGTGCTTTACGACGTCACTCGCGATGCGATTGGCCTCGTGATACCGGAAACCTGCCCGGTGTGCGGCTGCTCCGGGACGCTGTGTCGTGATTGCAAGGACGATCTTCAGCAACCTCCAGTGCGGTTTTCACCGCGGGCTGCGTTACGCGCAGCAGCGTGGACCTGCGGTCCGTACTCCGGTGCGAGGAGACATCTCATTTTGTCGGCCAAAGAACGGGGCAGTGGTGAAGCCAGACGAATCATGGGGGCCGTGTTCGCCGCTGCGGTACGAAGGCTGGCCTCAGACGGCCATATAATGCCCCCGGAAATTACCCCCGTCATTTTGATTCCCGCGCCGACAAGATTGTCATCCCGTCGACAACGGGGTGGGGATCCGGTAACAATTGCCTGCGACTTTGCCTGCAGTCAGCTCCCCTCTAGTTCGGTATTGCCCCTGGTGCGCATTGCTGAGCGCACGCGGGATTCCGCGGAGCTTGGGGCTTCTCAACGCAGACGAAACCTTTCTGGCCACATTGTGCCGCTGACGCAATTCAAGCACGGAATTAGTGGCAAGCTGCGACAACGGTGTGCCCAGGTGACAGTGATTCTGGTTGATGATGTGGCCACCACTGGTGCCACTGCAGCGGAAACCGAGTTGGTGGCAGCGTCATTGGGGATTCGCATCGACATGGTGTTGGTACTCGCCCGGGCGTAGACGCAGGGGTGTCGTCGGCAAGCGAAAAATAAACGAGGGGAACGTGGCATTGGTTACCCCCGGAACTGTATCCTGGGGGTGCAGAAAGACTCGTCACCGTAGACGCCGTGAGTAATCCCGCTCACGGAAGGGCGGTGGCCATACCGGGAGGTAGGTAGCAAGTGTCCACACCTGCTGACAACAACGAGGTACTCAGCCCGAACGCTCAGGTGACCATCACCGGGCGCAATGTTGAGGTTCCAGAGCACTTCGCAGATCGTGTTAAGGCGAAGCTGGCGAAGATTGAGCGCCTCGACCCGACTTTGACCTTCTTCCACGTGGAGCTCCAGCACGAGCCGAATCCGCGCCGTGCAGACCGCTCTGACCGTATTCAGATCACCGCTACTGGCAAGGGGCACCTGGCTCGTGCGGAGGCGAAGGAAGATAGCTTCTACGCTGCACTGGAGTCTGCTCTGGGCAAGATGGAGCGCTCCCTGCGTAAGGTGAAGGCTCGCCGCAAGATTAGCCGTTCTGGCCACCGTGCACCGATGTCCGTCGGCGAGGCAACTGCTTCGCTGGTTGCAGAGGCTGAGGCAGCGGCTCCGGAAAAGGCTGATCCGTACGAGGATCTGGTTGAGGACGTACGTCCGGGCCAGGTTGTGCGTACCAAGCAGCACTCCGCAACTCCGATGACGGTCGAAGATGCTCTGTCTGAGATGGAGCTCGTCGGTCACGACTTCTACCTCTTCGTTAACGAGGCAACCTCTCGTCCGTCCGTGGTCTACCGTCGTCACGCATACGACTACGGTCTGATTGAGCTGGCAGAGGAAGACGAGAAGTAAGTCTTCATCAAAAAGAGCACGCAATGCCGCACAGAGCTGTGTATTGGTAAGTAATTGCTCACATGAGCCCGTCTTCTCTTAGAAGGGAAGGCGGGTTCGTCGTATAATCAACCGTTGCACATTAAAGTTCGACGTGAATCGGCCGGAAAGGTCCCAATTTAGTGTTTTCGCTCAGCAAGTTGCTCCGCATTGGTGAAGGCCGCGCTGTCAAGAGGCTTGGCAATATTGCAGATCAGGTCATCGCCAAGGAAGACGAGTACGCAGCTCTTTCAGACGATGAACTCCGCGCCAAGACCGAGGAGTTTAAGAAGCAGCTGGCTGACGGTGCCGATGTAGACGATCTGCTGCTGGATGCTTTCGCCACGGCGCGTGAGGCATCCTGGCGCGTGCTGGGTCAGAAGCACTACCGCGTCCAGGTTATGGGCGGTGCGGCACTGCACTTCGGCAACGTTGCCGAAATGGGTACTGGTGAAGGTAAGACCCTGACCTGTGTGTTGCCCGCATACCTCAATGCGTTGGCAGGCAAGGGCGTTCATGTCGTTACGGTTAATGACTACCTGGCTAAGCGTGACGCGGAGTGGATGGGTCGAGTCCACCGCTTCCTGGGGCTTGAGACCTCGGTGATTCTCTCTGAGCTCAGCCCGGACCAGCGCCGCAAGGCCTATGCTGCCGACATCACCTACGGCACGAACAATGAGTTCGGCTTTGATTACCTGCGCGACAATATGGCGCATTCGCTCGACGATTTGGTGCAGCGTGGGCACCACTTCGCCATCGTCGATGAGGTTGACTCGATTCTGATTGACGAGGCCCGTACCCCGTTAATTATTTCCGGTCCGGCGGATGGCGATCCGCACTGGTACCTGGCGTTCTCCAAGATTGTGCCGCGTATGAAGCGCGACATTCACTACGAAGTCGATGAGCGTAAGCGCACCATCGGTATTCGTGAAGAGGGTGTTGAATTCGTTGAGGATCAGCTGGGTATTTCAAACCTGTATGCTCCGGAAAATTCCTCGCTGGTCAGCTACCTGAACAATGCCCTGAAGGCCAAGGAGCTGTTCACCCGCGACAAGGATTACATTATCCGTAATGGTGAGATTCTCATTGTCGATGAGTTCACCGGTCGTGTGCTGGCAGGCCGTCGCTATAACGAGGGTATGCACCAGGCAATTGAGGCCAAGGAAGGGGTGGAGATTAAAAACGAGAACCAGACGCTGGCAACCGTCACGCTCCAGAACTACTTCCGCCTCTACGACAAGCTGTCCGGTATGACCGGTACGGCTGAGACTGAAGCGGCTGAGCTGCACCAGATTTACAAGCTGAACGTCATGGCGATCCCGCCGAATCGCCCGAAGCAGCGCGAGGATCTGCCCGACCTGATTTACAAGACGCAGGAGGCAAAGTTCGCCGCTGTTGTCGAGGACATCCGCGAATGCCATGAAAAGGGCCAGCCAGTTCTCGTTGGTACGACATCAGTCGAGAAATCCGAGTACCTTTCCAAGCTCCTGCAGCGCGAAGGTATTCCTCATTCTGTGCTGAATGCAAAGCACCACGAGAAGGAAGCTGAGATTGTTGCGGTGGCGGGTCGTCTCGGAGGCGTTACCGTGGCAACTAACATGGCCGGTCGTGGTACTGACATCGTGCTGGGCGGTAACCCGGACATCATCGCTGACCTGAATCTGCGCTCTCGTGGTCTGGACCCGGTGGAAACTCCGGAAGAGTACGAAGAGGCGTGGGACGCTGAGATTGAGCGCGTTCGTCAGCAGTCGAAGGAAGAAGCTGACAAGGTACGTGAGGCCGGTGGACTCTACGTCCTGGGCACTGAGCGCCATGAGTCGCGCCGCATTGACAACCAGTTGCGTGGTCGTACCGGTCGTCAGGGTGACCCGGGTGTTACCCGCTTCTACCTGTCCATGCGCGATGATCTCATGGTTCGCTTCAACGGCCAGCGCATGGAAGCGCTGATGAACACTCTGAATGTCCCGGATGACGTTCCTATTGACTCCAAGGTTGTCTCCAACTCCATTAAGAGCGTTCAGGCTCAGGTGGAAAGCCAGAACTTCGAAATCCGTAAGAATGTTCTGAAGTATGACGAGGTTATGAACCAGCAGCGTAAGGTCATCTACGCTGAGCGCCGTCGCATCCTCGAAGGTGAGGATTTGAAGACTCAGGTTCGCGACATGCAGGACGATGTCGTCGACGCGTATGTCAACGGTGCCACCGCTGACGGTTACGTGGAGGATTGGGACCTCGACGAGCTGTGGAATGCCCTTGAGCAGCTCTACAGCCCGACGTTTACGGCGCAGGAGCTCATCGATGGCTCTGACTTCGGTACCCCGGGTGACCTCTCGGCCGATGAGCTGTCCAAGGCTCTGCACACGGATATCTCCGCCAGCTACGACCAGCTTGAGGATGCGGTTTCCGCAATTGGTGGCGACGACCAGATGCGCAACATTGAGCGCTTCACCATCCTGAACGTCATGGACCAGAAGTGGCGCGAGCACCTCTACGAGATGGACTACCTCAAGGAGGGCATTGGCTTGCGCGCCATGGCCCAGGCTGACCCGCTGGTGGAGTACCAGCGTGAGGGCTACGACATGTTCACCGCGATGATGGACGGCATCAAGGAAGAATCGGTTCGTCAGCTGTTCCTAATCCGTAAGCAGGTTATGCCCGCAGTGGAAAACACTGAGGGGCAGGAAAACCAGGCTCCGGCTCTGCCAACGGAAGCTGCTGAGAAAAATCAGCAGATGACCTACTCCGGCCCCAGCGAGGACGGCAGTGCAGAGCAGCAGCGCATGGATCAAGAGCGTGAGGGCAACCGGGCGCAGCGTCGGAAGGCGGCTCGCAAGCGCCGTCGCTAAGCACTAAAGCACACGAAACGCGGTCATGATCCATGGCCGCGTTTTTGCTGTTCCGCGGCGGAACGTGCCCGTGAACGCGCGAACGCGCGGACCGACACGGCAACTACCCAGGAATTCGACCTTTTTGCCGTCCGCTGAAGCGCTGGCGTGGAAGGATTGCAACGCGACACCTTTGAGGCTGGTGTTTTTCGACAGCGTGAGTATCGCAGCGTGAATAATCGGGTCGATGTTGATACGACGCAAATCGTTGACTCGCCGGCGACCCGCGATAATGTCGAAGACGCGGCGAGTAATCGTGCCAAGCTCCTGTCTCAGATTCTGCTCACAGTGCTGGACGACGTGCGGTGTTTGCGGCGTCTTTTTTGCCGCAGGAGTGGCCACGGCGGGCGGTAATGCCGTCATGACAGCGGTCCCGGAAGCAACGGAACATCCGCTATAGGTCGGTGCCACTTTTGCGGTTGGAGAAGTGGCGGCATTAGCTGACTGGCCAAGTTGAATTGTGTGGAGAAGCGAAAAGCCCGTTGCTGGTTCGATGAATTCCCTGTCACTGGATCGGTTCTCAGCGGCGTGCGACAGCGCGTAAGGCATCGGCGCCTGCGATGTTGGTACGTGAGACGTAGGTGCCATGGATTAATCCCCCTAAAAACTCTCCATTGGCAAGTTCCCCCCTTGCTGAAGACCATTGTCCTACAAGTGCTTTAAGTGTGCAGCTTGTGAAGGGGAATTCACGGCTGGCATGGGGGTGGGGAGAAGATGCAGCCGCGAAGTGGGCTGAGTGTCTCGCTGTTAATAGCCCTATAGGTTTCCGTCAAAGCCGTTCTGGTCGTCTATAAATTGGCGTAACGAACAGCCAATTAACACGCTGAACTGGAAAAAAGGCAAACGTGCAGGTCATGCGATAAACTACAGGCCATGCGCGGAATGATTATCGATTACTGTGGTGTCCTCGACGGTACGGATGAAGACCAGGCACGTTGGCGTAATTTGCTGGTAGAGGCGCGTGCAAATGGTGTTGGCCTGGCAGTCCTGTCGAATGACCCAGGTGGCCCATCAGCGGATCCGATTCGCAAGCTCGAAGATGAGGGCCTGGTAGACGCAGTTGTGCTCTCTGGTGAAATTGGCCATGAGAAGCCTTCGGCAGAGGCTTTTAATGCAGCTGCTGCGGCTATTGAACTGCCGGCACGGGACTGTGTGTTGGTGGATGATTCGATTGAGAACATCCATGCTGCCGTCTCTAACGGCATGGTGGGAGTCTTCTATCAGCAGTTCGACCGCGCAGTGGTCGAGATTGCCGGTCTACTGGGGCTCGAGGGCGAGTTCTAATGCGTGTCTATATCCCAGCGACTTTCTCCATGCTTGAGGCGCTGAAGGAGGATGAGCTCTTCCACGCCCGCGGTGGTTGGGGCTTTGCTGTCACTGAGGCGCTGCGCGATTTCTTTACTGAGGGCGATGATGAGGAACTGGCAGATGTGGCCTTTGATGAGGCTGCGCGTGCGTCGCTCCGTCTGCTCGATGCTGCAGAAGAGAAGTTCCCGCACCGCCGAGTAGTCATTTCCGTCGATGTGGAGGCGGAACCGCAGTCGGATATGGGCGATGCTGTGGTTAAGGTCGGCGGCCCAATTTCGCTTGCCGACGTTGCAGCGCTCCACATTGATGTGGAAGAGGCGGAAAGCAAGGTTGAGGCTGCAATTGAAGCCGTCGATAAGGCAGATCTCGGTGACGAGGATGCGGAGCTCACTGTCGGCGATGCGCTGGAGATTCCGCTGGCGTGGTATGACGTAGCTGAGCTCGGCATGGTGGTCGACTTCCTGTAGTAGCGCGTGCTTGGTGTTGAAGAAGGGGACTGGGTTTGGAACCCAGTCCCTTTTTGTATGGCACAAGTTTTTTCTGCGGGGGTATATAAGGCGGGATTGTTTTGTGTGGATAAGCTCCATGTCAAAGGGGGCGCTTCGCAGGAAAGCGGGGGTAATGACAATTTCGCTATTTGTGTCAAAATCATTTGCTTCTCTTGACCAATAACTTACCACTTCGTAGTCTACGTCTAAGTAACCTACGGGCACGTAATAATGGATTGGGCGGGGATTGCCCGCTGATGAACAGTGTTATTACTTGTTCTCCCGTGACAGTCAGGAGGGTCAGGAATGGGACTTAAGACCAAAGTTTCCCGGGTATTCAAGCATTTATCCACGCCACTTTTGCCCGATGACTACACGCAGTTGCTAAATCCGCTGTGGTCAAGTCGCGAGCTGCGCGGTCAGATTGAGGCCATTAATCCCACATCTCCTACTTCAGCAGAGTTGATAATCCGTCCGGGTTGGGGGATGCCAACAGACTTCAAGTCAGGTCAGTTCATTGGACTCGGCGTAGAGGTCAAGGGGAAATACCTGTGGCGTTCCTACTCACTGACAAATGCACCGCGGCCTCATGATGGGCTGCTGACTATCAACATTCGTGCACTCAACGACGGCTACGTGTCCCAACATCTCGTCGCCAATGTAAAACCGGGTACTGTCGTCCGCCTGGCTGCCCCGGCTGGGGATTTCCATCTTCCGGAGCCACTCCCAGCCCGTATTGCGTTTGTTACCGCAGGCTCCGGCGTAACTCCTGTGATTTCCATGCTGCGTGATCTTTCAGCTCGCAATGCATCAGTGGAAGTCGAACACATTCACTCCTACCGCGGCGAGGCAGAAGCTGTGTTTGTCAACGAACTCCGGGAGCTGGAACAGCGCAGCGCTATTAGCGCGTTGAAGTATCGCCTGCATGCCTGGAATACGGAGACGCAGCCGCGGATTGACGCTGCTGCGGTTACCGACATCATTGCTGACTTTGGAGCGCTGGCATCGTCGGCAAGCGCCTATGCCTGTGGTCCGGTTGAACTGCTGAAAAGCCTTGAGTCGGAGTTCCCCGAGCTGCGGACGGAACGTTTCACCGTTGACCGCTCGGCGGCGGAGGAGGCCGGTGGCACGGTGAGTTTCGGCAGCCGAGGAGATGTCGACGTAGACGGTGCAACCACCATCCTGGAGGCGGCCGAGCGCGTCGGGGTCGACCTGCCGTACGGCTGTCGGATGGGAATTTGTGCGACCTGCGTGCAGCAACTCTCCGACGGCGCAGCGCGGGACATCCGCACCGGTGCGACGTTTGTGGCGGGCGAGCGGGTCCGAACGTGCGTCTGTGCGCCGGCGGGGCACGCGCGTATCGAACTGTAAGTTCGCCCCACATCTATCTCAACCTGCATTAACCAGGAGAAACTACCTAAAGGAGTTGGGACCCTTCCCATGGCAATTTCCGATATCGCATCGTATGCGCACTTGAGCGAAGAAGACGTCGCAGAGATTGGGCGTCGGTTTGCGGAAATCGAAAAGCAACACCGCGATTCGCTGGGGCAGAAGGATGCTCGCTACATCCGCACGCTCATCCGCATTCAACGCACCCTTGAGGTGACTGGTCGAGGTCTGCTGATGGTACCGACCGCAGGCATGGCCCTGAACAAATTGGGGCTGCTGCCGAGGTCGTGGAAGAACACCGCACACTGGGGTTTCAAACGGGCGGGCATCTCAGCGCTGGGGCTGGCAAAGATTTTGGAAAACCTCGAAATCGGCCACAACACCATGCACGGTCAGTGGGACTGGATGAATGACCCCGAGATTCACTCGGCCACCTGGGAGTGGGACAATTCCTGCCCATCGAGCGGGTGGAAGCACTCCCACAACTTTGTCCACCACAAGTACACCAACGTGTTAGGTATGGACAACGATGTGGGATACGGCATTCTCCGGGTGACTCGTGACCGCCGTTGGAAGCCATCGACGCTGTTGCAGCCGGTGACAAACGTGGTCTTGGCCAGCCTTTTTCAATGGGCAGTGGCTTTCTACGACGTTGAGCTCGGGCGTGTGTTTGCAGGCAAGAAATCCTGGGATGAGGCCCGGCCGCAGCTCATGGAGGTTCTCAACAAGTCGGGGCGCCAGGTGATCAAGGACTACGTTCTCTTCCCGGCGATGGCGGGTCCGCGTTACCGCGAAGTGGCATTTGCGAATATGATGGCCAACCTCGCCCGTAATCTGTGGGCCTACGCTGTCATCTTCTGCGGACACTTCCCGGATGATGCCGAGACTTTCACCAAGGAGCAGTACAACACCGAGGACAAGAGTGAGTGGTATTTGCGCCAAATGCTGGGCTCGGCGAACTTCCACGGTGGGCTGGCGTTGTCGGTGCTCTCGGGAAATCTGAATTACCAGATTGAGCACCACCTCTTCCCAGACATGCCATCCAACAGGCTCGCGCAGATTTCGAAGCAGGTTCAGCAGATTTGCCGAGAATACGACCTGCCATACAACACGGGGTCGTTCCCGAAGCAGTTCTTCCAGGTCCAGCGCACACTACTAAAGTTGTCGCTGCCGGATCGCTTCTTAGTCGCTGACCCGGACAACGCCCCAGAGGTGCGTTCGGAGGCGGCGTTCAAGAAGTATCCGCAGGTTGAAGCGGAGCTCCAGTCCAGTTCCCCGCAACGCAAGGGCTTAGCGACGGGCCTGCGAATGCTCCGCCGTCTTCGCCCAGGCGTCCGGGAAATTGTCCGAGCCTATACAGGTCGCTCAACGCACACTGCTGGGCGCGGTTAGCCCTCGACCCGCTTGCGGACTGCAGCTGCGGCTGCCGGTTCGCGGTTCCATGGCATTGATTGTTTGTGGGGGAGCCGTAGCCAGGCGCGAATTATGGTCACAGTTAGTGTCGCAGTTGCACCAGCGAGGAAGAGCGCTAAGTAAGCCGAGGAATTCTGGCCGGTAAACTCCACGGTCACGATCAGTGCGAAAAGTGGAGCTGCCATGGACGCCGACAGGAAGGCCGCCGCGCCGAGAATTGCAAAGTCGCTCAGCGGAATTGAGGGCATCAATGGTTGTACGAAGCAGCCGATGATGAAACCGCTGAGCGCGCCAAGGGCAAAGCCGGGAGTTAACAGACCACCGACGGCACCCGAACGAAAAGTAACTAGAACCGCGACAGTTTTCGCGATCAGCAGCATGACCGCAAACCCCAGCAGTGGGCGATCCATGAGAACTGTGGTCGCAGCGATGCGGCCGTTGCCCAATACTTCTGGAATCCATAGCGAGATCACACCAACTAGCGTGAACGCGAGGGGGATGGCCCAGGCAGAATGCCAGCCAGTCGGTGCCTTGTCTAACACCCGCGAGCTGAGAATGCGAAATGCGTAGCCAATGGCGCCGCAGATAACGCCGAGGAGCAGTGCCGCACCGAGGTTGCCCCAGCCGTCTGAGAGATTGATTGGGCTGTAGAGCGGGCTACTGCCGACCACGATGCCCGACGTCACCGTGGCAATGGCTGAACACGCCAGTACCACCATCACCGCGGTAATGCTCAGTGAGCCCAGCAGAATCTCCAACGAGAAAACCGCTCCGGCCAGCGGGATGTGATAAATCGCCCCCAGGCCGGAACCGGCCGCTGCTGCGACCAGAATACGGCGGTGTAGCGGATCGATGCGTAGTCGATGCGACATCTGCGAGGCCACCATTGCACCTAGCTCACGCGGGGCATTCTCGCGTCCCATGGATGCACCTGCGGCTACGGTCGCCATCTGTAAAAACACATTGACAAGAGTCGACCACACAGGCATGAGACGGCCGTGCATGCCCGCCTCAACGCTTTCAATGGGCTTCGCCTTTGTGCGCAAAGCAGCCCACATTGGTCCTGCAATCAGCCCCGCCAACACGATCCCGACAAAGCGCTGTAGGCCGGTGGTGCCATCGGTTACGACCGCTACGTCACCCTCGTGCTGCCCGTAGACCGCGTACTCGATTCCGTGCATAATCAGCGCGAGCCCGGCTGCTCCGAGCCCCGTCGCAAGACCCACGATAAGTGTGTAGATGCACAGTCGAATCCAGCTGCCGGGAGCGGGGTAGAGACCGGAGTCCTCTTTGTTCGACTCAGCACTTGCCGAGGCTTCAGAGGACGACTCCGCAGAATTGGTGTGGCTAGTCTCTTTCAATGTCCAGCTCCCAGTCCTCGTTGTCGCTGATAGCGATCAATAGACGACGCACTGCCATCGCTCGACGGTGCTGAACTCCCTCCAACTTGTCCAGGGCGCACTCTGGATCCGCGGGTGGTCCCAAATGGGTGCAACCACGTGGGCATTCATCTGTTGCCGCCTGGATATCTGGAAACGCCGCCAGTAGCGTCTCCGGTGTCACATGAGCCAGGCCAAAGGAACGAATGCCCGGGGTATCAATGATCCACGAGGGCGCGCTGTTTTCGCTTTCCGACGGCAACATCAGCGCCACCGACTGCGTGGAGGTATGGCGGCCCTTACCCACACCACTGACTTCGCCGGTCTCACGGTTGGCTTCGGGAACAATCCGGTTGACGAGGGTTGATTTCCCAACACCGGAATGCCCAACCAAAGCTGTCACTCGTCCTGGAACATCGATGAGCTCTGACAAAGGAGCCAAGTCATCGTTAATACCGCAGATAACGACATCCACTCCGAGTGCGGAAAACTCCCCGGCAAATTCCTCTGGGTCAGCCAGATCAGACTTAGTCAGACAGAGCACGGGACGGACACCGCCGGCGTAGGCCGCGACCAGCGCGCGTTCGACAAAACCGGTGCGGGGTTCAGGATCGGCGACTGCACACACAATGAGTAGCAGGCTGGCATTGGCCACGACAATGCGCTCATACGGGTCATTGTCATCAGCGGTGCGACGCAAAACCGTGCTGCGCTCTGCCAGCTTGACGATGCGGGCCAGTGTGCCCTCACGGCCGCTGACATCGCCGACGACACCGACACGGTCACCGACAACGATATTGGTGCGGCCGAGCTCGCGGGCACGCATGCATGTCACTGCAACATCAGCGTTGTTATCGAGGACTACACCCCAACGACCACGATCCTTGGTCACCACCATGCCCCAGTGGGCATCGGCGTGGCTGGGGCGATCCTTCGTCCGTGGCCGAGACCCTCTACCGGGGCGGATGCGTACATCGGACTCGTCCCATTGCCGTCCACGCCTGCGTGCCGCCACTGTTATTTCCCTGCCTCGGTTCCGTTCTCCATGCCATCAAGTCGAGTGTCGACCGACTTTTCCAACGAGCTAGGGCTGGGGGAGGCCAGTCCGAGCATCTCCAGCCAGCGCAGGTCGAATCCAGGCATGGTCTTAGCGGTGGTACTGATGTTTTCGACTTCCACGTCCTCCGTGCGCAGGCCAACAATGGCACCAGCGGTGGCCATTCGATGGTCGGCGTAGCTGTGCCAGAGGCCACCGTGGAGCGGAACGGGGTCAATCGCAATGCCGTCGTCAAGCTCCGTAGCGCGACCGCCGAGGCGGTTGATTTCCGTGGTGAGCGCGGCAAGACGGTTGGTTTCGTGACCGCGCAAGTGTGCAATACCCGTCAGCTCGGTGCGGGTGGTGGCCAGGGTGGCGATGGCAGCGACCGTTGGGGTCAGCTCGCCAATCTCGGACATGTCCATCGTGATTCCGCGCAGCTCCGACGGCTTTGGACCCACGACGGTGAGGCTGGTGCGGCCGCCCTCGTGACGGTTGAACGTCACAGTAGCGCCCATAGCGGTGAGGATCTCGCGGATGCGGTTGCCCGGCTGCGTGGTGTGCTCTGGCCAGTCGGGCACGGTGACGCTGCCACCAGTGACAGCCGCAGCGGCCAGGAAGGCGGCAGCGTTGGACAGGTCGGGCTCGATTTGCCAAGTACGACCCATCATTTCGGTGGGGCGAATGGTGAACGTTGTGCGTGATCCCTCAGGTGCGTCGGCCGTGGTCTCCTCGATCTGCACACCGGCCTCGCGAAGCATGTCCAGGGTCATGTCAATGTGCGGGCGGGATGGAATCTCACCGGTCGGGTGAAGTACGAGGCCACGGCCATAGCGCGGCGCTGACAGCAACAGGCCAGAGACGAACTGGCTTGAGGCCGAAGCGTCAATTTCCACTTCGCCGCCGATGTCCGGCAGATCTTGCTCTTGGACCGAGTCACCGAGGCGGTTGCCCTGGTTCGGACCCTGTGGATTGACCGTGAAAGGAAGCCCATTTCCAGTGATGTTCACACCGAGGCCGCGCAGGGCATCCAGCACGGCCGACATCGGGCGAGCCTTGGCCTCTACGTCGCCCTCGAAGAACACCGACCCCTGCGCAAGAGCTGCGATAGGCGGCACGAAGCGCATAACCGTACCTGCAAGGCCACATTCCACGACACCACCGCGGAGCATGCGTGGAGTGACACGGAGCGTGTGGTTCGGGGCACCCGAATATGTCGAGTCGGCACTGATGTCAGTTCCCAAGGCCTGCAGTGCGCGAATCATAAGATCGGTATCGCGAGAGCGCAGAGCACCATGGATAACCGATGGGGTCGAAGATAGCGCCGCGATGACAAGAGCACGGTTCGTAATCGACTTCGAGCCGGCAATCTGCACCGTGGCGCTAAAAGGCTGTCGACCGGATTCGGCACCGTCGACACTTACAGTAGGGGCGGACCAATTCTGATTTTGGGAACACACACAACCAATTATGGAACACTTTCACTCCATACCTCGACTAGAGGGGGAGTCATCGGCACAATCAGTTGGTATGTGTGGTCGTTTCGTCAATTTCGCAGTCGCCGAAAAGCTGCTCAGCACCACGGCTGAAATTCCCGGTTTGGCGCCCGTGCGTGCCGACGGCCCGTTGCCCACCTCCCGCTACAACATCGGCCCGACCATGCCAATAGTTGCTCTTGCCCGCGAGCATCCCGGCCGCACAGGAACCATTGCAGCCGCCGTGCGCTGGGGTTTAATTCCGCAGTGGGCCCGCGAAGTGCCAACGACACCTTTCTTCAACGCCCGTGCGGAAACCTGGCAGTCCAAACCGACTTTCCGGGACGGCCTTCCCTGCGCAATCCCCATGAACGGTTGGTATGAATGGAAAAATCGCCAGCCCTACTTCGTCAGCTTCGGTGATGATGCACCGCTTTTCACCGTCGCGGGTCTGTGGGCACGCTGGGGAGATATAGTCTCCGCCACAATTCTCACCACCGACGCCGTGGGACAGCTCGCGGATCTGCATCATCGTATGCCGCGCGTGCTTGCCGACGACGAAGTCAGCGATTGGCTGGATCTCTCGGCCTGGGCAGCAAACGGAGATGTTGGCGTGACCAGCGCCGAGGTGGTGGACAAACTGACCATCCGACCGGTCAACCGCGCCGTCGGCAATGTTGCGAATGAAGGGCCGCACCTGTTGGATGAGCCCGATGGCGCGGTACCCGGCCACAACGAGGAGCTGTTTTAAGGCCGTATCAGCGGGGAGGTTGCAGGAGTAGCCGCAGGATTAGCGGGCGATGTCGGCGACCGTGGCGTCGCAAAGCGAAACCAAATCAGCGGGTGACAGTTCGATGTCCCACCCGCGGCGACCACCGGAGACGAACACAGTGTCGGAGAGAGTGGCTGTCTCATCAATGACGGTGGGGAGCTTGCGGCGACCGCCAAGCGGGGAGATGCCGCCGGGAATGTAGCCGGTGGCAAGTGACGCGTCATGGGGGTCGGCCATCGTGGCCTTGGAAGCCCCGATAGCCGCGGCGGCGGCCTTGAGGTTGAGCATTCCGGTGGCGGGAACGACGGCGATGGCCAGCCCAGTGCGTTTGCCGGATAGCTCGATAATGAGAGTTTTGAAGATGCGTTCGGGCTCGATGCCGAGGTGCTCTAGCAGCCAAGAGGCGGCCTCTTCGCCGAAGTTGTCGCTGCCGTGGGGGAATTGGTGAACGTGGAAGTCGATTCCGGCGTTCTGACAGAAGGCGATGGCCGGGGTGGCGGCAGCGGATTTTTTGGCGGACTTCTTCGACATAATTTCCCATCGTTGCACATCAGCGCAATTACGCTACGAAATGCCTGGTGACGGGGGTCTGCCGACTCGTGGGTGCGGATGTTTTAGGATAGGTAGCATGTCAGGTGATCAGACAGGAACATCGGCCATCCGGACTGATGAGTCGGATGAGGAGCTTGCGCAGCGCTTTGAGCGTGATGCCATGCCTCTTTTGGATCAGCTCTATGGAGCGGCGCTGCGGATGACACGCAACCCCGCCGATGCCGAAGACCTGGTGCAGGAGACCTATATAAAGGCTTTTCAGGGCTTCCGCTCCTACAAGCCGGGCACGAATCTGAAAGCATGGCTCTACCGCATTCTGACGAATGCGTACATCAACAACTACCGCAAGGCGCAGCGTCGTCCTGCCGAGTACGCCACCGATGACATCACCGATTCACAGATCGCGGAAACCGCGTCGCACACTTCGATAGGGCTGCGCTCTGCTGAGGTTGAAGCGCTGGAAAAGCTTCCTGACGAGGAAATTCGTGACGCTTTGATGAGTCTCAAAGAGGATTACCGGATGGTGGTCTACTACGCCGATGTCGAGGGATTGCCCTACAAGGAAATCGCCGAAATCATGGGCACACCCATCGGAACTGTGATGAGTCGGCTCCACCGTGGAAGAAAACAGCTCCGAGACGCGTTGCACAACGTAGCCGTGGAACGTGGATTCTTGAAAGAAGAGAAGGGAGATTCTCCGCGATGAGCCGAGAGTCGAGCCAAGATATGGAGCAGACGCCAGAGCGCGGGCACGCCTGTGAAGATGCTTTCTGTCAGGATGTCCACTCGCGCCTACACGCATTTTTGGATGGCGAGTGTGATTCGGAGGAGCGCCGCTTTCTCGAGGAACACATTCACAAATGCCCTCAGTGCTTAGAAGAGTTCGGTTCCGAGCAAGCTATCCGACGGCTGCTGCGCCGGTGCTGCCAGCAACCTGCCCCTGAGGACCTCCGCCAGCGCATTACCACCCGCATACGCGTGTCCTATACGCGGGTGGAGTACCGCAGGTAGTTGCTGGCGGCTAGGTTTTGGCGTGTATTCCTTTGATGCTTAATGCGATGTTTCGTAATGCGGTAGTGCGAAATACGGAAAATCCCAGGTCATGGAGATGTGGCCTGGGATATTTTTGTGGAATTATTTGTGGAGCTAAGGGGAATCGAACCCCTGACCTTCGCATTGCGAACGCGACGCTCTACCAACTGAGCTATAGCCCCATTACTTTTCGAGCAACCTAGCTGGAGCTCCTGTAAAAGCTCTATTTTTAGACGTTACTCCCGGTGGGGTTTGGGCTCCAAACTCGCTGGTAGTGATCTGGCGGATGGTTAATCCTGAAAAGCGAGGATGGGGTGCACAAAAAACTCCACCCCGTCCTTCGATGCAATACCGAGTTGTGTCGGGGTGGAGTGAGATGTCTTAGCCAGTGATGGCTAAGACTGCTGTAACTAAGGGCAACTTAGCTGTTCGGACGCTTGCCGTGGTTAGCCTTGTTCTTACGGCGGTCCTTGCGCTTACGGCCACGCTTGCTCATAGCTGGGCTCTCTTTCTATCGGGTTAAACAGGTATCAACCGGTATAGATTACACGGTAAGGGGTAAGTCTTTTAATTAGACTGCGGTGCTGGTGCGAGTGCGACGAGTGCGGCCGCGGTTGCGACGGCGCTTCAGTGCGCGACGCTCGTCCTCGCTCATGCCGCCCCAGACACCTGCATCCTGGCCGGTCTCAAGTGCCCAAGCCAGGCACTGAGCGGTAACGGGGCAGCGGTTGCAAACGACCTTGGCCTTAGCAATCTGGGCGAGAGCCGGGCCGGAGTTACCGACTGGGAAGAACAGCTCCGGATCCTCTTCACGACAAACGGCCTTGTGACGCCAATCCATGACAAACTCCTAAAACATTACGAGCCCCGGGTGAGGGCAGGGTTAAATTTCCTTGCGGGAAGGCAGCTCCGGAAATGGATTTCGTCAGACACGACAAATCGCCGTATCTCAACGAGGGTTGGGGTTCATTCCCGGTTGCCCAGGGGTATTAGGCATCTTGGGAGGGGCTACCTGTTGCATTACCTATGCGACGTGAAAGGTAGTGGGGACTCACCAAAGAGTTTGCGCCTAAAAAGGCGAGACTTGCATGGTTGCACATCCAGTGAACTGCGTGCCTGTCTCGCTGACGGTTTACATGTTTTCACGACTGGAGCGGTTCGTAAAGAGCAAAATGAATAAAAGTGCCAAACCTCACAGAAAAGTGAAGTTTTGGTTAAAACGCCAGGTCAAAACTAGCCTCTTGTGGGGGTGATTTTAGTTTTGGTAATTGCAGTAGTAAGGGTGTATGGCGCGTTTTTGTTGGCTTGTCAGTAAACAGTTACAGCTTAAGCCGGGTTTGCCTCGGTCTTTTGGCTAGTACTGAACAGGCGGCGTGTGCGATCCATGGCCTTTTTGGTCACCACAACGAGCAAGCGCTCGTCCACGGGGCGGGTAGCGACCTTCTTGGTGAACTGATCCTCGGTGTAATCGTCGGCACGCGCCACAAAATTGATTGCGCCTTGCTTAACGCGGATGTTGAGGGAATCGCACTGATTGATGTACTCGCCGTCCAATTGGAGACGAAGTGGAGCAGTAGCGGTGAGCTGGATGTGCTGAGCGTTGTCAACGCGTCGTTCGCGGGCTTCTATGTGGAAGGGGGAGCGCAGTCGGGTGAAGAAACCGGCCAAATTGGCTGCGGCGACAAGCCCCGTCACTCCCTTTAAAGAAGTGAAGCCATAAAACCCCAGGCCCCTGCGCAGTGACACAGTGGGGTTGGTGACGATGGGGAGGTCGCCGAGGAATGTCCATGGATTGGAGTTGGACACCACAGCCATTGCGAGATCGCGGCCAAATTCCTTGCCGTCGATAGTTGCGGTGATTTGTGGCGGGCTTTTGCGCAACTCGTTCCATGCGGTGAAAATTGCCGGCAAATAGCGCACGGCTTTGGCGCGGGTACCGTTATGTCGGAGCTGTTCCATGGTGGAAATGACTTCCGCATCGATGCCGATACCGGCATTGACGACGAAGCATCGCTCTGCTGCATGTCCAACACTAATAGCGCTGCGGGTTCGGGAGCGCAGCAGGCTTGCGATGTACCACGCGGCATCTACGGGGTCGCGGGGAATGCCCAACGCACCTGCCAAGACGTTGGCGCTGCCGGTGGGAATTGTCGCGATGGCAGGAAGTTCAGTGGCAGGCAGTGCGGAGAATGGGTTGGAGTCCATGAGCCCATTGACAATCTCGTTAATGGTTCCGTCGCCGCCGAGGGAAATAATGACGTCGTAATCGCGAACCGTTATTCCCGCCACCATTTCCTCAGCATGGCCGGGGTAAGCGGTGAACATGGATGTCAAGCGGATCCCCTCGACTGAGCGAAGCGCCCGCACAATGCTGGGCATGCGTCGAGCAGAGTTACTGGTCGAATTCGGATTGGAGATTAGCAACGCACGCACAGGCACCAAGAGTAGTGCATGAATAGACCTGTGATGGGTGCATTGGTCGACTTGCCTCCAGAGTGTATTCATCGGTTCTCGCCGGGCTAACATGTAGGGCGTGAGTAACCAGAAAAACAGCAGCAATGCGTCCAAATCGCGTACTACTGACCAGCTTGCGGTAACTGACGGGCCGATGGCCGCACCTCAGGTTGTCATGGTCGGTGCGTGGATCGGTGTCGCCGAATGTGCCCTCGGTCTGGGCTACGGAGTCTTCCTTCTGATTCGTGATTTGATGGGGTACCGCGACGAGGCCGCGGTCATTTCCGGTTGGGGTACCGCGCTGTGGTTCCTTCTCATTTTTGGCTCTGTTCTCGCTGGTGCGATTATGTTGCTGCGTGGCGCCCGTTGGGGGCGCGGGCCGATTATTATGCTCAACCTCTGCTTGCTCGGTGTGGCCTATTACATGTTCCGCTCGAGCGCTTTTCTGCTGGCTCTGCCGACGGCGGCAGCTTCAATTGCGGCGCTGGTCTGTATGTTTAGTCCGAAGGCAATTGACTGGGCTGCCCGCTCTTTTTAAATTTCGATGACGAACGCGTCGACTGACTCACCGCGCTGAACCAGTAGCGTGTCACCGACAACCGCAAGGCGCACGGGCAGTTCCGGCTTGTCCGCATCATTTGCATGAGTGGACTTCGCAGCTGCAGGCAACGGGAGTGTGCCGATAATTTCGAGAGTTGAGGCATTCAATACCGCGACTCCGTCAGCGACTGGCATGAAAACATGCTTACCCCATGGAGCTGGGGTCCCTGTGGCCTCGGGAAACTCGAAATCCGGTGCCAGGGTGCTCGGACGGAAGCCAAGTAATCCACGTGGCGACCACCACGTCATGTGATGGGGGAGATCCGTTGTAAAAGGCGCACGCGGGGCATCGCCGTCGGAGTTAGCTTCAGCCGGTGCTGGACGCAGGGTAGTCTCACCCAGCGCCAATTCAGTTAGCATCGTGCCGTCCATACGAAAAACGCGGATGCGATTGTCTGCCAGTACCGCTGCCGTGTCCTGGCCAATCGATACCAGCGACATATCTGCAGTTACTGGACCAAGGTCAATATCGCTCTTGACTTCTGGTTTCCGCGATTCCTCCGGATTTGCCACCTGCATGACCAGACGTCCGTGACCATCGCAATTGTTTACAACGGCCAGCAGCTCCACGCGTGTGAGCGCACTGATAATCGAACACTCTGGATGTGGCTGCATCTTCGGTTCCGGGGATGCTGGAATCTTGCCGTACTCGACTACTCGGACTAAGTCAGAACGCCACAGCTCCAGGAATCCAGAGTCGTAGACACCCGCGTATGAATTCGAGCGCACGGCGGCAGGGCTGTCAGCCGCAATCGATTTTCGGGTCGCGACATACTGCCCCGAATCGGGTTTGAGTGCAACGGTCTCACCGCAGCCAGCTGCCCCACGAAAAGTCGCGAAAACTTGGCCATCACTGCCCGAGAGCGCACACAGCGGAATATCTCGTCGATAGTGCCAGCGCTCCGTGCCGTCGTTAAGCGAGATAGCACGCACGCCCCGGTCCTCAGCAACGATGAGGGAGTTGTCCATCACCAGTGGCGCCGGGGAGATGGTGTGCGTGCTTGCGCTTGCCGACGATTCGGTGGACCACACCGGCCGGAGAGTATGTGGCATTGCCTCCGGATCGTTCGCAGCCGGGGCTTGCATTGCCGAGCCGGCAGAAGCCGTCGTTTCAGTGTGATCGACCTTGCGGGCCGGGGAAGCGACCCATGTCCAACCGATGACTAGCACTACGGCGATGATGAGAATGACTGATGCGATTCGATTTCGACGCAGTCGGGTCTCTGCAGTGGTGGGCTCAGCGTTGGCTTGTGGTGACTGCGGCACGGTTGGAATGTCCTGTCGACGAGTGGTCGTGGAGAGAAAGGCGGGGGAGTTGGCACGCGCAGCAGTTTAGCTGCGACGATGAGAATTGGAGTGGCCGTCCCGCCGTGAGTTTCGTCCTTGGCCGCGATTGCGATGATGAGGCTGTGAGCGGTTGTTTCGCGGACCTCTTCCGCCACGCCCGCGAGGTGGTCGGGAACCCAACACCGGGCGGGCTGGCCCGACTTTCTCATCGATTCCCTCGGGGATGTCAAGAGCTTCGGCGAGCTCGGGGGAGGTGGAAAACCACGTCGGAATCTCGGCCATGTCCAGGTCGAGAGCATCTGAAATAGCCTTCCACTTTGCGGTCTCATCCCAGCCGACGAGTGTAACGGCGACACCGCTGTGTCCCGCGCGTCCGGTGCGGCCGATGCGGTGGACATAGGTCATTTCGTCATCGGGCACCTGGTGGTTGATGACGTGGGTGACATCGTCGATGTCGATACCGCGAGCCGCGACATCGGTTGCGACCAGAACGTCGACATCGCCATTGCGGAACGCCGTCAGTGAGCGCTCACGTGCAGGCTGGCCCATATCGCCGTGGACGGCGGTGACCAGGAAGCCCCGCTCACCGAGCTGCTCAGCAACGGAGGCGGCACCACGCTTCGTACGGGCAAAAATGATGGTGCGACCACGACCGTTGGCTTGCAGGATGCGGGCGATGACTGAAACCTTATCCATTTGGTGCGATTGGAAAACAATCTGCTTAGTGGTCTCATGGACTGTGGCCTCTTCCTCGCCTGATTCAGCGCGGATGTGCACCGGACGATTCATAAAGGTACGTGCGAGAGTCAGAATTGGGCCCGGCATTGTTGCCGAGAAGAGCATGGTCTGACGTTCATCCGGCACCGCAGCCAGAATCTTCTCGATGTCCGGCAGGAAACCCAAGTCGAGCATTTCGTCGGCCTCGTCGAGAACCAAAATTTTTACGCCTGACAGCTCTAGATTATTGCGCTGGTAAAGATCGATGAGGCGGCCCGGAGTGCCGACGATGATGTCCACGCCACGGTCTAGCTGTTCAATCTGTTCCTCATAGGGGCGGCCACCGTAAATGGTGCATACACGCAGATTGGTTGAGTGCGCAGCGCGGGCTAAGTCCTCACCGACCTGCACGCACAGCTCACGGGTGGGGACGACGATGATTGCGCGGGCAGTGCCATCCGGTTCTGGAATGCGGGCGTCATCAAAGACGCGGTCAATGAGGGGGACACCAAAACCAAGAGTTTTTCCCATGCCAGTACGGGCTTGGCCGATGATGTCCGTGCCGTCGAGCGCCAAGGGCAGCGTCAGTTCCTGGATGGCAAATGTGCGGTTGATTCCTTCGTCGGCGAGTGCGTCGCAGATTTCCGCGGCGACCCCCAATTCGACGAATGTCGGGGACTGGGACTCTGCCACGGCGACTCCTTTGCTGTTTGTAACCTCACGTGACACGACGGCTTAATCGGTCTCTCTAATCCTAGCCGCTTTGGGAATGGTTATGATGTCACCTATGGACATCACTATTGGATTTGCAGACAATACGCGTGAGCTGAGCATTGAAAACGTCGCTGGTGGCGAGGAGGTCAAGGCTGCGATCTCCCAGAAGCTGGCTGCTGGCGAAGGTGTGATTGAGCTCAGTGACGGCGCTGGTCAGGAGTACCTGATTAATGCTGACAAGGTTGCCTACGTCCGTACCGGTAATAACGCAGACCGTAAGGTTGGCTTCTTCGCCTAATGACGCAAGAACCCTTTCTCGTACGCATTGCAAGGAGTTGGGGGTGGCGAGCCTATGCCATCCCCGTACTTGTGGTGCTCACAGTCATCATTCTCTTCGACATCTTCACTGCTGAAGATGATTCTTCAGGTTCCGGCAATGGCACTGTTGCCTCGCAGAGTGGCAACAGTCGCCCTGGTCCGGTGCCCGGTGAGGGGTACGGTGATGGCTACGAGGGAGGGCAGTTGCCACCTGGTCCGGCCTTTGCCACGGAACCCTCGGGAAATTTTAAAGATGTCACCGTGGCGCATCCCCGTGTCGGGGAGGGGCGCCGCAATGCGATCAGGTATTCCGTGGAAATTGAAGACAACATTGATGTTCCTTCAATTGGTGGCGAGCGCGCCTTTGCGGAGACGGTGAACTCGATTCTAGCCGATCCACGTGGCTGGACAGCTAATCCAGATTTTTCTTTCGAGGCAGTGCCTCGCGATCAGGATCCGACGATTGTCGTGCAGCTTTCCGCGACTGGAACCGCACATCAGCTGTGCGGAAACACCTTGGGAATGGAGACCTCCTGTTACCTGTCTGGGCAGCGGGAAGGTGAGCCTGGGCGCGTGGTCGTCAGTATCGCCCGGTGGGTTCGAGGTGCCCTGCCTTTTGAGGGGGACCTGGGATTGTATCGCCAATACCTTATTAATCACGAGGTTGGTCACGGACTTGGGTACGCGGTTCACGAGCCCTGCCCGAGGGACGGCGGTATCGCGCCAATCATGATGCAGCAGACCCTGAGCGTGTCGAACGATGAACTGCACGAAATCGACAGCAGCGAGGTCTATCAGGTCGATGGCAAGACGTGTTCTGCCAACGGCTGGCCGTATCCATTTGGGGCGGACGACGATACGGCCGCACCGACTCAGAAAGCAAGGTAGTAGCAGATTATGATTGCCACTCCTCCCGACCGTGTTTTAGAGGCCTTTGGTGCCGAGGGTGAGCCGCATCGTGCCGAGCGAGCTTGGGACAATGGCTGGGTCTACGACGATTCCATTGTCCTTTCGCCGGTACATAATTCGGCGCAAGCGCTGTGGTCTGCAAAGGTTCGCAGCGCGCTAGATGTCGATGGCGTCCGAGTAGCGAAATCCGTGCGTACTAGTGACGGCCGCTTGGTCATTGCTGGGTGGCAGGCCCGTCATTTCATTCCGGGGGGATTCGCGCCACGTGCCGATGAAACCATTGTTGCCGCTGGTCGCGTGGAAGAGTCGCTTGCCAGTATTGAACGGCCGCAGTTCCTCCTTGATAAGGAGCCCGATTACTTTGTCATGTGTAATCGCGCAGCTTGGGAATCTGACCCAATCGGCATCCTCGAGCAGCTTCTCGACGCGGATAGCGTCCCCCGCGCCGATTGCGCCGAGGCTCTCACAATCTCCGGTGATCTTCTCCAGTTGCGGGCAGAGATGGTTGTGCCAACGGAGCTTCTGCAGGTCTGTCACGCAGACCTCGTCGGCACGCTGCTTTACGACGGCACGGCCGCCCCCGTTCTCACCGATATCGTGCCAGCATGGCGTGTCCGTGGTTGGACAGCTGCCTTAGCGGCAGTGGATTGTCTGTCCATGATGGGTGCTGATGAAGAGCTACTGCGACGCTTCGATCATTTGCCGGATTTCGGTCAGTTGCTCGTTCGTGCGATGTGCTATCGACTTTTTGTCCACGCTGTTAGTCCAGAATCGCAGCCGGGTGCGTATCGTGGCCTGTTCCGTGCGGCTTCGCTAGTCCGCGCGTTTGTGTCTAAGTAACGCCTGGCAGTATTCACGGGAGTTTTTGGGGCGGGGGTATTTTTACCTCTATTTCGAATGGGTGTTCGAGTGCCTGTCCGGAGGTTGTGCCACAATGGTGCACATGAACGTAGATGGAATGCCGAAGGTTCGGTTCGTCCAGGAGGAACCGCCTTGTCGTCGGCAGTGGTTGGGTACTGCGGTAGAGGCGCTTTTCCCTTCCCATAATCGGGCGCTCGTGGTAGCGAACAAGCTTGTAAACCAGCCTGTTGTGCGCGTTTTAGGCGGCCCAGGGACTGGCAAGAGTTCGCTGCTGGCAGATCTCGCGGTGGACTACATGCACTCGGGCATTCCGGCGGACAGCATTTTGGTGGTGTCACAGTCAAAAGAGGCCGCCGCGGAATTGAGGCGGGATATTGACAGGCGTTTTTCCTCTGAACTGGGGGAAGGCGGTTCGTTCGGGGCAGGTCAAGGTGGCATGGTGCGTGCCGTGCATTCACTTGCCTATGCAGTAGTACGTGATGCCGCCGTCAGTCGGGGAGAGCCTGAACCATCGTTGACCACTGGTGCACGCCAAGATGCTGTCGTGCGGCAGCTTTTGGCTGGTCATGCGGAAGATGGTGGTGCGTATTGGCCAGAGCGGTTGCGCCCGGCTCTTCCATTAGTCGGTTTTTCCCGTGCGGTTCGTGACTTTCTGCTGCGTGCAGCTGAGCGGGGGATTGATGCCCCGAGACTTCAGCAGCTCGGCGTGGACTATGGCATTGAGTCGTGGTGTGCGGCTGGCAAGTTTATGGCGGAGTATCAGCAGACTATGCGGTTGGCGTGGGAGCCCAGCTTGAACGCTGCAGAGATTGTCTCTGCGGCATTGATGGAGCTGGATACAGACGCGCAAGCACTGGCTCGGTGGGGAAAGTCGGTGGTGCTGGTCGATGATGCTGAACACCTATCGCCGGAGGCTGCGCGTCTTGTGGATCGGTTTGTGTCGCAGGCGGCGGTGGCCGTCATTACTGGTGATGAAGATCAATCGGTATTTCACTTCCGCGGTGCTAATAATGACTATCTCCGGGGGATTGGTGAGGTCGAGTACAAGGCAATCCACTTGCAGCAGTCTTACCGCTGTAACGCTGATATCGCGGATTTAGTCAACGCAGTTTCTCAGCGCTTGCCTAAGGCTCCTGCATACCGTGGCATTGTTGGTTCAGTTGGAACACAAGAAGCTAGTGAATCCGACGTTGGAAACAACAGTGAGACCGTCGCAGCGGAAAACTCGTACGCAGCGAAAAGTGCAGTAAAAATAGCTATTCATCCCTCTGAACGTGCACAGCGAGCCACAGTCGCGGACTACTTCCGGCGCCTTCATATTGACGAGGGGGTGGCATGGAAGGATATGGCGGTCATTGTCCGGTCCGGTGCAGGGGAGTCCTCTCTGTTCCGTGCATTGTCGCGTGCGGGTGTGCCTGTGCAGATTGACCCAACGGACATCGTGCTAAGTCATCAGCGATTGGTGCGAGCGCTGATGGTGGCGTTGCGGGCAACTATGAACCAGCTCGATGACGTGGAGTGGGACGAGTTCCTCTCCGGCCCACTGGTCAACATGGATCCGATTGTCAAAGAGCGTCTGCTGCGCGGAATCCGAAAGGCCGACCTGTTCGGCGGGGCCGCGATGACTCAGCTCATCGGAATCTTGAAAGCAGATGGACTCACAACAGAGCAGCTGGAACTTATTGAGTCTCTGTCGCAGCGTGAACGTCAGGCGCTGCAGGTGCCGCTGGATCTATTGAGCGCAGCGCGTGAAGCGTTGCGTGATGGTGTGGAAGCAACTTTGTGGGCAATTTGGCAGTCCACTGGTTTGGCAGACCATCTGGTGGCGGCATCGTTGCGCGGCGGTACAGCTGGAGCATCGGCTGACCGCGACCTGGATGCTGTGATGGCACTGTTCGACTTTGCTGGTGACCGTGTGGAGCTGAATCCAAAGCTGACGGTTGACGGTTTTATCGCTTCTGTGGAAGAACAGGAGCTGCCCATCGGCGCACGTGACCGTAGCGGGGTAGAGCGCGACGCCGTGCGCATTCTCTCAGCGCATGCGGCTCTGGGCAGGCAGTGGAAGGCAGTAGCAGTTGTCGGAGTACAGGAAGGCCAGTGGCCCAGCCTCGGTGTAACTGGCTCGGTGATGAAGCAGAACGAGTTCATCGGTCTCGTCGACCACGGGATTGCACCGCGGGAGTACATCAATTCCATGGCGGATGCGCTAGCGGAGGAACGTCGTTTGCTGCACGTCGCGGTATCACGGGCTAGCGACAGGGTACTGCTGACCGCAGTCGATTCTCCTGATGATGTTGGAGTTCCCAGTCCGTTTGTTATCGAGCTCGTTGAAAAGCTCGGTAATTCGGGGACGGAGCTGGCGAAGCAGTCGGAAGCCTCTTCGGTTGCGAACGGAGTCGGGGCTACGGCTAATGAAGCAAACACCGGCAATCCGGATGTTGCAGAGGCAGAAGATTCCAAATGGGCCGGTGAAGGCCTGCCACGGGTGCTCTCTGTGGAGTCACTGCTGGCAGAACTGCGTGCAGCCGTTGTAGACGATGCGGAGACTGAGACGCGGCGTCGACAAGCTGCACGTCAACTCGCGCGATTGGCGCAGGTTGAGGTTGCTGGCGCACATCCAGACACCTGGTGGGGGCTCCGTGCACCGTCGACCTCGAAGCCGGTAAATGACAAGAAGCCGATGAGAATCAACCCTTCCAAGGTGGAAGCAGCCCTGAGTTGCCCGCTGAAGGCCATGCTGGATAAATCAGCACCGACATCGGCCATGTATTTAGGCTCTCTACTTCATCAGGCGGTAGAAGCCGTAGCCAAGGGAGTGACTGTGCCTGAGGCGCAGTCCGAAATCCGGCGTGTTTTTGGTGACCTGTCCGATGATCCGGAGTGGCGTAAGCGTACTGAGGAAGACACCTGGTTGACAGCGCTGGAGGATTGGCAGCGGTGGATTGAGACCAAGAAAGATATCGGGACCGAGGTTCCGGTAAAAGTCACCATCAACGATGACATCGTGATTGTCGGACGAATCGACCGATTGATTGAAGACGCTGATGGTGCAGTTCAAATCGTCGATATTAAAACCGGTAAGACAGCGCCCTCCGGTAAAGACGTAGAAGAACATGCACAGCTAGCTACATATCAGCTGGCGTTGTCGAAGGGGAAGCTCGTTGAAAGCGGAGATGGGCTTGCTGTGGACAACGGCGAAGGCATTGAACAATCAGGGGCATACCTGGTATTTCCGCGAAAGTCACACAATAAGACCATTATCACTAGTCGAGAACAGTCAAAGCTCACGGAAGACAAGTTGGCTGACTGGGAGCGTCGTGTGGAGCAGGTAGCACGTGCGACGTCTGGCCCGCGTGCCTTGGCGCTCGCTGGTGATCATTGCAAGTTCTGCACGCTTTCGAAGGCGTGCCCGGCAGCAGAAGGGAATCGGTAGTCATGTCGGAGGAACGAACCATCATTGATCCCGTCACCCTGTCGGAGATGATGGGCCAGGACTTTCCGCCCACCCCGCAACAAGCGGCGGTAATCGGTGCACCGATGGAACCAATGCTTGTTGTCGCCGGTGCCGGTGCTGGTAAAACAGCGACAATGGCTTCCCGTGTCGTGTGGTTGGGGGCCAATGGCTTTATCCGCCCAGAAGAAGTTCTAGGTTTGACCTTCACCAGGAAGGCAGCGCGCGAGCTCGGCGTCCGTATCCGACAACAGCTCAATGCGCTTGCTTCCTCTGCCGCATTTCGTGCACAGGCTTCACCAAAGGTACTAGCAAGCCTCGAGGTCATTGCCCCAACCACGCTTACTTACGATGCCTATGCCTCTGAAGTCGTTAGCAATTATGGTCTTTTGCTGCCGACGGAGCCGGGGGTCACCATTATGGATGGCGCGACGCAGTGGCAGTTGGCCTGGGAAACCGCTCGTAATGTGAAGGAAATTGATATCGATATTGCGCCATCGACTCTGGCCAGTCGCATTATTGAGCTGGGGGCGAACATCGACTCAAACCTTTCTTCACCGCAGGCGATTCGCGAGGAAACCGAAGCATTCATCAGCAATATTGAGCAGACCCCGCAGAAGGGTAAACGCGAGGGGCTAATTGGCGATCTACAGGGCATCGTCGATAAGCAGCGAGAGAGATTAGAGATTTTGCCGCTGGTAGAACAGGTTCGAGCTCGGTGCAATGAAGAAAATGTCGCCACTTTCGGTATGCAGATGGCTCGTGCGGCCCGACTAGCCACCGACTTCGCGGAAGTCGGAGAGGAGGAGCGGCGTCGCTTTAAGATCATCATGCTCGACGAGTACCAGGACACGTCGCACACACAGCGGCTGTTCCTGCGTGCGCTGTTCTCCGGTGGTTGTGTCACCGCTGTCGGTGATCCGATGCAGGCAATTTATGGCTGGCGAGGAGCAACTGCCGAAAACCTTGT
Source organism: Corynebacterium sp. HMSC074C11 (assembly GCF_001809455.1). Lineage (NCBI taxonomy): Bacteria > Bacillati > Actinomycetota > Actinomycetes > Mycobacteriales > Corynebacteriaceae > Corynebacterium > Corynebacterium sp. HMSC074C11. Next base: position 424,993 of record NZ_KV797740.1, read on the forward strand.
GCAGTTTGTCAATGATTTTCCGCGGTCGGATGGGAAGCCAGCGGAGAAAAAGCAACTGACCGTTTCTTGGCGAAATCCGCAGTCAGTGCTGCAGCTTGCTAACGCAGTCTCCGACCGTGCTTTCGCGGGGCAGGCTCGTACAGTAGAGGCACTGGATGCCGGTCCAAAAGCAGGTCAGGGCGAAGTGCAGCTTGCTTTCACCGCAACCGGTGAGGAAGAAGTTGCGTACATCGCAGATTGCATGGAGGCGCAATTACGCGAATGTGAAGCAGCTGGCAACAAGCTCGATGCCGCCATCCTGGTTCGGACAAATGCTGAATCGGCTGTCTATTTAGATGCACTGTCTGAGCGGGGTGTGCCTGCAATCATTGTGGGACTCGCTGGATTGCTGCATCTGCCCGAGGTCATGGATATCACCTCGGTGATGAAGATATTGGTCGACCCCAGTTCAGACCAGGATGCTCTGCGTCTGCTGCTCAGCCCACAGGCCAATTTGGGTGCCGCAGACGTGGAGGCACTTCGCACTCGTGTAGACCAGCTGGCAATGGCAGGCAAGGACGAGTTGGCCCGAAAGAAGGGCAACGTCGAAGAGACTTCAGACTCCTCACCGCTTTCCCAGCTCGCTCGCCAGTATGACAAGATGGTGGAAGATGCCGAAGCAGCATCGTCCGCGGTGGGGCTGGGGCACGCCATCGCCGACCCGGATATTCGTTTTTACGACGGCACCCCGCTAGCGCGCGGCAGTGTGGGAAAAAATGGGCGGTTGGTCTGCAGCGAGTCACTGAACTACACAGATGAAGCAATGGCGCGTATCGCACAGTTGGGTGCAAGCCTACGAAAACTACGTCGGTTCTCGCTGAATAAGCCTCTGCCGGAACTGGTCGAGGACATCGCTACTGAGTTTGGAATTCGCGTAGAAGCAGCGGCTGGACAGTACGGTTCCGCTACCGCGATAACCAGGCCGACGACTGCGCATCTGGATAGGTTTGTCGATATCGCTGCGACGTATTCGCAAAATATCTCGGACGATGTGACAGGGTTTTTGAACTATTTGGAGTTCGCTGTCGAACACGATGATGGTTTGGAACGGGCACCTTTGAACATGCCGGAAAACTGCGTCCAAATCATGACTATGCACAAGTCAAAGGGGTTGGAGTGGGAAACGGTTGCTGTCCCGGGCATCACCACCAGCAAGTTTGACAGAGTTGATTTGTCATCGTGGCTCACCAATTCAGTTCAGCTTCCTCCTGGTGCAATTACCCAAGTGGATCCGCTAACGGCTAGTGCAGACACAACAGGGGATGCAACACAGCTTGCAGCAGGCGATTGGGCTCCCGTCGCTGATTCTGTCGATAGCAATGCCCCCGAACTGGACATATCAGGCGCAGATAACCAAACCGACCTCAACAAGGTAATCAAAGCCTACAAGGAAGAGCTGCGAGAAGTGGAGAGGGAAGAAAAACAGCGCCTCTTCTACGTTGCCATGACTCGCTCCGCGAAAAAGCTCATTGTCACTGCAAGCAGGCGGCCTAATCCGAGCTTGAAGAAACCCACCGACGTGTCGGCGGACTTCGCAGCCATCGCCACGCAATTCAGCGACTATGTGGTGTCGTGGACAGATGGGGAGGACCCTGAGGTAGAGGACACCGAAGTCGATCTGGACTGCGACACTGCGGTTGATGGGGTGGTCTGGCCCGTCGATACCCTGGGCAGCCGCCGAGATAGTGTGCAGCGAGCAGCCGAAAGCGTCATGCGCTACATGGGCGAAGACCAGGATGAGCGCCCCATTGCAGGTGACCTGTCTGAGGTATGGGAAACGGAAACGACCATTCTCGTGGATGAAATCCGTCGAGCTAAGGCCGCGGAGATTCATCTACTAATGCCGACAAGCATGTCCACTAGCGAATACCAAGCCATGATTGCGGATCCGGTCGCGTTTGCTCGTCGGAAAGCACGCCCGGTGCCGTTTAAGCCAAACCGATTCGCGCGCCGAGGTACGGCATTCCACGCTTGGTTGGAGAATCGCTTCGGTGCACACAGCCTGCTGGACGATGAGGATCTCTTCGGGAATCAACTGGATGACTTCCTCGGCACAGAACAAGTCGCGTCCGAACGCGAACTTGAGAAGTTGAAGGCGAATTTCGAGGCATCCGAGTGGGCTGACCGCACGCCAGTGCATGTGGAAGTGCCGTTTGGAATTGCCATTGGGCAACGGCGGGTCGTCGGCCGAATCGACGCGGTGTTTAAGAACAACGGGAAGTGGAGCGTCATTGACTGGAAGACAGGCCAGATGCCGCGCGGAAAGGAAAGGGAAGTAGCGGCGCTACAGCTGGCGATTTACCGCTTGGCGTGGTCGGATAGGCTGCGTGAGAGGGGAGTGGAAACGGCCCCCGAAGACATTGAAGCCGGGTTCTTCTATGTTTCGGCAGGACGAACGCTAATACCAGATGAAGCGCTACTGCCAAGCAGGATAGAGTTGGACAGGAAAATGCGCGAGCTGATTGGATAATCATCTACGTATGTAACTGCCGCGTGGCCGTGGCCAGTTATCCAGGTGAAAGCAGCAGTTTGTATGCGCTATTTTTCACCGGGAGGAGTTTTCATGAAAGGCAGGCGAGGAGCGGTTGCGTAATCCAATTCGGAAATCTTCGGGATACGAAACCGGGCTCAATGATCTTCCCGGGCATGCACTGCTGGGAGTCATTGGTCTGCCTGAGTCCGCACCGAAGAATCCTTGGCGGCTAATCATACGTCGTTTGAACTACGCCGTGTTTTTGCTGCTGATTGCATCCGTCGTGGTCTACTACGACCACGACGGATACACGGAGCCTCTCACCTTCATCGATGCGGTGTATTACTCGGCTGTCAGCCTGTCGACGACGGGCTACGGTGACATCACGCCGGTCACACAGAGGGCTCGATTACTCAATATTTTGATCATTACGCCACTGCGTGTGGCCTTCCTTGCTCTCTTGGTCGGTACTACTCTGACCGTTTTGACCCAAGAGTCTCGGAAAACCCTGCAAATTCAGCGCTGGAGGAGACAGTTGCGCAACCACACCGTCGTTATCGGATACGGCACCAAGGGTCGTTCTGCCATTGCAGCTCTTCTCGCGGACGGCGTAGATCCGGCAGAAATCGTTGTTATTGATACGGACAAGGAAGCACTCGACCACGCTTCGAATCAAGGCTTGGCGACGGTGCATGGGTCGGCTACTAAATCTGATGTGCTGAAGTTAGCTGGTATTCAGCGTGCCCGCTCTATAGTCGTTGCACCGAACAAAGATGACACAGCGGTGCTGGTCACGTTGTCTGTCCGCGAGTTGGCACCGGGTGCCTCAATTGTGGCTTCAGTGCGTGAATCAGAAAACCGCCACTTGTTGACGCAGTCAGGTGCAGACCAAGTGGTCATTTCTTCTGAAACCGCCGGCCGAATGCTGGGGCTGGCCACGGTGACTCCTTCGGTGGTGGAGATGATGGAAGACCTCCTGAGCCCGGATGAAGGATTCTCTGTTGCAGAGAGGCTCGTCACCGAAGAGGAAATCGGTGCCAGCCCACGGCACCTCGCGGATATTGCACTCGGTGTGGTGCGCTCGGGTGAGCTGTACCGAATTGATTCACCGGAGTGTGAATCGGTGGAGCCAGGCGACCGGCTGCTGTACGTCCGCCGTGTCTACAGCAATGACGAATAGCACTCGACAAGTTTAAAAATGGGGTCTAACAACTTTTGACTTACTCAGAGGCGGATGTGAACGAGCCGGAATATCTAGCTGGGCTGGATCCAGATCAGCGTGAGGCAGCCACGGCTCCGATGGGGCCGGTGTGCATTCTTGCCGGAGCCGGTACAGGCAAGACCCGAACAATTACTCATCGCATCAAGTACCTCATTGACCAGGGGTTTGTGCAGCCGCAAAAGGTATTAGCCGTGACATTTACCTCGCGTGCCGCAGGGGAGATGCGCGACCGCCTGGCAAAGATGGGAACGCCTGGAGTCCAGGCGCGCACTTTCCACTCGGCATCACTTCGCCAGCTGCGCTACTTCTGGCCCCAAGTCGCCGGTGATATGCCCTGGCAGCTGTTGGATGACAAGAAATTCCGTGTTGTCGCCCAAGCAGTACGTCGAGTGGGCCTGGACACCTCTAAGGAAACAATCCGAGATGTCATGGGCGAGATTGAGTGGGCGAAGGCCACTCTGGCCGGTGCGGATCAGTACCAAGCCGCGCTGCGGGAGCATGGGCGCACGGCGCCGTTGCCCGCGGAGAGAATTGTCGATTGCTATCGCGCTTACGAGGACATAAAAACTACCCCGGACGGGCTATTGCTCGACTTCGACGACCTACTCATTCACACCGCCGGTGCGATGGAGAATTCCCGTGCAGTGGCGGAGGAATTCCGCAACCAGTATCGGTGCTTCGTCGTCGATGAGTACCAGGATGTCACCCCGTTACAGCAGCGAGTTCTCAACGCCTGGCTGGGAGACCGTGACAACCTGACAGTTGTCGGGGACGCCAACCAGACGATTTACTCTTTCACAGGCGCGACTCCGCAATACCTGATGAACTTCTCTCGGGACTACCTGGAAGCCACAGTGGTCCGCCTGCAGCGGGACTACCGATCGACCCCACAGGTCGTCGGGCTGGCCAACAATGTCATCGGCCGTGCGCAGGGACGTATCGCCGGCTCGCGGCTGAAGCTGATTGGGCAGCGTGAAGACGGCCCGGAGCCGACTTTCAATCAGTACGACGATGAGCCAATGGAAGCTCGCGCGACCGCGCGCAGCATCAAGCGACTTATCGACGCAGGTACGCCGGCATCGGAGATTGCCGTTTTGTACCGGATTAACGCACAGTCCGCAGTTTTTGAGCAGGCTTTGTCCGAGGTAGGAGTCGCCTACCAGGTTCGTGGCGGGGACGGTTTCTACCAGCGTCCCGAGATCCGCGATGCCATCGCAGCACTTGTGCGAGTTTCCCGTTCCTCACGGACTGTTCCGACATTGCAGGGCACGAATCTGTTGGATTTGGTCAAGCAGGTTTTCGCGGGTCTTGGCATGACTGACCAAGAGCCGGAAGGCACTGGTGCCAGGGAACGTTGGCAGTCACTGCGCGCCCTATTCGACCTGTGTAAGGACATCGTTCATGCCAACACCGAGGTCAATATCCAGGCGCTCCTCGGCCAATTGCACACTCGGCAGCAGGCCAAGCATCCGCCGACGCTGGATGGCGTGACGTTGGCTAGCCTGCATGCAGCCAAGGGGCTGGAGTGGGATGCGGTGTTCCTCGTTGGGCTTACCGACGGTTCGCTGCCTATCCAACATTCGCTGAATAAATTCGACCGATCTCCTGCACAGGGAGCGGAAGCCATCGAAGAAGAGCGCCGTCTGTTCTATGTCGGCATTACTCGAGCCCGTGAACATCTGGAGCTATCTTGGTCATTGTCGCGGACAGAAGGCGGCCGCAGGTCACGTCGCCGCACACGATTCCTCGATGAACTCGACATTGATGTCTCTGACTACTCGGCGGAGGCACAGCGAAGCTCAAGGAGCTCTAGTTCCCGTGGTAAGCGTCAGCAGTCCAAACAGTGCAAGGGCTGCACTAAGCCATTGCACACCGATGCGGAGCGGATCTCAGGGCGCTGTGAAGAGTGCCCGGTCAGTGCGGATCCTGCGCTACTGGAAGCATTGCGTGCATGGCGCCTGGAAATGTCGAGAGAAATGACTGTCCCCGCATTCGTGATCTTCTCCGATGCGACCCTTCTGGCCATCGGTGAGCAGCAACCGACTACGCCGGCGGAACTTCTGCAGATTCCCGGAATTGGAGAAGCGAAGCTCAATCATTTCGGCGAAGGCATCTTGGGAATCGTCAATTCTTTTGTGAATTCCTAGTCAGATTCTGCTCAAGGAACTTCGAATTACATGAACTGCATCTGCGAGTTGCCATGACCACACACTGGGCACTGCGGGTGGGGAGCAACCGTAGTGCGGGTGATATCGAGGCTTTCCAGATCTATGCGCACCTCTGTCGCACATAGATCTGAGAGGTCCGGTCGCCGCAGCTGCCCAACCAACAGCGGCACCGCTGTGTTCAGCCATTCCGGTGCGGTCACGGGCGTAAAAGTGCGAAGCTGCAGCGCAATCAGTGCCCGGACGGGGTCGCGGTCTCGTCGATAAGCTTCGAAACACATCGAGCAGGGCCCTTGACCTGGCTGAACAAGCGGCCCAAGAATCAGTGCTCCATCGCGGAAATGCGTGTGCAGATGCTCAATTCCACGATGAAACAGAGCGCGAACCAAGGGCATGCTCGGTACTTCCATGCCCGTGACCACCGCGAGCCCGATGTCTTCCGGCGTGGATTGAGATATTTTCAGCGTCGCATTGCGAGTGGGCGACATTGCCTTCGTCCAACTACCGCAACCCGTGCGACGAAGCTCTTTTAAAAGTCCAGTGCGCAAACTGTCCCGACCGATCAGCGTAATCCTCCGTCGTGTCGGTGGTTTTTGGACCAGTGCTGCTCGGTGAAGGTCGGAGATAAGTGCTGTAATGAACTGCGGTGACAGTTTGTCGTGACTGTCAGCAAAGGCCTCGCTTAAGGTGCTACCTCTATGAGCTGCAAGAAGTGCCGAGAAGACAGGCCCCGGCGGGGTGCCGTCGGAAAGCGGCAGAATCATGCTGCGCTCCGGTTCCACGCCGAACTGAATCCGCGCGCCTGGGCGCATGATAATCGGTATCTCCGGGCGCAGCGCGTAGTCCGTGGTAGGCGCGGCAAGCGTTTGTGCTGCGGGTGCGTCCGAACCTATTACGCCAGCCGTACCATCCCGCCCCCGAGACGTATCCCTGTATTCCCCCATAAAAATATCTTTTACCCCGGGGCCAGCTTTTACGCAATCGCAGGGCAGAGCATATACGCTTAAAAAGCATGAGCACCAAGCGACCTGAGTACGGCCCGGATGTTGAGGTTCGGCGCTCGAAGCGCCGCCGCCGTACTGTGTCCGCCCGCGCGGAGGGAAACCGAATCATTGTCATGGTTCCGGACGACCTCAGCGCCGCTGCGGAAAAACAGCAGGTCAATGAAATTGTGGCGCGAGTGCGGAAGAAAGTTGGCAGCAACCTGGATAATTCCGAGCTGGAGCGCCGCGCACGGCTGCTCTCGCGTACGGTGCTGGAAGATCGCCCGCGGTTTGAGTCAATCAAATGGGTCAAGAACATGTCGCGCAGGTGGGCATCGGTCACCGGCGGCGTCGATAGTCCGGGACGTATTCGCATTTCGCACAGGCTTGCCGACGTCCCGGGGTACGTCCTCGACGATGTCATTGTGCACGAACTGGTGCACACTTTCGTCGACGGGGGTCATACCGAAGAGTTCTGGTATTGGGCGGCAAAAGCCCCGTACCACGAACGGGCACGGGGCTATTTAGAGGCGTATCAGCGCTGGGGAACCCAGAGCTAACTAGCTACTTATCGTCATCGGTGTCGCCAGAATTGTCCTCGTCGGTGTCACTGTCCTTGCCCTCAGCCGCGCGTTTTTCGGCTTCTTTGCGCAGCTGCTCTTCAAGCTCTGCGATCGGGTCGAAGTCATCGTTGTCCGAACCGCCAAGAACCGAGTCAATAAAGGCCGCGGGTTCATCCAAATCTTCTGCTACGGGCAGGAAGTCCGGGTGATCCCAGACCTTGTCACGTTGCTCGATGCCCACAGCGGTGGTCAGGCGGTGCCACAAGTTGGTTGCCTCACGCACCTTGGGGGAGCCGAGGTCAATGCCGGTGGCCTTCTCCAGCGCCTGCTCAGCACCTTCGGTGGCGCGGCGACGACGCCAGGCTTCATCCAATTGTGCGGCACCCGGTAGACGCTCACCGAGGGCATCGGTGACAACCATGTCCACCCACCCTTCGACCAGTGCTAGCAGCGTCTGGAAACGAGTACGAGCATTCTCGTTACGAGAACGAATCTTCGGACTCAGATCCATATTTTGCAGCTGACTCATAGCCTCCTGCATACGCTGCGGATCCTGCATGTTCTCAATATCCAGACCGCGGGCGGCCTCTTCGATCGCGGAGTAGTCGATGACGATGCCAGCGGCGTACTCCTCGACAGAGGAAATCATGCGTTCAGCCAGCCATGGCACGCGGTCGTAAAGACGTTGGTGTGCAGCTTCGCGGGCAGTGGCGTAGATAAACAGATCGCGCGCTGGAACCTCGAGTTCCTCTGCGAGAGTAACTAGATGTGTTGGCAGCAGTACCGCCGCACCAGTGGTGTGTAGCGGCAGCCCGAGGTCAGAACCAGTCAGGCTCGTCTGTGCCAATTCAGCCAGCGCATTCCCTAGCTGAGTACCGAAACTCATCGAGTTCATCTGACGCATGATGCCCAGCATCGGGCCCATCATCTCGCGAGCTTCTTCTGGAACGCCCTCGAGGGAGGCATCACTCATGCGGCTGGCGACGGGATCGACAAGGCGAGTCCATGTCGACTTGGTGTTCTCCAACCACTGCAGGCTATTCCACGCTTCTACGCGGTTGACACCAGCGGGAAGGGAGGTGACGTCATCTAGCCACAGTTCGGCCAGGCGCAAGGAATCAGCCAGCGCCTCGCGGGCCGAGTCCTTCACCGGAGCTGGGTTACCAAGACGGGTCCGCGCAACGCGCTCGGCCGCGTCGTAGTTGACAGGGCCAGAGTTAGACTCCTGGAATCGCTGCCCCATGCCGGAGAACATCTCGCCGAACTGGTTGAGAATATCGCCCAAGTTCGGCTGTTCTCCTTTGCCAGAGGCGCCGCTGCCGGGCTGCCCGGGGCCGCCGAAACCGAAGCCACCGGCGCCGCCCATGCCACCGAAGGGGAACCCGAAGAAACCGAAAGGACCGCCCTGGCCGCCCTGACCGCCCTGGCCGGAGTCATTGTTGCCAGCGTCGTCACGATCGTCATCATTGTCGTTCGGACCAAAGCCAAATCCGTTAGAACTCATGCTCCCACCGTACCGGGCAATGACCCGCGTGAGTACTTAAAAGCACCACTTTATTGGCAACTTCGCGCCCAGCGAACAGACACGAACAACATTCATCAGGTGTCCAGTAGGCAGATAGCGAGAATGTAGGGTGTTATTTGTGAATCGTCGTACCCAAACTCTTGTTGCGGGCGCTGTGCCCATCGCCGCGTTGGCAACTGTGCTTTCGCTGCCAACGCTGACAGTTCCCTATGCCGCGCAGGGGCCTGGCCCGGTCTTCGACGTCCTCAGCGATGTCGAGGGAAAGAGCATTATCTCGGTCAGCGGCAGTGCTGCGGACTCCGAACGCTCTAAGGGCACGCTGGATATGACAACCGTCGCAGTCAGGCATAACCTGACATTGCCGCAGGTCATTGGCCTGTGGTTTGATCGTGACAACGATATCGTCCCCATTGAGGCGGTCTTCCCTCCGGGCCAGAGCCAGGACGAGGTGGAAGAGGAGAACAAGGCTGCATTCACCGAGTCGGAGGCCAACGCCACCTCCGCTGCACTGGCACATCTCGGGTTGCCGATGGAAGTCACCGTCGCCTACACAGTGCCGGATAGTCCCGTCGATGGGCGACTGCATGAAGACGATGTGATTCTCGCAGTGGATGGGGTGGCAGTAAGCAAGCCCGAGCAAGTCAAGGCGATTATTGCCGGACGCAACCCGGGCGATACTGTCACGTTGAGGGTCAAGCCTGCGACCGTCGATAAGCAGAAGGCTGCTAAGGGCGAGGACTCTGCCCCCGAGAAAGCCGTCGATATTTCTGTGACACTGGCGGAAAACCCGCATCAAAAGAATGCCGCGCTGCTCGGCGTGGGGATGGGGGCGCAATCCGCGGACGACACCAAAGTTGAGTACCAGCTCAGCGGCATTGGAGGTCCGTCGGCGGGTCTCATGATGACGCTTGGAGTGATTGACAAGCTGAGTCCAGGCGATCTGACCGAGGGGCAGCACCTCGCTGGCACTGGCACTATTGACGCTGCCGGCAACGTGGGCGAAATCGGTGGCATTACACACAAAATCTCGGCTGCCCGAGATGAGGGCGCCGAGATGTTCTTCGTGCCGGAAGGCAATTGCGCAGAAGCTGTGACTGCCGACCGAGGCGATATGAAGTTGGTAAAGGTCTCTGTGCTTGACGACGCGCTTGCGGCAATCGAAAAGCCGGAGACCGCGCAGACCTGCTCGTAGTTTTGCCGTAGCCCTTACGGGCAGCAGGTAGTTTCAGTTAGTTCTTACTGAAAGCCTCGAAGTCTTGCTGAGACTGCCACTTGTCGATTTCCGCAGCCGTTGCGCGAAGTTGAGGGTCAAATTCGAGGTATGCCTTTGTCTCACGCGCGATGAGCCCGGACAGGACAATCAGACCGATGAGGTTCGGCAGCGCCATCAGGCCGTTGAGGGCCGAGGCGACGGACCAGACGGTTTCCAGCTGAGTTACCGCGCCGACGAAGACCACGCAGGTGAAGACCGCACGGTAGAGGCCGGTGCCGCGGCGACCGACCAGGGACTCGAAGGCGCGCTCACCGTAGTAGGACCAGCCCAGCATGGTGGAGAATGCGAAGAAGACAACCGACAGCGTGACGATGGTGCCACCCCAGTGGCCCGGCAGACCGCGGGAGAATGCCTCAGCGGTCAGAGCGCTAGTGTCGACGTTGCCATCCTGCCAAACACCGGTGCTGATGATAACCAGGCCGGTGAAGGACACGACGATGATGGTGTCAATGAAGGTCTGAGTCATGGAGACCAAACCCTGACGAACTGGGTGAGTCGTCGATGCGGCGGCAGCGGCGATAGCACCGGAACCCAGGCCCGACTCGTTGGAGAACAGACCGCGGGCAACACCCATCTGCAGGGCGAGAATGAGCGTGGATCCTGCGAACCCACCAACGGCCGCGGTGCCGGTGAAAGCATCGGTGAAGATGAGCTTGAAGGTTTCGGGCAGCGCCGAGACATTGGCGACGAGCACCCACACGGCCGCACCGATGTAGAGCACAATCATCATCGGCACAAAGCTGGCGGTGATGCGGCCAATCGACTTAATGCCACCCATCAGAGCTGCACCTACCAGGATGAACATAATCATGCCGGAGAGCGTCGGATCGATGTCGAAGCTGTTTTCCAGGTTCGAGGCCACGGCATTGCCCTGGGTTAGGTTGCCGATACCAAACGCCGCCAGCGCAGCGAAGACGGCGAAGAGAATGCCCAGCGTCTTACCAAAACCATTCGGGATGGCCTTGCGCAGGTAGTACTGCGGACCACCGGACTGTTCGCCAGCTGCATCGGTCTGGCGGTACTTCACGCCCAGGAATGCCTCGGAGTACTTCGATGCCATACCTAGCAGGCCGGTTACCCACATCCAGAACAGCGCACCGGGTCCACCTAAGCCGATTGCGGTAGCGACACCGACAATGTTGCCGACACCGACAGTTGCCGCGAGAGCCGTCGCCAGCGCCTGGTAGTTGGTGATATCTCCCTCGGCGTCGTCGTCGTTACGGTCGATGAGTCCGAGGCGCAGTGCCGAGCCGAGTTTGACCAGGTGAATTGCGCCCAGGCGAATGGTCAAGATGATTCCGGTGCCGATCAGCGCGGGGATGAGGAGGTACGGACTCCAAATAAAACTATCCGCCGCTGAGACAAAATCGCTGAAGCTTTCCATGCTGTGGAACTTTACTGGTAGAAAGCCTAAACCCAATCATTAAATTCTCAGAAAATGATTATTGCGCTACTAATTCGCCACAAGTGGGGGTAAACGCATTCCGGCGAAAACAAAGATCATTCCGCCAATCAGTGTGAGAGCAACGTACCCACATGCCCTCCAAAAGTGTTGGTTTTTAAGGCGTGTGATCTCTCCGGCGAGTGTGGACCACGTCGACAGGCCGCCGGCGAAGCCAATCATCACCGTCGCATAGGCCAGGGCAGGGGTCATGCCGTCGCTTGTCGACGTTCCCCGCGACCACACCACAGCAGCGGCACCGGCGACGAAGCAGGCAATCATATTCGCGGTCCACGTTCCGGGCAGTTTGGAATCAGCCCACTTCACCGCAAGTTCGGCCAGCGTATAGCGCAGCGCTCCACCTACTGCGGCGCCAACTGCGATAGCGAGAATGGCAGAGAGCGCCGAGGGAAAAGAACTGAGGAGATCGCCGGTCATTCCGCAACCTCCCGCGCACACTTGGTTCCCAACCAGTAGGCGAGGGGACAACACAGCAGGTGAATAAGCCCAACGCTCACAATCAGCACGACTGACGTGTCCGCCTGTGCCAATAGGAGAATGACAAAGGCGGAGAAAGTGGTGAAGCCGCCACAAAAGCCAGTACCGCAGAAAGCGGAAAGCCGAGGATTAGCAAACGCGATACTGCTGACCAGGCCGAAGAGAAGGCAGCCCAGTAAGTTGATGACAGTCGTCGAGATTGCGCTAATTCCCGAGCCAACGATTGCATCGATCGCCGCTCCGAACAGAAAGCGACCTACTGCGCCAACAGCGGCGCCGCCGGCCACGGCCAGAGCTGTCAGACCCTGCGCTCGTCCTGCTGATGGCAGCTTCGGAGCAACAGATTCCTCATTCACGGTGAAAACGCTAGCACAGCGGCTAAAGGGGGGGGG
>NZ_KV797740.1:437666-546413 GCF_001809455.1 Corynebacterium sp. HMSC074C11
GGGGGGGGGGGGGGGGGGACAGGAGACAGGTGCCGGCAGCCCGGAATCCTTTCGAGAAGGTGCTCCCGTCGGCACGCGGCAATCTATCTGATGCACCCTATTGCAGGGGCGAGTTTGCCTTACCGAGTGGTTCTTGCCATGCGCGCTGTCCCTAAAACGGGGACACTGGAGAGGAGGAAGCGCATCTAAGTTCGGTTTCTTTGTCTCGGCCGGTTGGTCGGCAATGAAATCGGCGGTTGCGCAGTTCGCCGATTTAGCAGGAGGATACCCACAATGGCTCATGAGCGCGCCGGGCAATTGGCCCAGCCATCCGACCTTATCGATGTCGCGGAACTGGTCACTGCCTACTACACAAAGCACCCGGACCCGAATAACCCCGACCAGAAGGTCGTCTTCGGTACTTCTGGTCACCGCGGTTCCTCCCTCGACGGCGCTTTCAACGAAGACCACATTCATGCCACCACCCAGGCAATCGTGGATTACCGCAAGGGCCAGGGCATTGAAGGTCCGCTCTACGTCGGTCGCGATACCCATGGCCTGTCCGAGCCGGCAATGATTTCCGCCCTCGAGGTGCTCACGGCCAACGGCATCACCGTGATGGTTGACGCTCAGGATCGCTACACGCCGACTCCGGCAGTCAGCCACGCGATTCTGACGTACAACCGCGACGTCGAGGGAGGTCCGACGGGGAGTAGCTCCGCGCGTGCCGACGGCATCGTGATTACCCCTTCCCACAATCCGCCACGAGATGGTGGTTTTAAGTACAACCCGCCGACCGGTGGTCCGGCGGACGCGGATGCGACGGACTGGATTGCAGCTCGTGCCAATGAATACCTGGCTAAGGGCCTGGATGGGGTTAAGCGCCAGCTGGTGGATAAGGCAGGAGACCTCGTCGTAAAGCACGACTACCTCAATGCGTACGTGTCGGACCTGCCGAATGTTGTCAACCTCGACGCCATCCGTGATGCCGGCGTGCGTATCGGCGCTGACCCAATGGGTGGTGCGTCGGTGGATTACTGGGGTGCAATTGGCGATGCTCATAACCTAAATCTGACTGTGGTCAATCCGCTGGTTGATGCGACCTGGCGTTTTATGACGCTGGATACAGACGGCAAGATTCGTATGGACTGCTCCTCACCGAATGCGATGGCGTCGTTGATTGGTAACCGCGATAAGTTCGACATCTCCACCGGCAATGACGCGGACTCGGACCGTCACGGAATTGTGACACCGGACGCAGGCTTGATGAACCCGAACCACTACCTGGCCGTTGCCATTGATTACCTCTTCGCACACCGCCCGGGCTGGTCGCAGGACACCGCGGTCGGTAAGACGCTGGTGTCTTCGTCGATGATTGACCGCGTCGTCGCCAATTTGGGTCGCAAGCTAGTGGAAGTTCCAGTCGGCTTTAAGTGGTTCGTCCCGGGTTTGCTCGGCGGCACCATCGGTTTCGGTGGTGAAGAATCCGCCGGCGCATCGTTCCTGCGTCACGACGGCACTGTGTGGTCTACCGATAAGGACGGCATCATCCTGGACCTCCTGGCCAGCGAGATCAAGGCCGTGACCGAGAAGACTCCATCGCAGCTCTACGCAGAGCTCGCCAATAAGTACGGTGCCCCGGCTTACGCCCGCACCGATGCGGACGCAACCCGTGAGCAGAAGGCAATCCTGAAGAAGCTCTCGCCGGAGCAGGTCAAGGCCGACACCCTGGCTGGGGAGACCATCACAGCCAAACTGACTGAAGCGCCGGGTAACGGCGCTGCGATTGGTGGCCTCAAGGTGGTTACGGAAAACGCATGGTTCGCGGCGCGTCCGTCGGGCACTGAAGATAAGTACAAGATCTACGCGGAGTCTTTCAAGGGCGCGGATCACCTGGCACAGGTTCAGGCTGAGGCGCAGGACGTGGTCTCGGCAGTTCTGAACGGGTAAACGGTATCCGTTGGGCTAGCTGTAAACAGTTAGCCTGTACTAATATTTCTATGCATGAAGAATTTCGTAGGCGTGGTGGCCCGATTCGGCCTAGCTGCAGTTTGGTTGTACTCGGGTTTTATCAAACTGCTGAACCCGCTGGAATCGCGTCAGGCAGTGCAAGCTTATGAACTGCTGCCGAGCGACTTGGTGCCGATGGTAGCGGTTGCGCTGCCCGCCTTCGAAGTCATCCTTGGACTCTTACTGGTATTGGGGCTTTTCCTGCGTCCGGTAGCAGTATTGTCAGGAGCGCTCTTGCTGGTGTTCGTCGGAGGCATTATCTCGGCGTGGGCGCGCGGACTGCAGATTGACTGCGGTTGCTTTGGTGGCGGTGGCTACGACGAGAACGCTGACGCAGTTTCATATCTCAAGTCAATTGCCCGAGACATAGGTTTTTTGGCGTTGGTTGTATTTGTGTACGTATGGCCGTGGAAGAAGTTTGCCATTTACGCCTAGCCCGCTGGCTAGAGGTTGAAGTCTGAGGGAAAGGACAAGGGGGGGGGGCTGGGGTCAAGGCGGTGGGCCTAGTGATGGGCCTAGTAACCATTTCCGTTTTCTCAGGCTCAATTGTGTCATTGGCAAGAAAACACCGCTATCGTAAGCGGTGTGAGTCAGAAGATTAAGAATCCAAATGAAAAGAGCAGTGGCTTCGTCGTCGGCCTGATTGCTCTTCTTGCTGTCGTTGCAGTTGTTATTGGTGGCGTTATCTACATCGGCCGGTCGCAGCCGATTGAGGGGCTGCCAGATGAGGACGTCGACTTCTCTGTCGCACTCGACGGCGATGTCATCCGACTAAGCAAGGACGGTGCCGAAGGGGCTAAAACAGCCACGATTTTTGAGGACTTCTCGTGCCACTACTGTGCTCAGATGAGCGAAGAGGGCCACGATGATGAGCTCAAGGCGCTAAATGACGGCAAGCTAGTCGCTGAATACCGCACGCTGAACTTCCTGGATGGTGAGGAGAAGGAGCAGCGTGACGGTCACTCCACTCGCGTCTACGCGACTGCCCGCAAGATTGCTGAGACCGGGGATGCTCGCGCATATTGGAACTTCCGCACAATGATGATGGCTGACCAGCAGAACTCCGTCACGTGGAGCAATGACGAGCTGGCTGACCGCCTGGAGCAGCTCGGTGTCGCCGACGAAATTGTCAGCGAAGTCCGCTCCGGCATCGACACCACCGAGGCCAAGGCAAGCGCGAATGCCAACTTCGATGACCTTGAGAAGCGCTTGGGCAAGGTTTCCTCGCCGCACGTCTTTGTCGATGGCAAGGATATTCTAGAGAACATTTCCGGTGATGGCGGGCTGGGGCAGTGGGTCAAGGTGGCCCTGCGCTAGGTTCCGTGCACGCTCACACGATTCATCCTCAGTTCATGTTCGGCAGATCCGCTCTGGAGCACTCGGCGAATGCGTAAAAGAGTGTTCTACATGCGGATTTGGTGATACATGACAGTGCCATGTAGCCTTTGAGGAGTCCACAGCGGAGGGTGAAAGCCACTTCGATGTTGATTCTGGGGCTATGGCGCAGCTGGTAGCGCACCACACTGGCAGTGTGGGGGTCACGGGTTCGAGTCCCGTTAGCTCCACCAGTATGAAATCCCTCGGTCGAAATGACCGGGGGTTTTTCTTGTATCTACCCGGGGTAGTGTGCTCGCCGTTTACCTCAGTGATTGGTAATCCGTATGGCTGTAGCAACTTTGTCTAAACGGTGGAATACTGGGGGTATGGCACACAACGACTCCGTTATTCAGAAACTGTCCACCGAAGAATCCCTCGAGCTGCTGGCTACGCAGACTTTTGGGCGCCTGGTTGTTCGTCGTAAAGATGACATGGATCTTTTCCCGCTGAACTACGTCGTTCATGAGGGGAGCATTTACTTCCGCACTGCCGAGGGGTCGAAGCTTTTTACTGTTTCTCTGAACCACGATGTTCTTTTTGAGGCCGACTTTGTTGACAAGGATGCCCAGAAGGCATGGTCGGTCATCGTAAAGGGTGACGCAGAGGTTCTCACCTCCCGCGCGGATATTAACGCTGCAGATGAGCTGCCGCTGAAGCCCTGGCTGCCGACGTTGAAGTACAACTACGTGCGCATTACTCCGAACGATGTTTCCGGTCGCCATTTCCACCTCGGTGAGGAGCCAAATCGCTACGAAGTGTAGCGGCGGCATACGGTGCTTTTGCTTTACGACGGTGGAGGCTCCGTCGTAAAGCAAAGCTAGCAGCGTGCAAAGGCAGCATTTAGTGACTGAGCACCGCCGTTAGCTGTTTTTTTAAAAATTGTTGGGTTAAATTACCCAAAAGCGCCCTAAGTGAGATTCAACGCGTTACAGTCACAAATGTGACGTGCACCATAGAATCGACCGATGGGGTGCCAGCGCAGCCCGATGTGCGCAGGCAGTCCCCACGTATGCAGAAGATCGTAGATGAAGCGCGCGCGATGCTGCGCGAATCGGGTTGGAGCGCAATCAGTATGCGCCGTCTAGCGGCGCGACTCGATGTGAAGGCGCCATCGCTGTATAAGCACATCAGCGGCAAAGAAGAGCTCCTCCAGCTGCTGCTGACCGAGAGTCTCGAGAATCTGGGCAAGCGTATTCATGCTGCCATTGATGAGGAATGCACTTCGGCGTCTCTGCTGCAGGCGTACCGCCAGGCAGTTCTCGACGATCCGCATGGCTACCGGCTGATGAGTCGCACTAATTTCGTGAATGTCGTCTCGCCTTCGTCATTGGATGCCTGGATTCGCGATGCATTCATTAAGGTTGCCGGCGATGAGCCTAAGGGATTGGCCATGTGGGCGTTCGCGCACGGTTTGGTGACCGCCGAGCTCGTCCAGGATGGTTCACCTGCGCTGGAACCAAGTGCCGAAGCCGGTGCGGCAGACAGCTTGGCCGCAGTTGGAGCTATTTGGGACGCTGGCGCGGAGGCCTTCTCTTAAGGGGTTTCTCTTAAGAGGTTTGCTGCTCAGTACGGGACGTTAATCCAGCACCCCTCAGGTGGGCGATAGTAGCCGGGGGAAGTTTTTGGGCGGGATGACAGTGCTAGATCGGTGGCCCGGGACAGTAGCTTAGCGCCACCAGGAATCGGCCGGTCCAGGAGGGACGGCTCGCTTGTGCCGGGAAATGGAGTAGAGGTGCTCGATTCGCGCGGCATCCTCATCTGAGACGGCCTTGCCTTCGAGGTAGTCGTCGATGGCGGTATAGGTCACCCCGAGCGCAACTTCGTCGGGAAGCGCAGGGCGATCTTCTTCCAGGTCGGCCGTCGGCACCTTCTCCCACGTACTGGATGGTGCGCCGAGGTGACGGAGTAAGGCCGCGCCCTGGCGCTTGCTCAGCCCCTGCAGCGGGACGAGGTCGCAGGCGCCGTCGCCGTGCTTGGTGTAGAAGCCGGTGACAGCCTCCGCGGCGTGATCTGTTCCGATGACCAAAGCGCCGTCAACACCCGCCACTGCGTACTGGGCAATCATGCGCATGCGGGCCTTAATATTTCCCTTGTTGAAGTCGCTGATAGCGCTGCCGGCCAGGGCATCGGTGACCTGGGCGGTCATCGCGGCGGTGGCCGGTTCGATATCGATAGTTAGCCTTTGGTCAGGTTGAATGAATTGCAGTGCCACCTGTGCGTCGTCCTCATCGGCCTGCACGCCGTGGGGGAGGCGAATGGCAATGAAGGTGGCGTCCTCGCCGCCGTTGCGAAGCTTTTCGACGGCCAACTGCGCTAGACGTCCGGCCAGCGTGGAATCTTGACCGCCGGAAATTCCGAGCACGAATCCCTTGGCGTGCGCGGCGCGGAAATAATCGCAGAGAAAATCGACTCGGCGGCTGATTTCCTCGGCGGCATTGATGGTGGGCTGGACGTGGAGGTCGTTAATAATCTCCGACTGGAGGGGATGTGGGAAATCCTGTGTGCCTACTGGTGTCATGAGCCTCACTCTACCGTTAGTTCCGGACGGGAAAAGGGATGGTTTTCCTGCCAGAAGAGTGCCAAAACTCTCATCTTTATCGAGTAAGTGCTGTTCGGATAGGGGGTCTTTGCCCGGACGGTGGCAAGATTTCCAGCGTGAGTACAACCGAACAGAATAAGACTGGACCAAACCGGGAAACCACCACAACTCGGTCGATAGCCGTGGCTATCATCGCCGCTCTGGGCGGCCTCCTCTTTGGTTACGACACCGGTGTCATCTCAGGCGCGCTGCTGTATATCCAGCGCTCTTTTGAGCTGACTCCAGGACAGGAGTCCACTGTCACCGCCATGCTCTTGGTCGGTGCGGCTATCGGTGCGTTCCTGGGTGGTCGCGTAGCGGACTCTCTGGGGCGCCGTGGCACCATCCTGCTCGGAGCGGTCGGCTTCATCATCGGCAGTATCTGGTGTGCTTTCGCTACTAGTGCGTTTTCGCTGGGTACTGCGCGTACTTTGCTCGGCGTCTGTATCGGTGGTGTTTCCATCGTCGTACCGATGTACATCTCCGAAATGGCACCACCGCATGTGCGTGGACGCCTGGTCAGCCTGAACTCGCTGATGATCGTGATTGGTCAGCTGGTGGCGTTCCTCACCAACTCCGCCCTAGCCTCCTCCGGTAACTGGCGACTCATGCTTGGATTAGGCGCTGTCCCCGGCATCGTGCTGCTCATCGGCATGCTGGTTCTGCCGGACACTCCGGCCTACCTCGTCCGTCGAGGACAGGAGGGCAAGGCGCTGGCCGTGCTGCGTCAGATACAGGGAGATGAGGCGACCCTGGCTGAGGTTGCCGTTGGTGAGGCGTCGTCAAGCGCCGATCAGCGTGCAGCCGAGCGCCTGGCCGTGAAAACCCCGTGGGTGCGACGCACCGTCATCATCGCGATGCTGATTGGCGTGACGCAACAGGTCACGGGCGCGAACGCGATTATGTATTTCGCGCCGACGATGATGAACAAGGTTGGCTTGTCGACGGAAAGCTCTGTCTATACCTCCATCATCATCGGTATCGCTTCGGTGATTTCGTGTGCAATTGGTATGAGCATCATTGACCGCGTTGGTCGTCGGCGAATGCTGATTATCGGTCTGGTGGGCTGTGCAAGCTCGCTGCTCGTGCTGGCGCCCGTCTATGGTTTGTCGAGTAACTCTTCGACGGGTGCCATGATGTCGCTTCTGCTGATGACCGTATTTATCGTGTTCCAGCAGGCGGCTGTGTCGGTGGCGACCTGGCTCCTGATTTCCGAGATCATCCCGACAGAGGCCCGTGGCCTGGGTATGGGGCTGGCAGGGCTCGCGCTATGGGTTGCGAACTGGTTTGTGGCACAGGCTTTTCTTCCGATGGTGGATGCTGTCGGTGGTGCGTGGTCGTTCTTCTTCTTTGCCATTACGGGCGCAATTGCGCTGGTATTCACCATCAAGGCGGTGCCGGAGACCTCAGGTAAGACGCTTGCCGAGGTCCGCGAGTACATGATTGCCGCTGCCAAGTAGAGAAGTGGAAGCAGTTGCAACGTGGGGAGTCACGATCTTGGGGTTGACTGTGAAAGAACATGTTTCCCCCGGATTTTTGGAGTTATTCCGCTTATTAGGTAGTATGGCAACTCGTGTCGTAACGCATACTCTTTGATATTTCTTCGGATTATCAGGAAAGGTGCGTTGCCAGGCAGTCACTGGGGTGATTGTCCGGGGAGAGTGCAGTGTGCACATCCCCGTTTCGGAGCCGAGTAGAAAGGAGCGCCCGAATGAAGGTCCGCAAGTCCCTTCGGTCGCTGAAGAACAAGCCGGGCGCTCAGGTCGTGCGCCGTCGTGGCAAGGTCTACGTGATCAACAAGAAGGAGCCGCGCTTCAAGGCCCGCCAGGGCTAAGCCTTATTTAGGCTAGCGCGAAGCAAATAGCTTCCTCATTTATTGCCAAAACCGCAATCTGAAGTCGCAGTTTTACTGTGGCTGAAGGTTGCGGTTTTTGGTTTTTGGAGGGACAGGTTCAGGCGGTGACAGCGTTTATGGCTGGGGGCGGTGGAGCGATGGGGCGATGGAAGTTACTGACTGCGTTTATGTCAAAATTGGCCCGAAAAATGGCTTGAAAGTGTCATAAACTCGCACAGTTTCACATGTGCAGCCTGTAATTTTTGAAATCGCTGCGGAATCCGAAGTTGGGTAGGGGAGGGATAGGGCAGAGCAGGGACACTGCGGCACCTGGTATTGGTGTGATTGGCCTCGAGCCGTCTTGCAGTAATTGGTTTAACCAAAATGGACCGATAGTTGTTTTTCTACGATTTTCTAGAATTTTTAGCGTGAAATTACAAGGTTGTGGTGCGTCTGTGTACAACATCTTGTGCGCCAGAGATCTCCGAACAGGGAATACCATGGTTGTGAGTACTACATCTAGTATGACTAGAGTTTTCTAGGCACCAAGTGTAGTGTTTTCGATGTCGAGCCAAGGAGAGCTAAAAGGACCTGTCTGCCACCCGTACTCGGTTTCTCATGAACCCTGGGAGCTTTCGGTCATTCAACCAATCCGCTGATTCCTCGGCCGCTTCCGTTGTTTGTACGAAGTCGATCCGATTCATTGGTCTTACCCAAAGCCAGAAAGTTTGTGAGAGTCATGGTTACCGTTTACAGCAAGCCTGCATGTGTCCAGTGCCGCGCTACCACTCGTGCCCTCGATAAGGCTGGAATTGCCTACGATATCGTCGACATCACCATGGACGATGAGGCTCGGGACTACGTCATGGCTCTCGGTCACCTCCAGGCGCCGGTCGTTGACACTGGCACTGAGACCTGGTCGGGTTTCCGCCCGGACCGCATCAAGGCTCTCCAGGCAGCTTAAGAATCACACACCTCCCCGCAGATTTCGTTAACCGCACAGGAAACGGAGATTGCGGGGGTTTTGCGATGTAAAGGGTGAAGCTCTCATGCTGGTGGTGTATTTCTCCTCGGCGACGGGGAATACACACAAGTTTGTTGAAAAGCTAGGTATCAAAAATGCCCGCATTCCCATCCGTCGTAATGAGCCGGAGCTTATCGTCGATGAGCCCTATGTCCTCATTTGTCCGACTTATGGTGGTGGCGTTTCCATCAGCGGTGGTAACTCAAGGCCAGTTCCTCCGCAGGTCATCAAATTTCTTAATAATGAGCACAACCGCTCTTTCATCCGAGGTGTGATTGCTGCCGGCAATCTCAACTTCGGTGAGGACTTCTGTAAAGCAGGGGATGTCATCTCCTACAAGTGCAAGGTTCCATATCTATATCGCTTCGAGCTGATGGGAACCGACCACGATGTGCGGCGAGTCCGAGAAGGGCTAGAGGAGTTCTTCCACGGTAGAGTCAGCGCCTAAGTTGGCAAGCCTCAGTGTCGAGGGAAGGGGCACTGAGGACAACCGAATGGATACGCTCGCGGAAGCCGTCGTAAAGCGGTGTGCGAGGAAAATAGCTAGATTGGATTGCTCTGGGCAGTGTTTGAACAGACCCTGTGCAGGCAAATGAGTATTAAAGGAGTCAACGTGTCGGAAATGGGCAAGCAGGTCGCGGAGCCGGTGGGTGAGGACAAGCTGGATTACCACGCGCTCAATGCGCTGCTGAATCTGTACGGTGAAGACGGCAAGATTCAGTTCGATAAAGACCGCATGGCTGCGCGCCAGTTCTTCTTGCAGCATGTCAATCAGAACACTGTGTTCTTCCACAACTTGCGGGAGAAGCTCGATTACCTGGTAGAAAATCACTACTACGAGGCCGAAGTTCTGGAGAAGTACGAATTTGAGGACGTCAAGGCACTGTTCAAGCAGGCCTATGCCCACAAGTTCCGTTTTCAGACTTTCCTGGGTGCTTACAAATACTACACCTCGTACACACTGAAGACCTTCGACGGCAAGCGTTACTTGGAGCGCTACGAAGACCGTGTCTGCATGGTTGCTCTCACGCTTGCCGACGGCGACTTGGGGCTCGCGCAGCACCTGGTTGATGAGATCATCACCGGACGCTTCCAGCCTGCTACTCCTACATTCCTCAACTCCGGTAAGGCCCAGCGCGGCGAACCGGTGAGCTGCTTCCTGCTGCGTATCGAGGACAATATGGAGTCCATTGGCCGCGCCATCAACTCCTCGTTGCAGCTGTCCAAGCGCGGCGGTGGTGTGGCACTGCTGCTGAGCAACCTGCGTGAACAGGGTGCTCCGATTAAGCACATCGAGAATCAGTCTTCTGGTGTCATCCCGGTTATGAAGCTGCTGGAGGACTCCTTCTCCTACGCTAACCAGCTGGGTGCTCGCCAGGGTGCTGGCGCTGTCTACCTGCACGCGCACCACCCGGACATCATGCGCTTCCTGGATACCAAGCGTGAGAATGCGGACGAAAAGATTCGCATCAAGTCGTTGTCGCTCGGCATTGTCATTCCGGACATCACGTTCGAGCTGGCCAAGCGTAACGACGACATGTACCTCTTCAGCCCGTACGATGTCGAGCGCGTCTACGGTAAGCCGTTCGCGGACATTAGTATCACCGAGAACTACGCGGATATGGTCGAGGATCCGCGTATTCGTAAGCAGAAGATCAACGCGCGTCAGTTCTTCCAGACCATCGCTGAGATTCAGTTTGAGTCCGGCTACCCGTACATCATGTTCGAGGATACGGTTAACCGCGCGAACCCGATTGAGGGACGTATTAATATGTCGAACCTCTGCTCGGAGATTCTGCAGGTCAACACCCCGTCGACTTACAATGCAGACCTGTCCTACGAGCACGTTGGTGAGGACATTTCCTGTAACCTTGGCTCGCTGAACATTGCGATGACCATGGATTCGCCAGACTTCGGTCGCACCGTCGAGACTGCCATTCGTGGCCTGACTGCGGTCAGTGAGCAGACTTCTATTGATTCGGTGCCATCGATTCGCAAGGGAAACGACGGATCTCACGCCATCGGCCTGGGGCAGATGAACCTGCACGGCTACCTTGGCCGCGAGAAGATTATGTACGGCTCGGAAGAGGGCCTGGACTTCACCAATGCCTACTTCGCAGCAGTGCTCTACGCTGTCCTGCGCGCTTCTAACAAGATTGCTCGTGAGCGCGGTCAGAGGTTCGTCAACTTTGAGAACTCCGACTACGCCAGCGGCAAGTACTTCGATAACTTCGATCCGGCAGAGTTTCAGCCGAAGACTCAGCACGTAAAGGAGATCTTCGCGAACTCCACCGCACACATTCCGGACGCTGAGGACTGGGCGCAGCTGAAGGCCGACGTCATGGAGTACGGCCTGTTCAACCGCAACCTGCAGGCAGTGCCGCCGACCGGTTCGATTTCGTACATCAACAACTCGACCTCGTCGATTCACCCGATTGCATCTCAGATTGAGATTCGCAAGGAGGGCAAGATTGGTCGCGTTTACTACCCGGCTCCGCACTTGGACAATGACAATCGCGAGTACTTCCAGGATGCCTACGAAATCGGCTACGAGAAGATTATTGACACTTACGCGGTCGCTACCAAGTATGTTGACCAGGGACTGTCCCTGACCTTGTTCTTCAAGGACACGGTGAGCACCCGTGACCTCAACCGTGCGCAGATTTACGCATGGCGCAAGGGTATTAAGACTCTGTACTACATCCGCCTGCGTCAGGTTGCGCTGGAGGGTACTGAGGTTGAGGGCTGCGTATCCTGCATGCTTTAAGCAAGCGTGTTTGAGGGCTAGGCATCTAATGCTTTAGCTGTAGCGCATTGAAGGCGCGAGAATTTCCCCGAGTTTTGTCGGGACGTTCTCGCGCCTTTTTCGTCACTCCACTCAATTGGGAACAAATGTAAATATTACTATTGACGGTTGTAATGCAGGTAATTAACCTGGGTAGTGGTACACCAATGTTCGCATAATTTTCACCCACGGCTAGTGGGAGAAGGGGCTGGAAGCCATGTCCGATACCACTGGTAAGAGCACTCCACACATCAACCCAAAGGGTGCGCCGATTGCAGAAACTATTTTGTTGCCAGGTGACCCGCTGCGTGCGAAGTTCATTGCGGAGACCTATTTGGACGATGTCGTTCAGTTCAACGAAGTTCGCAACATGCTGGGTTTTACCGGCACCTACCAGGGGCAGGAAGTGTCTGTCATGGGGTCCGGTATGGGTATTCCGTCTATCTCGCTGTACTCCTGGGAACTTATCCATGTTTTCGGCTGCAAGAAGCTGATTCGCGTCGGTTCGTGCGGCGCGTTGCAGCCGGAGCTGGACCTGTATGACGTGGTTATTGGCCAGACGGCGTCGACTGACTCCAGTTTTCTATCGCAGTACAACTTGCCGGGAACATTCGCCCCGTCCGCATCTTTCCGTCTGATTGAAGATGTTCGCGATCGCGCCCGCGAGCAGGGCATCACTACGCACGTCGGCAACATCTTGTCCAGCGATATTTTCTACAACTTCCAGGATGATGTGAACGACCGTTGGGCACGCATGGGTGTGCTGGCGGTGGAGATGGAATCTGCTGGCCTTTATGCCACTGCCGCCGAGGCCGGTGTGGAGGCCATGGGAATCTTCACTGTGTCGGACAACATCGTCACCGGTGGAAAGACCACTCCGGAAGAACGTGAGAAGGCCTTCACGACGATGATGGAGCTCGCATTGCCGCTGGCTCGACTCTAGTGTCCTGGTCTGCAATCAATTGGCTTGAAGTGTGAAATAGGTACAGTGCGATGAGCAATCCCGCCAGTAATACCAGCTTGAACGTGAATCTCTCTCAAAGCGCAGCGTCCAACGCTGCGGCGCCAAACCCTAAGGCCGCAGTTCCGGTCTTGCTGTTTTCCTTTGTATTCTGTTTGGTCTTGGACAATGGCTTTAAGTTCATGACCAAGCCGATTGCGGAATCTCTGGATCTCAGTGTCTCCACGGCCAGTCTGCAGGCGACACTCGCCGGTATTTTGATTGGCATTGGAGCGGTGGTGTACGCCGCATTGGCGGACAGCATCAGTATCCGCAAATTGATGATTGTCGGTATTGGCTTTGTCGCCGTGGGCTCTCTACTGGGTTATTTCTTCCAGGGAGTATGGCCAATGGTGCTTACTGCCCGCATTATTCAAACTGCCGGTCTGGCGGCGGCTGAGACACTCTACGTCATCTATGTCACCAAGTACCTAAGCCCAGAAGATCAGAAAACCTACCTCGGCTTTTCCACCGCGGCCTTCCAAGCTGCGCTGCTGATTGGAACGTTGACCTCGGGAATCGTGGCTACCTACATTTCCTGGCCGGCTATGTTCCTGATTTCGCTCATTCTGATAGTTGCCATTCCGTTCCTGATCAAGACAGTTCCGGAGGAGCAACAGAAGAAGAGTCACCTGGATATCTCTGGCCTGTTCCTCGTCGCGGTCATCGCCACTGCGCTGATGCTGTTTATGCAGCAGTTCCAATGGTGGTGGCTGGCAGCTGCTGCGCTGGGTGTCGCGCTCTTTGTCTCGCACATCCGGACATACGACAACGCCGTGGTCAATCCGTCGTTCTTTACCAATGCCCGCTACGTTTGCGCGCTGATTGTTGTGCTTGTGGTTTACATGGTCCAGTTGGGGTATTCGGCCATTCTATTGCCGTATATGGTCGACGAGCTCTATGGCATTAACCTCGACGGTGCTGCCTATATTCTCGCGCCGGGCTATCTCTGCGCGGTCATCGTCGGTGTAATGTCCGGCAAGGTTGCCAAGTTCCTGTCTTCGAGGCAGGCTATTGTCGCAGCTATCAGCATCATTATCGTGGCGTTGCTCATTCCCGCAGTGCTGCCGGGGGCCGGTGTTGCCACGGTTATCGTGTCCATGATTCTGTTCCCATCAGGGTTCGCGCTCATGTATGCGCCGTTGGTCGCGACCGCACTGCAGAACATTCCCGCGGCCAAGTCTGGTGTCGCAATCGGTTTCTATAATCTGACTATCAACATCGCCGTCCCGGTTGGCATTGCGTTAACGGCCATGCTTGTTGATTCTCGGCCGGCCTTCTTCAGCGCCCTTTCCATCGCGCAGTCTGAAGCAGAAGGGGTCTCCGCTACTATCGCTTGGTTGCTCGCGCTCATGGCTGTCGTAGGTTTGCTGGTGTACGTCATCTCCGACCGCCTCATCAACGACACCGCAGAAAACCGCGAGAAGGTTCACGCCTAGGTTCGCGCAACATTTTGCACCTGGTGCTTGACGACGGACATTGCGTCGTCAAGCGCCTTTTTCTTTGTGTGACGTGGGTGCATGAGGAGAGGGGGCACAAATAAAAGGTGTTCATTGGAGAGATAGCCAACAGTGGTGTGCTGAAAGAGGGCAGTGTGGGTAAGCTGCTAAGGGTAGTGGCTCCTTTCATCGGGAGTCTGACGTTTTGTAGTGGGACAAGGCTGGAATAGCCACCGCTGCAGCCGCTGTTTTCGAACTCGTAAAGAGTGAAGGACATTCCTTATATATAAGGTGTGTTCGGGAAACGGCAAGATCAATGAAAAAAGGGAGAGGTTTCCACGTGAGTTTCGATGATTGTCCACCCTCGACTCCGGCCCACCGTGAGAAGAATCCAGAGTCGCGTGCATGCCCAGTTGCGGCTATTGACTGGAACACGATTCCTGATGACAAGGATCTCGAGGTTTGGGATCGTCTGACCGGTAACTTCTGGTTGCCGGAAAAGGTGCCGCTGTCGAATGACATCAAGAGCTGGAATACACTCAATGCACTGGAGCAGCGCACCACGATGCGCGTGTTCACTGGTCTGACCATGCTGGACACCATCCAGGGCACAGTTGGCGCAGTATCGCTCATCCCGGATGCGCTGACTCCGCACGAGGAAGCTGTATACACCAATATCGCCTTCATGGAATCGGTGCACGCAAAGAGCTACTCGTCGATTTTCCAGACGCTGGCGTCGACCCCTGAGATTCAGGATGCGTTCCGTTGGGGCGAGGAGAATGAGTACCTGCAGAAGAAGGCCAAGATTATCCTCGATTACTACGAGGGCGATAACCCGCAGAAGAAGAAGGTCGCTTCCACGTTGCTGGAGTCCTTCCTGTTCTACTCGGGTTTCTACCTGCCGATGTACTGGTCCAGCCATGCCAAGCTGACCAACACCGCGGACATTATTCGCCTGATTATTCGTGATGAGGCAGTTCACGGTTACTACATCGGTTACAAGTACCAGCGTAACCTGGAGCGTCTGACCCAGGCTGAACGTGACGAGCTGAAGGATTACACCTTCGATCTCATGTTTGATCTCTACGACAACGAGATTCAGTACACCGAAGAGATGTACGACGAACTCGGCTGGACCGAGGATGTCAAGCGTTTCCTGCGTTACAACGGCAACAAGGCTTTGAACAACTTGGGCTATGAAGGTATGTTCCCGGCCGACGAGACTCGAGTTTCGCCGTCAATCCTGTCGGCCCTGTCGCCGAATGCTGACGAAAACCATGACTTCTTCTCAGGTTCCGGCTCTTCCTACGTCATGGGTAAGGCTGAAGTAACCGAGGATGAGGACTGGGACTTCTAAAAGCACAGGTGTAGGGAACATTCCGCACCGAGCCCTACTCTGGTGACAGCACACACGGGGGTAGTAGCCCTAGCCTCGACGGTTCCTGCTAAAAAGGCGTTAGCCCAGGTTAAGACAATTCTCAGGAAACTAATAGTGTGCTTAGCTGAGTGGGGAAGTGGGCCGGAGAATTCCTTGGCCTTAACTTTTTCCAAGGTTCAGACTAGAATCTGGCACATAGTGGTAGGTGGTTTCGCCGTCGCGTACTCACCTGCACTATTCTCACAAGGACAAAACTTCAAATCCCTGTAGTGAGTTACAGGAAATCTTCGCGTAGTAAGGAGGAAGAATGACTGCAGTAGCGCCTCGTCCAGATCATGGCGTTGTAGCGCCGGAACGGCCGCAGCCGTTCGGACATGAGCGTAAGGGCAGCTGGGCGTGGGAAATGCTGACCACGACCGACCACAAGAAGCTGGGCATTATGTACATCATTATGTCCTTCTCGTTCTTCTTTGTCGGCGGTCTGATGGCTCTGCTTATCCGTGCTGAGCTCTTCGCCCCAGGACTTCAGTTCCTTTCTAACGAGCAGTTCAACCAGATGTTCACCATGCACGGCACGGTGATGCTGCTTCTGTTCGGTACCCCGATTGTTTGGGGTTTTGCTAACTACATTCTGCCGCTTCAGATTGGTGCTCCGGACGTGGCTTTCCCGCGTCTGAACGCCTTCGGCTTCTGGCTGACAACTATTGGTGGCATTCTGATGTTGTCGGGTTTTCTGACTCCGGGTGGTGCTGCTGACTTCGGTTGGACTATGTACTCTCCGCTGTCTGACCCGATTCACTCCCCGGGTGTCGGTTCTGACCTGTGGATTGTCGGTGTCGGTGTCGGTGGTGTCGGTACTATCGCTTCCGCTATTAACATGACCACCACTGTCCTGTGCCTCCGCGCACCGGGCATGACCATGTTCCGTATGCCAATCTTCACCTGGAACATCCTGGTTACCTCGATTCTGGCTCTGCTGATCTTCCCGATTCTGACTGCAGCTGCTCTTGGTGTTCTGTACGACCGTAAGCTGGGCGGTCACATTTACGACCCGGCAAACGGTGGCGCCATGCTGTGGCAGCACCTGTTCTGGTTCTTCGGTCACCCAGAGGTCTACGTTCTGCTGTTGCCGTTCGTGGGCATCATTACTGAGGTTGTTCCGGTCTTCTCCCGTAAGCCGCTGTTCGGCTACGCAGGTATGGTCTTCGCGACCCTGTCTATTGCAGGTCTGTCCATGGCTGTGTGGGCGCACCACATGTTCGTGACCGGTGGCGTTCTGCTTCCGTTCTTCTCGTTCATGACCTTCCTGATTTCGGTCCCGACCGGTGTTAAGTTCATCAACTGGATGGGTACGATGTGGCGTGGCCACATGACCTTCGAGGCCCCGATGACCTTCGCTCTCGGCTTCATCGTGACCTTCCTGTTCGGTGGTCTGACCGGTATTATGCTGGCATCCCCGCCGCTGGACTTCCACGTCTCTGACACCTACTTCGTCGTGGCACACTTCCACTACACTCTGTTCGGTACCCTGGTCTTCGCTTCCTACTCGGGCGTTTACTTCTGGTTCCCGAAGATGACCGGACGTATGCTCGACGAGAAGCTGGCAAAGGTTCACTTCTGGCTGACCTTCATCGGCTTTAACCTGACCTTCCTGGTCCAGCACTGGCTGGGTAACGAGGGTATGCCGCGTCGTTACGCCGACTACCTCGAGACTGACGGTTTCACCACCCTGAACATGATTTCCACCGTTGGTGCGTTCATCCTGGGTCTGTCTGTTATCCCGTTTGTCTGGAACGTCTTCAAGTCCTGGCGCTACGGTGAGGTCGTCACTGTTGATGACCCGTGGGGTTACGGTAACTCTCTCGAGTGGGCTACCTCTTGCCCGCCGCCGCGCCACAACTTCACCTCGATGCCGCGCATCCGCTCGGAGCGCCCGGCGTTCGAGCTGCACTACCCGCACATGGTTGAGCGTCAGCGCGCAGAGGCCCACGTTGGTCGCCAGCTCTAAGAGCTAGTGGCTACATGGCTGATGCAACTCTGAGTTAATAACTACGCGAAGCTACGGCCCCATCACGGATCTCCGTGATGGGGCCGTAGTCTTGTCTTTGAGAGTCTTTCCTAGGGAAGGCGCAGTAAGGGGGGGCAGGGAGCGCAGGGAGCGCAGCAAGGGAGCTGGAGGGGAGAGCAGCGGAGAGCAGGGGGGGGCGACAGCTAACGGCTGTGACTGGCCACCCTCCGAAGTGCGGTATCCCGCAATGCGATGAGCACTCTGCCGGGGCTTCATGCGATACTGGATTGGTGAATGAACAGGTAATTACCTCTCCCAGTCAGTCCGCAGATACCGATGCCTTGTCGGTTTCGTTAGCACCGGGACTAGCTCCGGTGCTTATTACCGCCGTTGGCCGAGACCGCCCGGGTGTCTCGGCAGCCTTCTTCCGTGTGCTCGCGGCCCACGGAGTTCAGATTCTTGATGTGGAGCAGTCGGTGTTCCGCTCTAATTTGAGTCTCGGTGCGCTTGTTGGCGTTACAGAAGAGAAGGTCGGCGTTCTGCGTGAGGGGCTCATTGAAACACTGAAGCCTCACGGCATGACTGTCAGTTTTCAGCTTGATGCCCCGATTGAGCGCAGCGATGGATCTACCCATGCACTTGTCGTATTGGGCAATCCGGTCAATGCTGAGGATATTTCCCGTATCGGCCGTACTCTCGCAGATTACGGTGCAAACATCGATTCCATTCGCGGTATTGCCGACTACCCAGTTACTGGCCTGGAGCTGCTTGTCTCTATTCCGGACCCGAAGCCGGGTGCGGGCATTCCGCTGCGTAAGGCGCTGGCTGAGCTTGCACAGGACCAGGACATTGACATCGCAATTGAACGCGCAGGTTTGCAGCGCCGATCCAAACGCTTGATTTGCTTCGATGTGGACTCCACTTTGATTACCGGTGAGGTCATTGAGATGCTGGCCGCCCACGCTGGTCGCGAGGCGGAGGTTGCAGCGGTTACAGAGCGCGCTATGCGCGGTGAACTGGACTTCGCTGAGTCATTGCACGAGCGAGTTAAGGCTCTGGCAGGCCTGCCGGTCAGCGTCCTTGAGGAAGTTACCGACTCCATCGAGCTGACCCCTGGCGCCCGCACTACGATCCGCACGCTGAAACGTCTCGGTTACAAGTGTGGTGCCGTCTCCGGTGGGTTTATCCAGATTCTGGAGCCACTGGCAAAGGATCTCGGCCTGGACTTTTACAAGGCCAATACCCTCGAGATTGAGGACGGAAAGCTGACTGGTCGCGTGGTCGGCGGTGTCGTCGATAGGCAGGAAAAGGCCCGCAGTCTTAAGGCGTTCGCCGCGGAGTCTGGGCTTCAGATGCACCAGACCGTCGCTGTCGGCGATGGCGCCAATGACATCGATATGTTGTCAGTCGCGGGCCTCGGTATTGCTTTCAACGCGAAGCCGGCGCTGAAGGAAATCGCTGACACGTCGGTCAACGTTCCATTCATGGACTCGATTCTGTTCATGTTGGGTATTTCCCGCGATGAAATCGACGATGCCGACCGCGAAGATGGCACCTTCCGCCGCGTGCCGTTGGAGCAGTAGTGCGACGCCAGGATCACAAGAATCCCGCTGTCACGGACGCATCATCGGTGCCGGAATGGTTCCGCATTGCCCATAGCCTCCTGCCGCAACCCGATAGGGAAGACCATGGCGAGGATGTGCCGTGGGCAATGGCTATTGTGCTTGAGGTGCCGAAGAAGGAACGCCCCTCGCGCACTGCGCTGCTCCGCGCCGCCGCGATGGCTGTTGTTGCTTGTTGCCTCGACGAGCGCGCAGGCGATGACACTTCGGCCTATCAACAAGGTCTGGTGTCTTGGTACGGCGCGCGCATCCGCAAGCTCACACGTCGCGCTCGCAATATCGGCTGGCAACGCGCTCAGCTTGCACCGGGTGTCACCGTAGATGTCGACGGCGCGCAAGCTCGCGCACTAGTGCCAACTCCTGTCGACGATACCTACCCAGAGATTGCCAAACTACAAATTTCCGGCACCGATTTGTCTTACGACGACCCGGAGACCACATCTCCCGACGACTCGGGCAACCGTGGGAGTGCTGACACCTTTGCTCCGCCAGTGATTTGGGTGGACAAGAACCTGAATATGTCCGTAGGAAAGGTGGCCGCGCAAGTTGGACACGGCTCAATGCTCTATGCGGCCAGCCTGTCGGTTGAGGAAGCGTGGGCGTGGGCGCAAACTGGCTACGCGTTAGATGTGAAAGAAACACCGCGGGAGCTGTGGCCAGCGCCAGAGCTACGTGCTGTAGAAGTTCAGGATGCTGGGTTTACAGAGATTGCCCCTGGATCAATCACCGTGTCGGTCACGCCAGGGGCACAGGGGCAGTAGCGGACAGCTAAGCGCGTGCTGCCTCCATGGCCTTAAGATCCTTGCGCAGGATCTTGCCGGTTGCCGATTTTGGAATCTCATCCATGAATTCGACTACTCGCACCTTCTTGTACGGTGCGACGCGGTCGGCAACAAAGTCCATTACCTCATCAGCAGTGAGTGACTTTCCTTCTTTGAGCACCACATATGCCTTCGGAATTTCCTCACCATCGGAGCGAATGACACCACTGCAGGCAGCATCAGCGATATCCGGGTGCTCGAGAAGCACGGACTCAAGTTCTGCCGGTGGTACCTGGTAACCCTTGTACTTGATCAGTTCCTTGAAGCGGTCGACAATGTACGCATTCCCTTCCTTGTCGAGTTCCGCAACGTCGCCTGTTCGCAACCAGCCGTCGACAAGCGTTGCAGCCGTAGCTTCGGGATTGTTGAGATAACCCTTCATTACCTGAGGACCGCGAATCCACAGTTCTCCGGACTTGGAACGTCCTGATTCAGGAACTGGGATTTCATCGAGGTCCTCAGTATCGAGGTCAACGATTTTGTACTCGGTGTTCGGGACTGCTCGACCGATGGAATCCAGTGGGCTGTCGTGTCCGATACGAATGTGCGCGGCAGGGGAGGACTCGGTCATACCGTAGCCCTGGGCGACAGTGCAGCCGAGGCGCTTTTCCACCTGCTCCGCCAAATCCAGCTGAAGCGAAGCTGCGCCGGAGAAAATAGTCTCCAGACTGGACAGATCGAAGGAATCGACAGCCGGGTGCTTGGCCAACCCAACTGCGACCGGCGGTGCGATGAACGCAAACTTGACCTTGTGCTCCGAAATAATGGAAAGGAAATCCAGCAAGTCGAACTTGCCCATCGTGTACTGGGTAGTGCGTCGCCAGAGGCAAAGATTGAGCAGAGCAGTCAAACCGTAGATGTGGAAGAACGGCAGAATCGTAACCGCCGGGGTTGTCTCATCCAATGCCTCGACAGTTGCTGCTCCTGCCTGAGCCACGTTGGCAACAAGATTGCGATGCGTGAGTTGGACGCCCTTTGGCACACCAGTGGTGCCAGAAGAAAACGGAATGACAGCAACGTCATCGGGAGAAACGTCTACATCTGGTCCCGCATGGCCTTCAGCAAGCAGCTCACCCATGCCGTGAAGCCCCGTCAGACCGATAATCATCTCTTCCGGGAGGCCAGCGGCCTCAGCGCCGTTAGCACCGGCCCAACCAATCGACGAAGTCGTCAGCATCATCTTGGCGTCAGAGATACGCAGCTGCGTTTCAACGTCCTCGGCAGTTGCCAGCGAGGCAACAGTCGTGCAGATTGCACCTGCGCGAAGAACACCGTGCAGAGCGACTGCGAAGGTGGTGGAGTTAGGGCAGTGCAGGGCAACAACATCGCCCTTTTTAATTCCACGTGCAGCAAGAGCGCCCGCGAAGGCCTCAATGCTGGCCTTCAAATCCCCGAAAGTTACCTCTGAGCCGGAGTCAACTACTGCGAGTTTATCCTTGTGCCGAGGCTCGATTTCGCCAAACAGAAAATCGAATAGAGAGGTCTCCGGAATATCGATGTTGGGAAGACTGCTAGTCAGCGGCATAGGGGAAAACAACCTTTCTGCACGTGCGTCAGGCTTCAGATGAATTCCTTGAACAAGGATCACCGTGTTAGCTTCGTTGTGTTTCACATCACAGTAGTAGGTGTGCTGACAGTTCGTGCAGATTTTGGGAAAAATGTCATTTCTTATGTGAAATGACTACCTAGCTAGCTGTCCCGCGTCAGCCTAGTCAGTGCACCAGCAGCGACATTGAGGTCAGTCGTCCGCCAGAAGTCAGGCATCGATGCGGCAATCCAGGATCCATAGCGCGCCGTCGCCAACCGTGAATCCAGTACCGCGACGACACCGCGGTCATCGACTTGACGTAGCAGACGACCAGAACCTTGCGCCATCAGTAGCGCTGCATGTGTCGCTGAAACCTCCATAAAACCGTTTCGGCCAGCGGCATTAGCCGCATCGGAGCGCGCGGACAGTAGCGGGTCGTCGGGTCGGGGGAACGGGATACGATCGATGATGACACACGATAGCGATGGGCCAGGAACATCGACGCCTTGCCACAGCGTCAGCGTGCCAAACAAACATGTCTGTGGATTAGCTGCGAAGCGATCAACCAGAGCGCCGATAGAGTCATCGCCTTGGCACAGGACGTCGTAAGGCAGGCGCTTGCGCATTTCCTCCGCCGCTGCCTCGGCGCCTCGGCGAGAAGAAAACAGCCCCAGCGTTCGCCCACCAGCGGCGCGGATGAGGCGTTCCATGATCGCGAACTGCTTTGGCGTGGCGCCGTCGCGTCCAGGACGAGGCAGGTCGCGTGCGACGTAGAGGATGCCAGATTTCTGCGGGTCAAAGGGCGTGCCGACGTCCAAGCCATCCCACCCGCCGGAGGGAAGCCCCCAGGCAGCGGCCATAGCATCGAACTTGCCGCCAAGAGCAAGTGTTGCTGAGGTCAAAACGACGGTGGATTCGCCGAAGAGGCGTTCGCGAAGTAGTGCTGCGATGGACAGGGGAGCGACATAAACTGTCTTGTTCTCGCCAAGCCATACGACATCGTCGCTGCTGAACTCGAGAATCCGGACGACAGTATCGTGCATATTCTCCACGGCTGCGCGCACGGTCTGGCGCTCCGTGCTGTCAGAGTCGGACCCCGAACCCCCGGAGCCCGACCCGCCAGAGTTGCCTGAGCCAGAGGTGCCCAGCGTGGTTTGCAGTTGCCACAGGCTATCGCGGAGCGAAGCTAGTGCCGCTCCCAGCTCACCGGGAATTTCTTCGAGTGCGCCGCTGTAGGCGTCGGCAAGCAATGCGACGGTCTCGCCGAGTAGATCCGTGGCATCGGTGACATCATCGACCTGCTCTGCGGCGCCGAATTTGCGGGCGCGCCGGGCCATCATGGTGATACCGGCAGGGGAGAGCTCGTCGGTGG
The DNA here is from genome assembly GCF_001809455.1 of Corynebacterium sp. HMSC074C11. Taxonomy (NCBI): domain Bacteria; kingdom Bacillati; phylum Actinomycetota; class Actinomycetes; order Mycobacteriales; family Corynebacteriaceae; genus Corynebacterium; species Corynebacterium sp. HMSC074C11. The sequence goes on from NZ_KV797740.1 coordinate 460,422, forward strand.
CAACGGAGGTGATTCGGCCGTCGAGCTCGTGAGCCTCATCAATGACGACGCAGTCGTGCTGCGGCAAGATCATGGCGTCGGAGAGCGCATCGATGGCCAACAGGGCGTGGTTGGTGACAACGATGTCGACGTTGGAGGCCTCGCGGCGGGCTTGTTCGGCGAAACACTCCTCGCCGAAAGGGCAGGAAATGGCGCCGACGCATTCGCGGGCCGTGACGGAGACCTGCCGCCAGGCTTCGTTGGAGACGCCCTTGTCCAGGCTGTCGCGGTCGCCGGTGTCGGTGTCATTGGCCCACTCGCGTAGCCGCATGACCTCGGCAGCGGTTCGGCTGAGCTGCGCTTCGCTGAGTAGAGCAGTTGGGCCGCCCATACCGGTCGGCTCGGATTCATCACCGTCGATGACGGGATCTTTGATGACATTTCCGACCTTGGACTTGCACAGGTAGTTTGAGCGGCCTTTGAGGATTGCGAAGGTTGGCGTGCGGGACAAGTGTGGCTCTAGCGAACTGACTAGCCGCGGCAAGTCGCGTTCGACCAGCTGGCGTTGCAGCGCAATGGTCGCCGTGGAAACGATTACCGACTCGTCGGACTCCATTGCTTGCACAATGGCGGGCACCAGGTAGGCCAGTGACTTACCAGTACCGGTACCGGCTTGTACCGCTAGGTGTCGCTCGCGCGCAAAGGCGGAGGCCACCGACCGGGACATTTTGACCTGATTCGGGCGAGTTGTTCCGCCGAGTCCCTTCACTGCTGCATCGAGAAGAGCTTCGATGCTGTCCGAGTCATGGACGCTGGCTCTCGGCGAAGCTAGCTCGTCAGCATCGTCAACATCGTCAAAGTCCTCAAAGCCGTCCGATAGCTCTGCAAAATCTGCGTACTCGGGAGTATCCGACACAGTTCCCCCGCCGCCTAAACGCCGTGAAAACGGACGGACAGTACCGGCTCGTCACGGGAAAGTGCGAGCCCCTCCCACGGGAGGCTGACCAGCGCCTTAACCAAGTGATCGCGGGACTCTTCCAAGGTCGGTAGGCCATCGACGACCTCGCCATCGCGCATCATCGGAATGGTTAGATCGCGGTAGTGCAGGTTGCCCACATCCGGGATTTCCGAGCCGAGCGGGAAAGCGATTTCCTCCACGGCGGTACCGGAACGGCGGCAGGTACGAATCGCCGCCTTCACGCCACCGTGGCTTCGCTTGTCCAACGAGCGCTTGGCGACGGGCACCCCATCAACTTCGACCATCTTGTAGACCAGTCCCGCAGTCGGTGCGCCGGAGCCAGTGACTACAGAGGTGCCCACGCCGTAGACATCGACCGGCTCGGCCCTCAGCGCCGCAATGGCGAACTCGTCGAGGTCAGAGGACACTACGATGTTGGTGTTGTGTGCGCCCAGCGAGTCCAGCTGCTGACGCACCTGGCGAGCGAGAACTCCGAGGTCACCGGAGTCAATACGTACACCGCCGAGTTCCGGCCCCGCGACCTCAATGGCCGTATTGACGCCCTCGGTGATGTCGTAGGTATCCACCAACAAAGTGGTGTCGGTCCCCAGCGTGTCAATCTGAGCTTTGAAGGCTGCAGTCTCGTTTGTCGTGCCATCTGGGTTGGTGTGTAACAGAGTCCACGCGTGCGCAGCGGTACCGGAGGCTGGGATGTTGTACCGTGCCGCTGCCTCCAAGTTGGAGGTGGCGCTAAAACCTGCCAGGTAGGCGGCGCGGGCAGCGGTCACAGCTGCTTCTTCATGAGTACGACGCGAACCCATTTCAATAATCGGGCGCCCACCGGCAGCCGTGACCATTCGGGTCGCTGCCGAGGCAATGGCGGAGTCCGCATTGAGAATGGAGAGAATAACAGTCTCCAAAATGACACACTCGGCGAAAGTGCCCCGCACAGTCAAAATGGGCGAGGCGGGGAAGTAGAGCTCTCCTTCGCGGTAGCCGTCGACTTGGCCGCTGAAGGAATAGTTACGCAGGTAATCCAGCGTCCGGTCGTCGAGGAAGTCCAGCGAAGCCAGCTGTTCCTCGGTGAAGCGGAAGTTGCGGATAGCATCCAATACACGCGCTGTCCCAGCGACAACGCCATAGCGGCGCTCATTCGGCAGACGACGGCCAAACACCTCGAAGGCGACCTGGCGCTCGCCGGATCCGTCGGCAAGCGATGCCTGCAGCATCGTCAGTTCGTACTTATCGGTGAGAAGGGCGGTGGAGGAATGCTTATCAATCACGGTCAATAGTCTAGTCGGCTGAAGCTGGCCGGGGCAGTCGGTTCCGGCGAGCGCGCGCCACTCCGTACTATCCTGGTGCCTATGAGCATGCCAGCAGCAACACCGATGCCCACTATGGATGCCGATGTCGTGACGGAATCGAACCGACCCTGGCAGTGCATTGTGTGGGATGACCAGGTTAATTCGATGAGTTATGTCACCTACGTGTTCCAGATGCTCTTCGGCATGGACCGAAAGAAGGCGCACGCGCTGATGATGACGGTTCACACGGAGGGTAAGGCAATCGTGTCTTCCGGTGAGCGTGACAAGGTAGAGGCCGATGTGAAGAAGCTCCACAAGGCGGGCTTGTGGGCAACAATGGAGCAGGCTGACTAAGCCGATATTCGACAGCGGGAGAGAATTTACATGCGTCCTTGGAAGCGCAAGCGATCCCTTCTCGGCGGTGGCATCAAGTACGTCACGGCTTTTGAAGGCACGGAGCGGGATTTGCTGCTGAATCTGGCTGCTACTGTGGCGGACTCGCTGATGGAGCGAGCCCGGTCGGCGCCGAAGGATGAGCTCGCGGAAATGACGGGAATGCCCGTCGGACACTCCGAGGCCCCAGCCGATCCTAAGCTTGCGCGACTGTTGCCGGACTTCACCAAGCCGGGTGAGGAGAGCGTGGAGGGGGAAAACGCCCTCATGCGCCAGCTGCATGAGTCGGAGATTGTAGAGAGCAAGCTCCATTCCCTGCGTGCGATTATCGACGCACTGGAGCCCGCCGAGTCGGGGCAGGTATCCATTTCGGAAAGCGATGCCCATGCCTGGGTTGCAGGAATCAATGACCTACGTATTTACCTGCACGTTTCCATGGAGAACCTCAATGGCTCCATCGAGCAGATTGAGCAGACCGACGCGATGTACCAGTGGCTGTCCTACAACCAAGAGTCACTGCTGGATCAGCTTATGAGTGAGTAACGAATCCGAGCAAAACCCCGAAAGATGCAGTAATCAACTGAGGCTAACTGCCATGAACTGTGGTGAAAGGTGCCGTAGGCGACAATGAATTCTGAGATTTTCGCAATCAGCCCCACCGACATTCGACACCAAGCCAGCAGTGCTGCGTTGGGCACGAGCATCGACATTGGCGCAGGATGTCTCGACTCCATCGACGGCATCTCCATCGGCCATGCTGCTGAGGGGGATACCGGAGTCACCGTCATCGCCGCTCCAGGCGGTGCTGTCGGCGCTGTCGATGTCCGCGGTGGCGGTCCTGGCACTCGCGAGACCGACCTGCTCGCACCGGAGAATACCGTCGAACGCGCCCACGCTGTCGTTTTGGCTGGCGGCTCCGCATACGGCCTTGCAGCTGCCGACGGAGTTATGCGCGAACTGCGTGACCGCGGCATTGGCTTTGAGGTCACTCCAACTCGTCCAGATATCCTCGTGCCCATCGTTCCCGGTGCTGTCATCTTCGACTTGCTGTTAGGTGAGCCGACGCTGCCCACCGCTGAACTCGGGCGCGAAGCGTTGTCGCACGCGCTTGACGACGTCCCGGAGGACACTCCCTCCGGAACAGTAGGTGCCGGTGTTGGCGCTATGGCCGGGGCAATTAAGGGTGGTTTTGGACAAGCCCGTGTGACCTCCGCCGATGGTAAGTACTTTGTGGCTGCCGCAATGGTGGTTAACTCCTTTGGTGCAGTCATTGACCCGGAGGGACACCTTTACGGAATGCCGGCGGCTGCCGGTGCCAGCAAGGAGGCATTGGCCCAGTTGGACCAGATTTTCGTCGGTAGAACCAAGATTCTCGCAGATGCGGCTGGCGACGGGGAGTCGTCGGCAAGCACGCGAAACACGACGATTGGCACGTTGATAACCAATGCGCCGGTGACGACTGCGCAGTTGAAGCGGTTGGCGATGTGCGGTCATGATGGGCTGGCACGAGCGATTCGGCCGGCTCATGCACCGATGGACGGTGACACGCTGTTTGCGCTCAGCTCGGCCGAGGCAGCGGATAGCGAAAACGCTGAACCCGTGGGCTCGGATGTGGTGGCGCTGTTGGCTGCGATGGCGGCCGATGCGGTGCAGATGGCTATTGTCGATGCCGTGATGAGTGCAACGGGGCGCGCGGGAGTAGCCGCGCTGTCAGAGATGCTGGACAAGTAGTGAGGGAAGTTCGCCAATGAATCCGCAATGGAGCTCGGGACAACAGCAGAATTACCAGAACTATGCGCAGTACCCGATGCGCGGTCCCGTGCAGACGCGGCGGAATAATCAGATTGTTCCGCAGGATCGCGACGGCGGGCTCGGGGCGGCCATCAGTACGGCTATTGGGTACCTGGTACTTATATGGACGGTCTTTCTTGTCAACGATTTCATCTTTGGTGGGGCGCTGAACAACTTCGGTGTGCGCCCACGCGAAACCTCGACGCTGTGGGGAATTTTGACCGCACCGCTGCTGCACGCAGATTACGGGCACATTGTGGCGAACTCTCTGCCCGGGGCGTTGTTCGCCGGTTTGATTGCAATGTCGTCGAAGCGGCTATTTTGGCAGGTCACGCTCTTGATTACGGTCGTTGGTGGCGGTCTGACATGGCTGGTCGGCGGTGTAAATACCGTCCACATCGGTGCGTCCGGCCTGATTTACGGCTGGCTGGCGTTTTTGGTCGTACGCGGTTTCGTGAACCGTCGGGTGATGCAGATTATTTTGGGCGTGATTCTGGCATCGATGTATTCGGGTCTTATCTGGGGAGTGCTGCCAACACAGATGGCTGTTAGTTGGCAGATGCACCTCTTCGGTGGGCTTGCGGGCATCTGGGCTGCGGTGATGTTTAAGCGCGGTCGCGCACGTGGCTAAGAGCCCGAGGTAAGCGGCATCAGCTCCTGGCGGAAACGGCCTAGAATAGGAGCTTCGGTGTTTGACCAACGATATGAGGAGTCCAGATAGCGGTGGGAGCAGAAGCAGGAACTCAGGCAGTCAATCAGCTGACGGCGCAGGATAGCGGCTTCCCCGACCGAACAGCGCCGATTGGCATCTTCGACTCCGGTGTCGGTGGGCTGACAGTGGCGCGTGCCATCATGGATCAGCTGCCGCACGAGTCGATTATGTACATCGGCGATACTGCCAACGGCCCTTACGGCCCGCTGCGCATCGCCGAGGTTCGTCAGCACGCTGAAGCGATCGCCGATGAACTGGTTGCACGCGGCTGCAAGATGATAGTCATTGCCTGCAACACTGCTTCGGCCGCATTTTTGCGTGATGCCCGCGAGCGCTACCCAGTCCCAGTAGTCGAGGTCATTCTGCCCGCCGTGCGCCGTGCGGTCTCGACCACCAGGAACGGAAAAGTCGGCGTAATCGGTACCGCCGCCACGATTCGCTCCCGTGCCTACCAAGATCTCTTTGATGCAGTGCCCGGCGTGGATGTCTCCGCGGTCGACTGCCCGCGATTCGTGGACTTTGTCGAGCGAGGAATTACCTCTGGTCGCCAGATTCTGGGACTTGCAGAGGGCTACCTCGCGCCATTGCAGGCCGATGGTGTAGATACGCTCGTGCTGGGCTGCACCCACTATCCGCTGCTGTCTGGTGTGATTCAGCTGGCCATGGGGGAGGACGTCGCCCTAGTGTCCTCGGCGGAGGAGACGTCGAAGGACGTTCTGCGCATCCTCACAAAGACCGACATGCTCGCTGACCCGGAGAGTAATCCGACCCCTGTGCGCACATTTGAATCCACTGGAGATCCGCAAGTTTTTGCATCACTGGCAAAGCGCTTCCTCGGGCCCGGTATTAGCCAGGTCACTATGCATTCCCAAATGTGACCTTTCTTATTAAATCCAGACACTCCATTGGTTTTTTGCTCGGTTTTGATCAATTACATGGCAAGCTTGAAGTATGCGATTGAAGGTTCTGGGATGTACAGGCAGCATGGGTGGCCCATCGGCGCCAGCATCTGGCTACCTCATTGAGCTGGATAACGGTCGAACCTTTGTCATTGATTTGGGTCCCGGTGTCCTCGCCGAATTGCAGAAGATCTCTGATCCTGCAGCTTGTGATTTGTTACTAACTCATGTGCACCCAGACCACACTGCAGACATTCCAGGGCTGCTCGTCTGGCGTCGCTTCCACCCGACAGCCCCGGCGAGTTCCCGGAATCTCCTGGTTGGCCCCGGAGACATTCACGACCGGATAGGCACCATGTGCAAAGCACTGGGAAGTGAAGAAGATGCCAACCTGGAAGACACTTTTGACCAGGTTGTGAGTAGCCCCGGTGAACCACTGTTAGTCGGTGGGGGCGAAGCGGACGGAGGCGCCGTCGTCACGCCGTATAACATGGTCCACCCGGTGCCAGCTGTTGGATACCGCATTGAAGCAGATGGTCTGACCATTGCATACACCGGAGATACTGCGTGGACCGATGAACTGGTGGAGCTGGCGCGGAATGCGGATATCTTCATCTGTGAAGCCACATGGTGCAGTAACGAAGAGGGCACCCCGCCGGACATGCACCTGACGGGCTATGAGGCCGGAAAGGCAGCGACGCTGGCGGGGGTCAAGAAGCTGGTGCTGACTCACATTCCGCCATACGCCGACGGTGAGGAAGCACTGGGTGCTGCGAAGAGTACCTTTACCGGTGACGTTGAATTGGCCTACCTGGGCATGGAGCTAGGCGGCTAGTCTCATCGATTATCGGGTTTCCGTACAGCTGTCGCACCGCTTTCGCGCCGGGCGGTAGGGTAGTTGGCATGACTACAGCTAATTCCGATTTTCGCCGTGCCGATGGACGCGCGGTTGATGAAATGCGCAAGGTGACCATCACTCGTGGCTTCACCGACAATCCGGCAGGTTCTGTGCTGGTTACTTTCGGCAATACGCGTGTGATGTGCACCGCTTCCGTTGAGCAGTCGGTGCCGCGATTCAAGCGTGACTCCGGCGAGGGCTGGCTGACTGCTGAGTACTCCATGCTGCCGGCCTCTACCCACGAGCGCATGCCCCGCGAGTCGATGCGCGGCAAGGTCAAGGGTCGTACCCACGAGATTTCCCGTCTAATCGGTCGCTCGCTTCGCGCAGCTATCGACTTGAAGGAACTCGGTGAGAACACCATCAACATCGACTGTGATGTTCTGCAGGCGGATGGTGGTACTCGTACCGCCTCCATTACCGGTGCGTACGTTGCGCTGGCTGATGCCCTGACCTACCTGCATGCAGCGGGCGCAGTGCCGGGCACCCCGCTGAAGGCACCAGTCGCAGCTGTTTCGGTCGGCATTATTGACGGCCGCGTCTGCCTGGACCTGCCTTACGAGGAGGACTCTCGCGCTGAGGTCGACCTCAACGTGGTGATGACCGCAGAGGGCAAGTTCGTCGAAATCCAGGGCACTGGCGAGGAAGGCACCTTCGACCGAGGTCAGCTGAATGACATGCTCGACTCTGCGGAAAAGGGTCTTCGTGAGCTCATCGCCCTGCAGCAGGAAGTTCTGCGTGCGCCGTACCCGGGTGAGCTGCCGTGAAGCTCCTTGTCGCTACCCGAAATTCTAAAAAACTAGTCGAGCTCGACCGCATCCTGCGTGCGGCGGGTATTGATTCGGTGGAGCTTCTTTCGCTTAGCGACGTCCCGGAGTACCCAGAGCGCCCTGAAACCGGTCGCACTTTTGCGGACAACGCCTACATCAAGGCTTTCGATGGTGCGACACACACCGGCTACGCGTGCTTGGCTGACGATTCGGGGCTCAGCGTAGATGAGCTAAACGGTATGCCGGGTGTGCTCTCGGCGCGCTGGTCCGGCACCCACGGAGACGATGTCGCTAACTACGAGCTGCTGCTCGCTCAGATGGGGGACTGCCCAGATGAGCGTCGTACGGCGTCCTTCCGTACCGCTTGCGCGTTGGTCGTCCCCGGTGTCAAGGAGGTGCCGTCCGCGCTAGCCGACGGCGGTTTCCCAGCCGTCCTCGATGAAGCCGGTAACCTGCTGCTGGTTGTAGAGGGCCGCTGGCCTGGCTCCATTCTGCGCGAGCCTGTTGGGGACAATGGGTTCGGCTATGATCCGGTGTTCGCGCCCGCAGTTGGAGAGGGCAACGAAGCTGAGGCCACTTTGTCTGCGGCACAAATGAGCGCCGAAGACAAGGACGCTTTTAGTCACAGGGGGCGTGCACTGCGTGCCTTGACTCCGGCGCTGAAAATCCTGGCTGAGGCAGAGTCTGAGGGATAGCCCTGGGGTGAGCCCACGGGCGAGCCCTCGGGCTGCCGAGAGCCCGCTACTTCAGCTGGAAAGCGGTCTCGACTTCCTCGCGGCGCTTCTTCTCGACGAAGAAGGAGAGGAACGGGACTACGCCACCGAGCGCGGTGATAATCCACTTTGCTGGTTCCCAGCGGGCCTTGGTACCCAGGTTTACGGTGGCAATGAGGAATGCCATGTAGCCGAAGCCGTGAATCTGGGCGGTGTAGAAGAACCACCGCGGCGCGTCGGCGGAGTTGTCGAGGATGAGGTACTTGTAAATCATCTCGGCACACAGCAAGAGCAGCATCACACCCGTGAAATAGGCGGTGACGGAGAAGTACGTCAGCGCCTTCCTTACGCGCTCTTGACGATCTGGATTGATGTTGGTCACTAAAAGTCCTTTTCTCGAATAAGCAGTTATCGCCTAGGCGTTGGTGCCAGAATCCGTCGATTGTGTCTCATCCACACGCTGCACCTTTCGCGAGCCATCTGGGTTGGTCGGCAGGAAGTCGTCTGGAATTTCCGTCATGACATCGTCTTTAGCCTCAAATGCGGCCTCGCTATTGCCGCTCAGGCGTTCGCGTTCGTACTCCATGTACTTGCGGTAGGCCCAAATAAAGAACAGGCCGAAAGCTGGCCACTGCAGTGCGTAGCCCAGGTTTTGGAATGAGCTGGTTGTGTTCCACCTGCTGAGCTGCCAGTAGGCGAGTGCAAGAGTGGCGCCGACTGCAAGAGCCAAGAAGATTAGTTGCACCACGCGGGTACGAGTGGGAATCTTCGCTGGCTTGTCAGTGGTATTGGAATGCTGTGAAGTGGACACATAACCACCATAGCTAGTCCGTGACCTGCCAAGCTAGCGCGCTCGCTGGATAAGGCAGGGGATCCGGCATTACGAATTCTGCTAGGACATTAGGAAATCTGCGGCGAACCCGTTAAAGTGTGTACAGTCCAAATGAGCTGTGAAAGTTCGTTGTGCCTGTAGGTGGCTAATAAGTAGTCCATGCTTACGGGGACTGTACGTAACTGTCACGGATTCGCGACGGGCGCCTGTGGCGGAATTGGCAGACGCGCTGGATTTAGGTTCCAGTGCCTTAGGGCGTGGGAGTTCGAGTCTCCCCAGGCGCACACATAAATACCCCGTGACTATGCAGGTCACGGGGTATCTTCGTTCTCCAGCCCGTCAGATTTTCCGCCCTCATTAGGCCGCGTGCCCAAAATCTGGCCCATTTCCCGCCCGATTTCACCCAGTCCGGTGTCGAACAGATGAGAGCACGCATCGAGGGTGATGGACGGGCGCGCGCGTGCCCCAGCTGCCTATGCACCTGCATGACATTGGCACTAGAGGCAATGAGCAGTGAGGCAGAGGTGTGAGGAGGTCATGACAGCCTAGTCTCTTAGGAAACGTGTCATCGTCATCCGCGCACGTGCTCATGGTGGAGGTCCACCAGGAATGTGAACCCGTCGGTAGAGCAGCGGGTCAGTAAACGGGTCGCTGTGGAGGGTGTACCGCACCAGCTCGGCAGGGTGGCGGCCTGCAACCCGTGGGCGCAGCTGCTCGACAACCTGCGGCGGCATAGAGATGGTGCGCTCTCGCCAGTCTTAGTAGTCTCGCCTATGACCGTGCGGTCCGTCTCCGAGCGCGTGACCGTCTTGGAATAGACCCCGGCGGTGACAGTTTCGCGCCACGCGTCCAGTGCCGCATTGACTGTCTCCACCGCAGAGTTCACCGTGCGGTCTGCTTCGGCCAGCGTCTCGGCGTAGTCGGAGTCTATCTCTGCGCCAAGGGTGGCACGCTGACGTGCCTGCTTACCCTCCACCGCGGTCATGCGCCGCTCACGCTCGACTTTCACCTCGTTGTAGGTACCAGTGCGCTCCGTCACAGCGCCTGGCACGCCGCTTCGGCGCGATCAAAAGTCTCCTTTTTCCTAGGTCACGTACAGGAAACGCCCGGCGCGAGGGCACTGCTGCATGGGGCGGTGCACAGTCGCGTCGGGCGGGGTGTGTGGATAGGTGGCAGGTGGGCTATGTGACGAGCTGCCCAACCCGTTGATATGAAATATCGAGCAGCGTGGCTGTATCGCGGTAGGCCAATCCCCGGTCTACGAGGTGGCGGGAGGCGCGAGCAGTTGCGGCTGCGGCTGCCGCCTTTTCCACGAGGAGGGTACGGTTACGGGCAATAGCTGTGGCGGCCTCCTCCCCGCGGGGAGTGTCCATCTGAATGACTATCTCGGCGGTGTCCGGGTCTGTCTCTATCTCCGGGTACAGCTCTAACGCCCGGCGCAACTGTCTTTTTCCTCGACAAGGTTGCGACCCTGGGTGAATAGTCCTGAAACCTGGGGCACTGCAACAGCCCACCGGTCTCCGGAGCGTTCCACCTTTGCTGTGTATGTAGGCATGTGCCAAGTTTCGTGGGGCAAGCTGCTCGTGTCTAGAGGAGTAGACACGGGCTAGCTCGGCTTAGGGTAGCCGAAAGGTATAGGTCTTTCATTGAGGCAGGAAGTGAACCATTCTATAAGTGACAGTCGCCCAGCTAATAAAATACCGCGGGGCAGCTTGTCGCCAACGGTTTGGTAAGCGTACTCACGGAAGGCTCCAACCATGCGCACACGCACAATATCCCTACTCACAGCGGTGGCAATCAGCGTCGCCAGCCTAGGAACAGCAGCGCCCGCCCAGGCCCAAGTGGACGAGAGTCTTGGGTCTATCGCGATTCCCTATGTCCTATCTGATACCCCACTTGACGAGGGCACCACCGCCGTTCGGGCTGTCAAGGAATATGGCCCCTGCACCCTATGGCTGGACTACATCCACTTACGGAAGTCAGGTAACTGGGGAACCATTGGCTTCAAGCCACACACAAAGTGCAGCGTCCCAGTCACGAGTATCAAACACAGCTCCGACTTGAGGTACAAATACTACACCGCGTGGAGGCTTGCCCTAAGCGGGGTGCGCGATTCTGCCTACAACACGAATCGTCTAGACCAGAACAACATTGCATTTACATGTAACGGGAAAGTAGATACCCGCTTCATCGGTGTCACGTTGGGAACTATCGTCTATCGGGGGAAGACCTACTACGCCCGAAGCTACTCCGAGGTCGCCAATCTCCCATGCAGGGTGTAGAACCATGACTATGAAAGTTGTTGTCTGCGTCGTTTATCCCCGCTATCCGGATAACACGGAACCTCTCGGCGGGTTCGTCGAGTCCGAGGAGACCGCCCGCAAGATAGACGACTGGTGGCGCGCGCAACCTGGCGACATGATTGGCACCTGGGAAGATTTCGAGGTCGAGGTCAATAGCCGCGACCAGATTCTCTACGGGGTATTTAGTGGTACGCCCGCCCACAAAATTGACGAGCCAGACTATTACGACCCCATCTGTCACGGGGTGTACACAGACCGTAAGGTAGCTGAGCGCGAGGCAAAACCTAAGACGATGTGGGCGGCCAACAACTGCCCTCCGAAGTTTGTGCTTCCGTTCCGCCTGGGCTGGAAGTTTGACCGGTATTTCCCCGATGGAAAGCCCTGGCCACCAGACCAGCTGTAGGCCTCCCGCAGAACGCAAGAATATTGCCTATGAAAATTGTTGTCTGCGTCGTTTATCCCCGCTACCCGGATAACACTGAACCTCTCGGCGGCTTTGTCGAATCCGAAGAAACTGCCCTCGCGATTGACAACTGGTGGCGCGCGCAACCCGGCGGAATGATGGGCACCTGGGAAGATTTCGAAGTCGAGGTCGAAAGCCGCGACCAACTCCTTTACGGAGTGTTCACCGGCACCCCCACTCTTGAAATCACCGATAGCAACTTCTGGGACCCCATCTGTTACGGGGTGTACACCGACCGGGAAGAAGCCGAGAAAGCGACTAAGCCAAAATCAATGTGGGAAGCGAACAACAGTCCCCAGAAATACGTCCTCCCCTTTCGCCTGGGCTGGAAATATGACCGGTATTTCCCCGATGGAAAGCCCTGGCCGCCAGACCAGTTGTAGGCCTGCGACAGTCCCGCCTCTTTTGGCGGGAACACAAAACGGGGCAGCCGCACAGCGCGTGTGAGTACCATTCTGGGAAACCTCTGTTCGCTCATTCCACTGCGTAGGGCGATCGAACCTGTCGATACAATGACGCTGCTCGAATCGTAACTTGAATCGTAAGGTGGAAGCAGGGAGGCAACTTGAGCATCTCGATGCATCTGGATGAGTACATGGCGCGTCGTGGCATAGTTCCCGACGACACTGTGGTCAACGATGATCCCTGCGCAATCTTCGACGGCAAAGTCGAGCGCGACGGTAGGTCGCAGCAGGACCTTGAAGAGTCAGAGCGGCGCTTAGAAGAAGCGGAGTCCGCAATCTTGGATGCGCTAGGCGATTAATTGGCGAAAACTGAGCGTTCTAGTCGCACATTGACGCTCATTCTGAGTGTGATGTTCATCACCGATTAGGTGTAAATCGACGCAGTCATCGTGGCTTCATTTTCCGTAGCCGATGCTGCCGCGGGGATGAAGCGCAAGTAGTTTCCCAGCGGGGAAACACTGTTTCCTGCCTGCGGAATTCTTTTGCTTTTGGGGTGCTGGACCCGTTGACCTCGTTGCTATTCCGGACTCCCTACTTTAGGGGGGCAAACTATTTTCCCTCTGACATGACCACAGAACCGCATCAGAAAAACATGATGGATTCCTCATGATTTATGGCATAGTGTCCTGGCAAGGATTTGGAAACAAAAGATGTTTTCATTTCGTACCCCACAAGACAAGGACCTCAGCCACGTGAAATACGAAAAACTCGCCACTTTGCAGACCAATGTCGTAAATGCTCCAGATCTGGGTACTTTTGCAGTCACTTTCGCCGGTCAATCGCAACCATGGCTGGACACTCTCTCCAGCGTCATGGCCAGTGGCAACTCAAAGAAACTACGGGAAGTTTTCACTCGCGCTGAGGAACTGCTCGCACCGCTTGACGACGATCTCATCGGCCAGCTTCCCGCAGGTTTCGACCCCTTTGGTTGGGCAATCTCACTCGTGACAGACGACCCATTTACCGGAGATACAACCAACCCTGCAGTCAGCGTGCCGGGCATCGTATTAGCACAGTTGGGCATTGTTGAGTTGCTGGCAAAGCAGGGAATTAATATCGATGACGCGATAGCGGTAACCGGTCATTCGCAAGGTGTTCTTACCGCTGAGATTGTCGCTCATCCAGAGAAGGCAGCAGAACTGCTTGCACTAGCTCGCCTCATCGGTGTGGCGTGTGCGCGCGGAAGCCGAGTAGCCGGATTTGGGCGCGCGCCGATGATGAGTATCTCTGGCCTAACGGTCGAGGAGTTGGAACCTTTCCTCTCCCAGGACTGTGTCATCGGTCTGAAGAATACGCAGACCACCAGCGTAGTTATCGGCAAGCAAGATGAACTAGAACAGCTGGCAGAGCAGCTCACAGCGCAGCAGCAGAAGGGGCGGGCTGTCGAATGTACAGTTTTGCCAGTTAGCGGCGCATTCCATCACCCAGCACTGGCGCCTGCTGCGGCATGGGTAGTGGAGCGAGCTGAGCGCATTGGGCTGGATGCAGAAACAGCTGACTGGCTTGCGCGTGCAATCTTGGTTGACTCCAGCGATTGGAGCGCTGAGGTGCGGGGGCTCATCGACCAAGGGGCAACCACCATTTTGGATCTGGGGCCACACACGGGCGTCGTCAAGCTGACAGAACGTAACGCTGAAGGGTACGGCGTGGCGGTGATTGCTGCGGCAACAGCTGCGGGGAGGAGCATCCTGTCTGAGAGCGACATTGAGTATCCGACATCGTGGCTGGAGTTTGCACCGCGGCTGGTCACTGGGGTTAAGCCCCGTGTCGAGACGAAGTTCACCAAGTTGACCGGGCGCTCGCCAATTCTGCTCGGCGGTATGACCCCGACAACTGTTGACCCTGAAATTGTGGCGGCTGCAGCGAATGCCGGGTTCTGGGCAGAGCTGGCCGGTGGCGGCCAGGTCACGCCGGAAATCTTCGAGGCTAATGTGGCGCGACTCTCCGAACTGCTCGAGGAGGGCCGCAGCGCACAGTTCAACACCATGTTTTTGGATCCGTACCTGTGGGGTTTGCACATTGGAAGCCGGCGTTTGCTCCCGCGTGCGGTGGCAGCCGGTCGACCGATTGATGGTGTCACCATCTCTGCGGGCATCCCCGAGGTGGACGAGGCAGTAGAGCTAGTAAAGCAGCTGCGCGAGGGCGGAATTCCGTATATTTCCTTCAAGCCGGGCACAATCGCACAAATCGAGTCGGTGCTCGAAATCGCGGATACCTTGGCGCAGCATGGCACGCCGTATCCAATCATCATGCAAGTTGAAGGTGGGCGTGCTGGTGGCCATCACTCCTGGGAAGACCTCGATGACCTGCTAATTAACACCTACGCAAAGATCCGCAGGCGAGATGTAGTGCTTGCTGTTGGCGGTGGCATCGGCAAGCCAGAACAGTCCCGTGATTATCTGATGGGCACGTGGTCGACACGTTACGGGTTGGCGCCGATGCCGGTAGATGCTGTCATCATCGGCACAGCTGCGATGGCGGCAAAGGAGTCGACCGCCTCTGAGTCCGTGAAACAAATGCTGGTCGACACCGTCGGCACTGACAACTGGATTCCCGCCGGTAGCGCCATGGATGGCATGGCGTCGGGGCGTAGCCAGTTGGGTGCTGATATCCACGAAATTGAAAACGCCGCAGCACGCGCAGGCAGATTGCTTGACGAAGTCGCAGGTGACCTCACTAAGGTCACCGAACGACGCGCGGAGATCATCGAGGCAATTAACTCCACCGCGAAGCCGTACTTCGGAGATGTCAGCACCATGACGTATGCCGAGGTGCTGAACCGCTATCTCGAATTGTGCGCGCCCGAGGGGACGTTCCTCGATCCAACGTGGTCGACGCGCTTCGTCGCACTCGTCGACCGCGTAGAGGCACGACTAAGTGCAGTCGACGCGGGCACGTTTGCCGCGCTTGCCGACGGCGACAGCTTGCGCACCCAGCCGCGCAGCGAAATCTCGCGACTGTCCGGCCTGCTAGACCTGGATACCCAGCTCCATCCAGCAGATGTCACCTTCTTTATCTCTGAGCTCTGCCGCACCCCGGGCAAGCCTGTGCCGTTCGTTCCGGTTATCGATGCTGAGGTTCGTCGCTGGTGGCGATCGGACTCCCTATGGCAGGCGCATGACTCTCGCTACGATGCGGATCAAGTCTGCATCATCCCAGGGCCGCAAGCTGTTTCGGGCATTACCCGCGCGAATGAGCCAGTAGCAGAGATTCTGGGCCGGTTTGAAAAAGCTACCGCACAGGCATTGATGGATACCGGCTACCTGCCGGAGGTACCTGTTGACGCCCTCAGCCGGATGCTCGCAGCACCTGTGATTTGGTGGGCTGGCCGACAGCAGCCGAACCCGGCGCTGGCACTCGGCGCGGAACATGAGTGGGTATGTGTATCTGAAGCAAGTGATGTCTCTCGTTCGCAACGCCTGGAACACCCAGGTACTGGTGCCATTGTGGAGACCATTGGAGCTGATGGGAGCAATGATGAGGGCGGGGAGGACCTCATCTGGGCACAGCTGACGGTGCCGCTGCCCGATGCTGCGGGTGAGAATACGAAACTGCGAATTCGCCTGTGCCAGAGTGCAGCGGTGGGCGCAGTGCCCGTCGTTAAGCATGAGGATGCGACAGCCGCGATGCGGGAACTGACGCGAATCGCAGCTGGCGGTGAGCTTGCAAACATCGTCGATGGGGTCGCGGAGTGGGAATCCGTGTGGGATCCGATGGCGATGGCTGACTACGATGCGGTCACTATTGCAGCTGCCGGCGATGAGTCACAGGCGACGGTGCCGGACGCGTTGGTTGGGCATGCTTGGCCAGCGATTTTTGCGGCAGTCGCGCAGGCGCGTACTGAGACCGGCATTGATGTTGTTGAGGGCATGCTCGCGCTTGTTCACCTTGAGCATCACATTCGTATGATTGGGGCTCTGCCGCAGGAAACCACAACGTTGCGGATTAGTGCGCGTGTCGACGAGGTCGTTGATACGGACTTAGGGCGGCTCGTTGTGGTGCGCGCGGAGGTTCGTGATGGCGGTACGCTGCTCGCTACCTTGAGTGAACGCTTTGCCATTCGTGGCCGAAACGGCGGCGAGACAGCGCGGACCAACACTGTGCCATTTCCAACGGTCACGGATACGCCACGAAGTTTCCGCGGTGCGTTGACCGTGGAAGCGCCTAAGGCGATGGAGCCATTTAGCTATGTCACGGGCGATCGCAATCCTATCCACGTCGATTCCCGTGCAGCAGTGCTCGCTGGTCTACCAGGGGTTATTGTCCATGGAATGTGGCTGTCGGCGATGGCCGAGCATGCGGCTGTTGTCACGTCGGATGCCGGCATGGGCAATCGGGTGATTGAGTTCACTGCGACTATGCTGAGCCCGGTTCTACCTGGACAGCAAGTGAAATTCTCTGTCGAACGCCGTGGTTTTGATGACCGCCCAGGCGCCGGTGAAGTCCGCGAAGTCACGGCCACAGTAGATGGCGAGCTGGTATTGACCGCCACTGCTGTAATCGCCGCACCGACGACCGCATATGTCTTCCCTGGTCAGGGGATTCAATCACAGGGGATGGGGCTGTCTGCTCGGACTCGCAGCGTAGCGGCCCGCCGCGTGTGGGACCAGGCTGATGCGATGACCCGAGAGAAGCTTGGCTTTTCCGTACTGGCTATTGTCCGGGACAACCCGGTAGAGGTGGTCGTGGATGGTGTGCGCTATTTCCACCCAGAAGGTGTTCTGAATCTGACTCAGTTCACCCAGGTTGCGATGGCGACGTTGGGGCTGGCACAGGTTGCGGAGCTCCGTGAAGCAGGGCTGCTAGATGAAACAGCTCACTTTGCGGGACACTCTGTCGGTGAGTACAACGCGCTGGCGGCTTTCGCTGGTGCGCTTGACGCAGACGCCGTGTTGGAGGTTGTCTACCGCCGCGGTTTGACCATGCATGAACTGGTCGAACGTGATGAGCAGGGGAGGTCCAACTATGGTTTGTGCGCCTTGCGTCCGGACAAGATTGGCGTGGGCGAGGACGAGGTCACTGAGTTTGTTAATCGGTTGTCGCAGGAAACCGGTGAGTTCCTCGAAGTCGTAAATCTCAACCTGGCAGGCAAGCAGTACGCCGTCGCCGGCACCGTCGCGGGGCTGGCGGCATTGGCTGAACAGTGCGAGCGCCGTAGCTCGGACGGCAAGGGATTCGTGCGTATCCCAGGTATTGATGTGCCATTCCACTCCAGTGTCCTGCGCGACGGTGTGGATTCCTTCCGTAAACACCTGGAGCGGCTGCTGCCGGCGGAGATCGCTCCAGAACGCCTGGTGGGACGCTATATCCCGAATCTCACCGCGACCTCTTTTGAGCTGACTGAGAAGTTCGTCCGCCAGATGGCTGCAGTCGTCGACTCAGACATTCTGGAACACATCCTTGCCGATTTCGGCACTGCCGCTGAAAACCCGGCGCGCCTGGCCCGCATGTTGCTGGTCGAGCTGCTGGCCTGGCAATTCTGCTCACCGGTGAGGTGGATTGAAACGCAGGATCTGCTGCTTGAGGCTCTCGGTGTCAGCCGCATTATTGAAGTCGGGGTAGGTACAGCGCCCACACTGGCAAACCTGGCTGCCCGTACCTGCCAGCTGCCCCGTCACCGGAGCCGTGACATTCGAGTGCTCAATCTCGAACGTGATGCTGATGCAGTGTTTATGCGCGACCAAATTCAGCCGGAAAAGACTGAGCTCGAGTCGGAGGTGACAACAGAGCAGGACGCGGCGCAGGCTCTATCTGGAGAATCAGGAGCAGCGGGAGTAGCGGCCGCAGCGGGAGCAGCGGAGCCGGCAGTATCCACCGACCAATCCGCGGCGACCGAACAGGCCACCACGATCACGAGTTCTGCCACTCCGGCTGCCGAAGTTGCTGATATTTCCGTCAGCCCGGCACAAGCGCTGGAAGTTCTTATTTGCCAATGGACGAAGGTGCGCCCCGACCAGCTCGGTGCCGCTGACTCCATCGAGACTCTGGTCGATGGAGTCTCATCTCGACGCAATCAACTGTTGCTCGATCTCGGAGTGGAATTCGAGCTCGGTTCAATCGAGGGGGCAGCAGATGCGGAACTGGCGGATCTAAAGGACAAGATTGATAGCTTGGCCAGTGGGTATTCGGCATTCGGTCCGATTCTCTCCGAAGCCATTGCCGACGGTATTCGCCGGATTACCGGTCCCGCTGGTGCAGGCGCGAATTACATTGATGATTATGTGCTGGGTGAATGGCAGCTTGGCAAGGGGTGGGCAAGCG
Organism: Corynebacterium sp. HMSC074C11; assembly: GCF_001809455.1. Classification (NCBI taxonomy): domain Bacteria; kingdom Bacillati; phylum Actinomycetota; class Actinomycetes; order Mycobacteriales; family Corynebacteriaceae; genus Corynebacterium; species Corynebacterium sp. HMSC074C11. Next base: position 479,162 of record NZ_KV797740.1, read on the forward strand.
CAGTCAGTGCTGAGATTATGCTTGGTACTCGTGAGGGCGCATCCCTGCGCGGCGGCGATCTTGCGCATCTGGCACCGGCCGCCCCAACCAGTACTGCTGAACTCAACCAGCTGATCGATGAAGCGATCCTTGCGGTCGCCACGCAGCGCGGTGTAGCTGTCGCTAAGCCGTCGGCAAGTGACAGTGGCGCTGGGGTGGTCGACTCGGCTGCACTCACTGAGTTTGCAGATAAACTGACAGGTCAGCGAGGCATTCTTGCTACCGCGGCACGCACGATTCTGGAGCAACTCGGCCACGAGATTACCGATGCCATTGACTTCGATGCCGAAGACGCCGACAGCAACCTGGTAAATCTTGTCACCGCTGAACTCGGCGCGGACTGGCCGAAGCTGGTCACCCCGACGTTTACGCCCACCAAGGCAGTGCTTCTCGACGACCGCTGGGCCACCTCCCGCGATGACCTCGCGCGCCTATGGGCAGCCGCTGATGAGGATGTGGCTGGCACCGCGCCGGGCAGTATCCATGAAACCGCAGTTGAGCAGGCACAGTGGTGGGCTGCCAAGGCAGACGAGGCAGGACGGACACAGTTGGCGAGTATCTACCGCCAGTTGGCGGATGAGGTCATCACGAATGTGGACGAACTGCCGATGAGCTCCGACATTGCAGTTGTTACCGGCGCATCGCCAAATTCGATTGGTTCTGCCGTAACTGCACAGCTGCTGTCTCAGGGGGCAACCGTTGTTGTTACCACTTCACGCCTTGGACGCGAACGCCTGAGCTTCTACAAGCAGCTCTATCGCGTGAATGCGCAGGGCGAGGCGAAGCTGTGGGTGGTACCGGCGAACTTGTCCAGTTTCCAGGACCTGGATTCCCTTATCGACTGGATTGGAACCGAGCAGACTACGACGATTGGTGCGGAAGTGGTCGTGACCAAGCCCGCACTGTCACCGACGCTACTCTTCCCGTTCGCGGCGCCTACGGTTTCGGGCTCGCTTGCCGACGCCGGTCCCGCGTCCGAGACCCAAATGCGTCTGCTTCTGTGGTCGGTGGAACGACTCATCGCAGGGATGTCAGCACTTGGCGGGGACAATAATCTGCAGCATCGTTTGCACGTGGTGCTGCCGGGTTCACCGAACCGTGGTCGCTTCGGCGGCGATGGTGCCTATGGTGAAGCCAAGGCCGCTCTCGACGCAGTGGTGGCGCGCTGGAATGTGGAGGACGCTTGGCGTAGGCGCACCACTCTGGCTCATGCACAGATTGGTTGGGTCCGAGGAACCAACCTGATGGGTGGAAACGATCCGTTGGTTGCTGCAGTGGAAGCAAAGGGAGTCCGCACCTTCTCCACCGAAGAAATGGCAGCTGAACTGATTGAGCTCGCGAGCTCGGAGACTCGGAAGAATGCTCAAACCCGCCCGATTCAGGCCGATCTCACCGGTGGATTGGGTGACGTTGACCTCAACATTGCGCAATTGGCGCAGGAGGCTGCACAGGCGGCTGGCCTATCAGCTCAAAACTCCGAGGTCGCTAGCGGGGCGCGCTCGCAGGAGCCGTCGTCAAGCCGTGTCTTAAGCAGCCTGCCAAGCCCGCGTCGACCGATTTCGCAGACAACACCAACCTTTGGTGACATCGCAGCGGCTCCGGAGGACATGGTGGTCATCGTGGGCGCCGGCGAGCTTGGACCGTACGGTTCTTCCCGGACGCGCTTTGAGGCCGAAGTCGATGATATTTCTGCAGCGGGAATTGTGGAATTGGCCTGGTCAATGGGGCTGATTTCCTATGAGGGCGGCTGGCGCGATGCCGATGGGCAACCGTTGGCAGAAAGCGACATTGCTTCGCGCTACCGCGATGAAGTGTTGGCGCGAGTTGGTGTGCGTCGTTACGCCGATGATGGCGATTTGGTTGATAATACGATGACTGAGCTGACCACGGTCTACCTGGATCGAGCGTTGAGCTTTGCGGTGCGCGATCGCGCGGCAGCGGAGACTTTTGTCAGTTCCAACCCGGACAACACCACTGCGAGCTTCGATGCCGAGACAGGGCAGTGGCTTGTGACACGAGCCGCTGGCACGCCGGTTCAGGTTCCGCGCCGAATGGCGATGAGCCGCTATGTTGGCGGTCAAATTCCGCAGGGCTTTGACCCGGCACGCTACGGTATTCCGGCGGACATGATGGACAATCTGGACCGCGTGAGCTTGTGGAACATCGTTTGTACTGTTGATGCGTTCCTGTCATCGGGCTTCAGCCCAGCGCAACTGCTGGAAGCGGTCAACCCGGCGCGAGTGTCGTCGACGCAGGGCACAGGTATTGGTGCGATGGAGTCGCTGCGCAGTCTCTACATCGACGGCCTGCTGGGGCAACCGCGAGCCAATGACGTCCTGCAGGAGGCATTGCCAAATGTTATTGCCGCCCACGTTATGCAGTCTTATGTCGGTGGCTACGGGCAGATGATTCACCCTGTCGCAGCCTGTGCGACGGCAGCGGTGTCGGTGGAGGAGGGCGTCGACAAGATAGCCCTGGGTAAGGCAGATTTCGTTGTCGCGGGTGGCTTCGATGACCTATCCGCAGAGGGGATCACAGGTTTCGGCGACATGGCCGCCACAGCTGACTCCGCCACCATGGAAGATAAGGGTATCGACCATGCGTACTTCTCCAGGCCTAACGATCGTCGACGCGGAGGCTTCGTGGAATCGCAAGGTGGCGGAACGGTGCTGTTGGCTCGCGGAGACATCGCTCGTGACATGGGACTCCCCGTGCTCGGTGTCGTCGCATACGCCCAGTCCTTCGCCGACGGCGCGCACACATCCATCCCGGCGCCGGGTTTGGGTGCACTAGCGGCAGCTCAGGGCGGCGAGAAGTCTCGGTTGGCTCGCGCACTTGCATCACTCGATGTCACTGGGGATCAGGTCGTGGTGTTGTCCAAGCACGATACCTCGACCAATGCCAATGACCCCAATGAGTCTGAACTGCATGAACGCATTGCAGATGAACTCGGTCGCGAGCGCTCGAACCCGCTGCTGGTGGTCTCTCAGAAATCCCTGACCGGACACGCCAAGGGTGGGGCTGCAGCGTTCCAGATCATTGGTCTGACTCAAGTATTGCGTAGCGGCATTGTGCCAGGTAATCGATCGCTGGACTGCGTCGATCCCGCATTGGCTGAGCATTCTCGTTTGGTATGGCCAACGAAGGCAGTCAATTTCGGCAATACGTTGCCGCTGAAGGCTGGCTTTGTTACCTCGCTCGGGTTCGGACATGTCTCGGCACTGGTGGCAGTCGTCCATCCGGAAGCTTTCTATCAAGCGATAGTGCAGCACGATGGCGCTGAGGCTGCGGAACGCTGGCGTAGCGCGGCGCACAACCGCGAAGCGGCTGGTCTGCGTCGCATTGATGAGGCTATTTACGGTGGGGAAACTCTCTACGAGCGTCCACGCGAGCGAAACCTGGCGGACGGTGGTCGGTTCGGTTCACCCGCTGCATTGGAAAAGGCCGTTCTGCTTTCCGATGGCGCCCGTCTGATCGATGGTGTCCTCCAGCCATGATTGGCGTAGACCTCGTCTATATTCCGAGCTTCGAAGAGCAGCTGAATATGCCAGGAAGTCAGTTCGCGCAGGCGGTTTTCACACCGGCTGAGCTACTGATAGCAAAGCGCCGCGGAGCAGTCGGCGGCGCGCTGGCGCGTCACTTAGCGGGCCGCTGGGCTGCGAAGGAAGCCTTCATCAAGGCCTGGTCGCAGACTATCTTCGGCAGCCAGCCGCCGATTGCGCGAGATCGGCTGGACTGGCGGGAAATAGAGGTGCAGCCGGATGCCTACGGTCGCGTGAGCATCAGTCTCCACGGAGCTGTAAGCCGCCATTTCCACGATCAGGAGTGGCAGCTGGGGCCGTCGTTAAGCATCTCGCACGACGGCGACTACGCAATCGCCGTCGTACGCTTGGACTAGTCCGGCGCGGTGCTAATCGACGGACTTTTGACGGCGACCGACCAGGATGCCAGCACCGAAGATTAGCGCGCCCAGGATTGCGCCGGTTCCGGCGACTGCGGCGGTTTGGAGCGGGGAATTGGTCGCGGCCTGCTGAGTCTGCACAACTTCGTCGAGCCCATTACCGGAAGCGTTGGACTTTGCGGAAGCCTTGCCAGATGCCTTGGATGCGCCGCTGGCCTTGGACTCTCCGGTCTTGGAGGCACCGGCCTTCACAGCTTCTTCGCGTTCCTTGGCGGAGCCACCGACGCTGAGATCCGTGGCCGTGTCCTGGCTGCGGTCGGAAGAACCATGTGCAGCAAAGGTGTAGAGTGCGCAGTCATTTTCGACGCAGTTGGCGGCCGAGGTGACGGCCTCGACATTGAGCGTGGTAGAGAAGCTTCCGTCGGAGGACATCTGGGAGGTGCGGACAAACTCAGCGGCGGAGAAAGCATCAGCGTTGGTGGTGGAGAACTTGTTCTTCTCAGCCACTGCGACGTAGATGCCGTTGCCGCTGGTTTTGAATCCGGTGCCGGAGACGGTAATTGCGGTGCTGCCCGATGGGTTCAGTTCCGTGGTGGACAGGCTTACCGCCGGGGTTCCGGTCGAGGAGCTGCTGTCGTTGGAGCTGCTGGAGCTGCTAGAGCCGCTGGAACCGGTGGTGCTACTCGACCCACTAGACCCTGTGCTGCCACTGGCGCTGGAGCTTGCGCTGCCGGCGGACTGTGAGGAGCCACCGCCGGACGGCAGGGTAGCGTCCTGCTTAGCAGCTCCGCCGGCAAACGATACTGCTGTCGCTGTGTCCTGGCTGCGGTCGGAAGAACCGTGAGCAGCAATGGTGTAGACCGAGCAAGCGTTCTGCATGCAGTCTGCCGTGCCAAACTTCGCGCTGACCGGAAGATCCACGCTGAAGCTGCCGTCGGACTTCAGGTTGCCGCGAGAGGTAGACACAAACTTGGTATCCGGGCCGAAGGAATCGGCGTTGGTCACATCCATCTGGTCATTTTGCGCGATACCGACGTAGATGCCCGGTCCAGAGGTCTTGAATCCCTTGCCTTCAACTCGAATGGTGTCGCCGCTCGGGTTCAAGTCTGAGGTCTTGGACAGGCTCACCAATGCGCTACCTCGTGACTGCGACGGTGACTGTGCGCCCGAACCAGTGCTCTGGCCACCACTCGGTGCCGCGCCGGTGGAACCCTGCGATTGAGCAGCCTGGGAAGTAGCACCCGCCTTGAAAGTGATGGGGACCCACTGGTCATTGCTGCGGTCAGAAAGATTAGGGAACGCAGTAAAGGAGGCTACGTAGCACTGGGTGGAGGTGCAGTCGACATCGCCAAAGCTGGTCGCGACTTTCATCTCCTGCGTAAAACTTCCGTCAGCGCCGACCGTGACCTTGGCCGCTTCGCCATAGGTCGAGGGGTAGCCCGACTTTGGCTTCTCGATTGTCTGGGCCAGGTAAATATTTGCGTTAGCGGGGTAGCCGACTCCCTTGATGGTCACGGTGGCGCCGTCGGAAAGATCAGTGGCAGGGGTCACGGAGAGCTGGCGCTCAGACTGATCGATGCTACCGCCGAGAAGGTCACCGATGCCGGGGAGCGAACCGCCGAGCTGTCCAATCGATGGCAGCGACTGTGCCGATGCGGGGACTGCGGGTAGAAATCCCGTACTCACTACGATTGCCGAAGCTAGAACAATAGAGCGGGGAAGCAGGCTCCGTCGGAAAGCGCCCTGCGTCGTGGACATGTAAACCTCTGATTCTGTTTGGGAGTTCCGGCGCAGGCACGGCGAAAAACAAGCAACCCCACCGCGCTGACCAGAGTAAAGCGTAAACTAAGGCAAGCCTACCCTCCGCGTATTGGTAAGGGCAATAAATGCCCCTGCCGAGGTGAGGAGGGGAGCTTTCTAGTCTGCTGCTTCTGCGACGCTCATGAGATAAGAGATAGTCATGCGTTTGATTTCCTGCACCGTCAGCTCGTAATGAGCTTCCCGTTCAGCATCACTTCCCGGATGGTCAACCGCATAATTCAGCAGGGCGTACGTCGCGTTAATCATGAGGTCGGAGATGAAATTCAGTTCCGCATCGCTTGACGACGGCACCAGCGGGCGCAGCACCTTTGAAATCTCGGTGACCAGGCGTGCCTTCGTATCTTCTGCGGTCGCGCGTGTAGCGGGCGTCGATTGAACGGCCAGCCATACGGCTCTTCTAGAAACGTCCTCGCGCCACAGTTTTGCCAGGTGGTCGATGAACTCCGAGAGAAACTCCGGCCATTTCAGGGTGGGGACTGTTTCACCGAAGCGTGAGACTTCCTCAATGACGGCCTCGGTGTCCTGACGGTCGAGCTCGCAGATCATCACATACTTGTTTGCGAAAAATTGGTAGAGCGTGCCAATGGGGATATCGGCAAGGCGAGCGACTTCGTCGAAAGTGAAAGACTCAAACCCGTGCTCGATGAGCACTGTGCGTGCCGAGCTGAGCATGCGTGCGTACCGCTCTCGGCTGCGTTGTTGAGCCGGAGTGCGACGGGGACGAAGAATATTCGGTGCGTCCTGGGATTGAGTCACTACTACGAAACCGTCTAATCGGGATGATATGAGATGAGAGTTTGGGGCCGGGGCCAGAGCAGGTCTTGCGACAAGCTAGCTGTCGGAAGCCTGTGATTCCACGCCCAAATCACGCAGTACTCGCTGGACGTGCCCCTTGGCACGAACGTTGTACCAGGCCTTTTCAATTTCTCCTTCGGCATTAACCAGGAAAGTCGAGCGGATGACGCCCTGGACAACCTTGCCGTAGTTCTTCTTCTCGCCGAAAGCGCCGAACGCGGTCATAGTTTCTTTGTCCGGATCGGACAGGAGGGTGAAGTTCAAGCCGTGGTCCTCACGGAAGTTTGCGAGTTTTGCCGGCTTGTCCGGAGAAATACCTACAACAGGAATGCCGGCATCGTTCAGGGCTGCGGATTCATCGCGGAAGTCGCATGCCTCAGTGGTGCAGCCTGGGGTGTTGGCCCGCGGGTAGAAGTAAATCAGCACTGGCTTGCCCGCGTAGTCCGACAGAGAAACCTGCTCGTCGGCGTCGTTGAGAAGAGTAAACGCCGGGGCAGGATCGCCAGCTTCCAATCGGATGTTGTTCTGGCCGTATTCTTTGTCGCTGGAGGAAGAAGTAGTCATGGCTTAATCGTATCGACTCTGGAGCGGTGCGTGGCGACTCTGAAGCAATGCATTGAGTTTTTCCCGTGCTCGCCCACGTTGCTGTAGCGGAAGTGTTAGTCTTTTAGGCGAACAATCACTTTAGATATTCAACTTTTTAGGGAGTTTACGTGGCTCGCAGCATTGAAGATATCCAGCGCGATATTGAGCGTAACCGTAACCAGCTCGCCCGTACTCTGGATGAGCTAACCGTGCGAACGAATCCGAAGAACGTTGCGGATGACGCAAAGACCCGTGTTTTCGATGCTCTGAATGAGCCTAAGGTGCAGGCAGCACTGGGTGTCGTTGCCGCACTCGTTGTTGGCGGCATCGCAATGGGCATTCGTCGTAACCGCAATCGCAGCAAGGAAATCGACCGCATTCGCGAGATGATTGAGACTGCTGCTAAGTAGTTTTCAGTAATTAGCGCACGTGCTTCGGGTGGTTACCTGGGGTCGTGCGCTTTTGCGTATCTAATCCCTTTTTGAGTCAGGCGTGGGGCACAAGTTGGCGACTGCGCTTGTTATGCAACAAAAAGACCGGGAAGGTATTTCTACCTTCCCGGTCTGTATCGTGCGCCATCAGGGACTCGAACCCCGAACCCGCTGATTAAGAGTCAGCTGCTCTGCCAGTTGAGCTAATGGCGCTTACTGTTTCCTGCTTGGTGCTCTCTGTGTGAGCTCCTCCCCGGCAACGAGAAGATATATAACCAGGTTTCTGATTGTTTGTAAAATCGGCTGGTCAGGTGCTGTTTTTGAGCTGACGTTTTTGCATGTTTTTTGAAGGGTTTTGCGCAACCGTTTGAAAAAAGTTCAAAAAAAGTTTGAAAATCCTCAAAGTGGGGTGGGGTTGTATCAAGGTCATCAACGCCGGGAGCGTGCATTGATGCCGTAGGTACGTTCGGTGACGTTCGGCGGTGTTTAGTAACGTCCGGTAACGTCCGGTGGCACTTTTGAATAGCGAACTGATTACTTTTCGGTAACGCAGCCTCAAAGGTGCATCGTTTTCCCAGGTCGGTTGAAGTGCCCCGGTTTTTGGGGGTTGCACAGCATTTTTCCAGAGGGTTAACTGTAGGAACCGTTGGGCTACTTTGCGTGCTGCGCCCTGTGAAGAGTTGAAAACTGCGATCGGGCAGTCATTACGGCTTTTTCAGCTAGGGCGGGCGTTTTATCGGCGGCTAGTGCCGTTGCAGGGTAGTCTGACCTTTTTCGAGGGCGCACCAGGGGCTGTAGCAGGACTCCGCTGTGTGTCACAGTGTGTCCCCGGGACTTACTACTTAATAATTGCACTGTTGGAGTGAAGCACGATCATGCGGCAATCTTTTAAGCGCCTGTCGACGGCGGTGGTGACATTTGCGGCCACCATTTCGCTAGCTGCTTGTACCGTCGGCGGCGATAATGCCGAGCAGCAAGAGGCGGAGAAGTCGGACGTTGGTCTTGTCGCCAGTGTGAAGGACGATGCCACCGATGTTTCGGTGGTTGACCCGATTTCGGTTCAGGTGGAAGAGGGGCATCGCCTGGACAAGGTTGTTATGACCAACCCTGAGGGCAAAGAGGTAAAGGGCAAGCTCGACTCCAGTGGTACCAAGTGGACCACTGCAGAACCCCTGGGCTACTCAAAGACCTATGAGATTAACGCCACCTCAGGCACAGAAAAGCTGGCTACTTCTTTCACCACTATTGAGCCGACTTCTCAGGTAAATGGCTACCTGTCCCCACTGGATGGTTCCACCGTGGGTGTCGGTCAGACTATTGCCGTGAAGTTCAGCGCGAGTATTTCGGACCGCAAGGCCGCTGAGGAAGCAATCAAGGTGACCACCGAGCCTAAGGTGGAAGGCGCTTTCTACTGGCTGAATAATAGCGAGGTGCGCTGGCGTCCAAAGGAGTACTGGAAGCCGGGTACCAAGGTTACCGTGAAGTCCGACATTTATGGCACGGATCTCGGTGACGACATGTACGGTGCGGAGTCCGCCGAAACCAGCTTCACCATCGGTGATGAAGTCATCGCTATCGCTGATGATGCGACGAAGACCATGGTCATTAAGAAGAACGGTGAAGTCGTAAACTCCATGCCTATCTCTATGGGGTCTAATGTTCACCCGACTCCGAATGGCCAGTACATCATCGGTGATCGCAACGAGACTATGGTGATGGACTCCCGTACTTACGGCCTGTCTCTGGATAACGGTGGCTACGTCACGCCGGTTAACTACGCAACGCAGATGTCTTACTCCGGTATCTACGTCCACGGTGCACCGTGGTCAACATGGGCACAGGGCAGCGTCAACCAGTCTCACGGCTGCATCAACGTCACTGACGCCAACGCTAAGTGGTTCCTGGACAACACTAAGCGCGGTGACATCGTGGTTGTGAAGAATACGGTTGGCGAGACGCTCTCCGGTGTTGATGGACTAGGTGACTGGAACATCCCGTGGGAGACCTGGAAGAAGGGCAACGCCGACGAGACCAGCTCTTGGTAACCCCCTGTCCTCTAAGTGAGGCCATCACTTAAGTCACACGGGTTAGACCGCTTACTATTCATCCAACATTCCCAGCTCCTGCGCCCGAGCAACAGCCGCGGTGCGGGAGCTGACGTCTAGCTTGGTGAAAATATGCACCAGATGCGACTTCACAGTCGCTTCAGTGAGCACCAGCTGCTCTGCAATTTTTCTATTCGACATACCCCGCGCGACCAACTCGAGCACCTCGAGTTCGCGCGGGGTTAGTGCCGTATTGGGATTGCGCATCCGCCCCATCAAGCGCCCGGCAACCTGCGTGTTCAGCACGGTCTCGCCGCGAACGGCGCGACGGATGCCATCGATGAGTTCTTCCGGAGCGGCATCCTTCAGCAGATAACCAACTGCGCCAGCGGTGACAGCGCCGAGGACATCGGAGTCCGAAGAATAGTTGGTCACCACCAACACCTCCGGAGCCTTCACGCCGCGCCCGGCGAGTGCGCGGATGGCTGCAGTGGCATCAACTCCGCCTGCGCGGGAAGCGGTGCCAGGGGCCTCGCCAAAGCGAAGATCCATGAGTACCAGATCGATGTGGTCGCAAGAGTCGTCGTCAAGCGATGCGCGCACCTTCTCGACCGCGTCGTCACCGCTGGCAGCCTCGCCAACCACGACGATATCCGGCGCCGATTCAACGACGGCGCGAAGACCAGCGCGCACGATGGGATGATCGTCGGCGATGAGGACTCCGATGGGCTTGGTCACCTGGCTATCTCCTCGGGTGATGTGAATGGTCGTTTCCTACCTGCATACCAGGCGCGGGACTTTAAGAGGCGAGCTCGTGCGGGATGCTGACGCTGACACCGCAGCCGCGCCCAGGTTCCGACTCGATTGTGAAGGTGCCGCCGAGCTTTTCCACGCGTCGGCGCGCGTTGGCGATACCCACGCTGTCGTCGTTGGTTGGTGCGGTGGGGTCGAAGCCGATGCCGTTGTCGACGCAGTCGAGCAGAACCTCGTCGGGCTGATAGGTCAGAGTGACGCGACAGCGCGTGGCGTGTGCATGCTTGACGACGTTCGCCAAGCTCGCCTGGGCCACCCTGATAATTGTGGCTTCGACGGTGGCCGGCAGTCGCGTGGGTGTGCCGTCAACGCAGAAGCTGACAGCATCGCCCAGCACCGTGGAGGAGCAGACTTTCTCCAACGCACCGGATAGGTCAGCCCCTTCGAGAGGAGCCGGCTGAAGTGCTGCGATAATGCGCCGAGTTTCGGCGAGGTTGTCGGCCGCGACCTTGCGAGCGAGCTGCAGCGAATCCACCGAGGCCTGGTCATGCTGAGTGGGAGCACTTTTCATGCGAGACTCCACCGAATGCAGCAGCAGCTGGATGGAGGAAAGCCCCTGCGCCACGGTGTCATGAATGTCGGCTGCGAGGCGTGCGCGTTCGTTCAGCTCACCGGCACGACGGGACAGTGCTTCCGAGTGGGCGCGGGCAGCCGAGAGCTCCTCCAGCGCCTTGGTCTTTTCGATAGTCTCCTTCTGCAGCAGCCGAAACCCCAGCCCCACCGTGAGCACAAATGTCCCGCCGAGGATAGGACCGAGGACCCCACCAAAAGTCAGGGGAGTGTGGACGGCGATAGCGCCGATTGCCGTCGCTGTTGTCGCCGCCACCATGATTACAGCCGTAAGGCCGCCAGTGACCTGCAAAATTACGAAAAACAGTGGGAAAATCAGGAACGAGGCGTCCAGCGTTGCAAACGCCAACGCAGCCCAGCACAGCAGCAGGATCACAAGCCAGCCCAGTAGTAGGCCGTGCGGTTTAGTCAGTGCGACCTCGTTGGCTACGTTGCCATGCCGAGCCCGACCAATCGGCCCGACCGAACCTGCTATGTACACCGCTAGAAAACACACCGCATAGGTGATGATTCGCCACTGCGGGTCCGGAACCACGCATACCGCTAGCAGCACCAGCACCAAAACATCCAGGGCAAACCGCAGTAATTGCCAGTTGCGGTTCAGGGTCTCAGGAGTATCCACGCCCTCGAGCTTAGGACAGTTCCACCTGCCAAAACACCGCTGACGAGCCGGAATTGTCAACATCAACCGAAAGTTGGAGACGAAGTTCAACCTCCCTGGCGATTAAATCCTCCTTTGAATCCACGACCATAATGAGTATGTACCAGTCAATGAAAGAACTTCGGGCCGCTCCAGGCCGTGCGGCACTAATCACCATCACCGTTGGCATGATTGCTGTGATGGTCGTGTTCCTCTCGGCTTTGGCTGCCGGCCTGTCCTCCCAGTCCGTTTCCGCACTTGACGAGGTCTACGGCAAAAACGATGCCGTCGTCGTCGCTGAGGGGGCCACGTCGTTGTCGTCGTCAAGCATGGGCGAGACAGTGCGAAAGGGCATCCAAACGTGGGCGAACGATAATAACGCCGCCATCCGCGATGTCTACGTCAGCCGTGCACGAGTCGATGAAACGCCCGTCACCGTCATCTCCGATTTTTCGCTTAACGACGACCAGGTGGCCGTCACCGACGGCGTTAGTGAAACCGCCATTGCGGAAGGTGACTCGCTGACCCTGTCTGGCGCGATGGGCGATTATAAGGCCACGGTTGCACGACTGGTGGGGGATAAGTGGCTGGACCATCAAGCAGTCATTTATGCCGGGCGCGGTGTGATGGAAGACCTGACGCCGGGGCAGATGGTGCCGGCGGCGATGGTTGTCGACGAGTCTGCGGCGCAGCTGCCGAATGTCCCGGAAGGAACCATTCTGCGCGACGGCGAGCGCAACAACCTGTCGGCTTCCTACCAGGGCGAGCAGACTTCGCTCAACGCGATGACCTCGATGCTGTATGTCATCTCCGCGCTGGTAGTAGGCGCATTTTTCACCGTGTGGACCGTTCAGCGACTCCGTGGTGTGGCCATTTCCTCGGCGCTCGGTGCGTCCCGCTCCGTGCTGGTGGCTGACTCTCTGGCACAGGTCCTGGCCGTGCTAGCAATCGGAGTCGGCGGCGGCGTGGCGGTGACTGCAGCGGCGGGCTGGGCTCTGCAGAGCGCCAACGTCATGCCGATTGTGGTCGATGCTTCCACGACCGTCGTGCCGGGGCTCGTTCTCGCTGTGACCGGCGTAGTTGGTGCGCTGCTGGCACTGGTGCCGGTATTTCGCGTCGATCCGACCACCGCACTGGCGAACGCATAGTGGCAATCTGAGAAAACGACTTTCCGCCAAAAACATCCCGTACAACCTGCACGCCCTGCACACTCTGCACATCACGCAACTGAGGAATTGAGGACAACATGACTACCTACATCGACAACAAAGCTCCCGTGGCACTGGCGCTCAAAAACATCTCGTTGACTGTCCAGGACGGTGAAAACAAGCGCACTCTTTTGGATGACATCTCGCTGAAGATTCGCGCTGGCGAGGTCGTTGGATTGGTCGGCCCATCGGGTTCTGGTAAGTCAACGTTGCTGACCATTGCCGGTTGCTTGAAGAGCGCCGACTCCGGACACGTCACTCTGTACTCCACCAAGCAGGAGTCGAACGGTGCAGGCGCGGACGAGAGTGCGGAAAGGACGGCCATTGACCTGAGCGCTCGCGGCGCGGATGCTGCCAAGGTTCGTCGCGAACATATCGGTATCGTCTTCCAGCAGCCGAATCTTCTACCAGCCTTAACGGTTAAGCAGCAGCTCATCGCAATGCGGCGGCTGGGCCGCGTCTTCGGTTGGCTCGCGGGTGGCCGTCGTGAAGCGGAGAAGCGCGCCGATGAGCTACTCGAGGCAGTCGGCCTGGCGGGGCTGGGAAACCGTCGCGTGAACCAGCTTTCCGGTGGTCAGCAGGCACGTGTCAATGTTGCGCGCGCACTGATGAATGAGCCGGAAGTGCTGCTAGTCGACGAGCCGACCGCGGCCTTGGATCAGAAGAGCGCAGGGGCCGTGACGCAACTGATTATGGATGTGACGCGGAAGATGGGTGTGGCCACCCTGTACATCACCCACGACCTGGGGCAGCTCCACGGTGCCGACCGGATCGTGGAGATGATCGACGGCAAACTGCAGGTATCGGATGCAGGTTTGGTAGCTACTCGGTAGTGACTGTGGGGGGGGGATAAGTAGCAAAAGGACCCATCCCGGCGACACGCTGGGTGGACACACTTTGTCTATTAACCCGAGACCCGCGTGGTAGGCGGACACACAAAAACCCTCGGCCAGGAAAAATCCTGGCCGAGGGTTCTACTTGGGGTGACTGACGGGACTCGAACCCGCGACACCCAGGATCACAACCTGGTGCTCTACCAACTGAACTACAGTCACCATTACCGCATTAAATGAGCTGTTTTCTCAGTTCATCTCTGCAGCGAACTATATGGTAGCCCACAGTGGGCTGGAAACAAAAACAGCAGGTCAACCCGGATAAAATTGGAGAGGGTTAGGGTTTGGGGCCGTCGTAAAGCGAGCTAGCCGCGAATTTCACCGTACTTTTCTGTGGATTCCTTGCTTGCGGCGGAAACAGCGTCGGCATCGGGGCCAGGGTGGGGCAGAAGCATGGCGCGGCGGTAGTAGTCCAGCTCGCGGATCGACTCCTTGATATCTGCGAGAGCTCGGTGAGCGAGACCCTTTTCTGGAGCGCCCTTGAGAACCTGGGGGTACCAACGGCGGGCCAGTTCCTTGAAGGAAGAGACATCAATCATGCGGTAGTGCAGGTGCTGATCGAGCTCTGGCATGTAGCGGTGGATGAACTTGCGGTCGGAAGCAATCGAGTTTCCTGCCAGCGGAGCGGTGCGGGGCTCGGGAACCCACTGGTGGATGTAGTCCAGAACAGCTTGTTCGGCGTCGGCGACATTTGTCTTGCTTGCGCGTATTTCCTGATCCAGGCCGGACTTTGCATGCATCTTGGTGACGAAATCGTCCATCTGTGCCAATTCAGTCTCGGACGCGTGCACGACGATGTCCACACCTTCTCCAAGCACGTTGAGGTTGGCATCGGTGACGAGAGCCGCGATTTCGACAATGACGTGGCGCTCGGGCTCGAGGCCTGTCATCTCGCAGTCAATCCACACAATCCGGTCGAGCTCAGGGGAGAGCTGGAGATCGGGATTGGGCTGAGCCATGATTTCACCTTTCGCTGAGATTCGGCATGTTTCTGCAGTGCGCCTTATTTTGTGCCCGGACTGGGCTGCGGGGCGCGTGTTGACTACGCCCAGCTTAGCGATGTGGATTGTGATGTGGTTTAGCGTGCCGATTTTGAGGCGGATTGTGGGGAAACGAAATTAACTGGAAAGTGAGGTTTTAGAATTGGACAACGGGGCATGAACTAAATCGACCTATTTGCCTGATAAAATTACTTCTGAATTCGGATTCCAACGGGAGAAATAGTTACATGGATGAGACGAGCCGTGTTGGCGACGCTGCTCAAAGCAACACCGCGGCACAGAAACCATCCGTCGATGATGTCATCATTGCCGCTGCTCGTGAGAGCGTAATGACTGTGGGCTTTCGTAGGACTTCGATTGCAGAAATTGCTCGCAAGGCAGGGGTTTCGCGGCCGACTGTATATCGCCGTTACGCCGATATTGGCGAGCTTCTCGCGGAAGTGACCAACCGCGAAATCCTGCACATGCTTGAGGGGCTCCGTTATGTCCCTGGCGATTCACGCGCTCGTATGTTGCTGCGTATTCGAATCGTCGTTCAACGCATCATCGAAAGTGACTTTTTCCCTGGCCTGGTCAAGACAGATCCCGACCGCGTCTTAGAAGCGCTCACTGGAGAGATGAGCGACACTCAGCTGGAGATTGTGGAGAAGTTCATTCTCCCCGGTGTCCGTCACGGGCAGGAAGATGGCACTATTCGCGAGCACGACCCATATCAGTTGGCACGCAACATTTACCGTCTGATTCAGACGATGGTGCTGGTGTGGCGTCCGGATGGAAAGGATGCTGCGCTAGACAAGAAATCTGTCGAAGAGGTTGTCGACATGGTTGACCGCTACTTGCGTCCGGATCCCGCGGATAACAAGAAGGACTAAAAGGTAAAAACCCGCCTGATGCTGGTATAAAACCAGGCCAGGCGGGTTATTTTTGCGCCCCCAGAAGGATTCGAACCCTCGACCAATCGGGTAGAAGCCGACTGCTCTGTCCACTGAGCTATGGAGGCCAGCTAAGAAAAGCATTGTAGCGTCTCTGGCACAGCCAATCACAACCGGTTCTAATCCCAGTGGTGTTACCGGTTCTGCTCTAGGGAATTTGGTCGCTAAGCTTAGGGCTATGACTGCCACGACCAAGGCCGAGACCTCTCCGCCTGTTAGCAAGGATAAGAAAGTCCGTAAATCTGCTGGTTGGTACGTTGTTTTTGTGCTTATCGGCGGCGTTCTAGCTGGTTTGCTCTCGATGGCGTTCAACATGGATTCGCGCGCCACGTTGGGCATTCCTGATCCGGGCACAATCACTACCTTCGGGTTTCCGTTCGCCAAGGCGACCGGTGAGTTGCTCGCTTGTCTCGGTGTCGGCTCGTTTATGCTCGCTGCTTTCGGTACGAAGCAGCGTGCCGACGGCACTTTGGGCCTCGACGGCTACACGGCATCCCGTACGGGTATGTGGGCCATGCTCGGCTGGGGTCTCATGGCGCTGATGGAGATTCCGCTGGTTCTCTCCGATGTGTCGGGCCAGCCGCTGTCAACGACGATTCAGCTGAGTAACTGGGCTGTGTCTTTGGAGCAGACCAAGGAGGGCTTGGCGTGGCTGTGGGTAGCTATTTTTGCGGGCATTGTGGCGCTCGGCTCATCGCTGACTCGTAAATGGATTTGGCAGCCGGTGTTCTTCGCCATCAGCTTGGTGTCGATGATGCCGCTGGCTGTTGTGAGCCACAACGCCTCCGGTGGTGCGCATGACTACGGCACCAACTCCTACATCTGGCACTTGACTTTCACTGTGTTTTGGGTCGGCGGTTTGATGGCGTTGGTTGGCCACGCGCGTCGTCGTGGTGAGTGGATGCCAGAGGTCGTGAAGCGCTACTCCTTCGTGGCGTTGGTTGCATTCATTGCAATGTCTGCCTCTGGCTTCATTAACGCAGCCATCAATATTGACTGGTCTGACCTGGTCAGCAATAACTACGGCATCATGGTGCTGGTCAAGGCGGTGCTCACCATCTTGCTGGGCCTGTGTGGCTATGTGCACCGCAAGATCACCATCCCGGAGATTGAGCGTGCCCAGTCGAATCGCCCGTTCTGGCGACTGGCCATTGTTGAGGTCATCATTATGGCGCTCACGATTGGCGTTGCCGTGGCCCTCGGCCGTACTCCGCCGCCACCGAATTTCTCTGAGCAGGCCGGTGGTGAGGGCCTGCCGTCCATTACGCAGATGCAGGTCAAGCTCGGCTACAACCTGGAGATCCCATTCGGCTGGGAGGCCATGTTCACGCAGTGGCGCTTTGACATTTTCTTCGGCTCTGCCGCGATTATCGCCGCATGGATTTACCTGTATTGGCTCTACTTGCTGAAGAAGCGCGGCGGTACCTGGCCGCTGTCCAACACTCTGTGGTGGCTCGGCGGTTGCGCAACTTTGCTGTTTACTTCGTGCAGCGCACTGGGTGTGTACATGCCGGCTCTGTTCTCTGTGCACATGATTGCCCACATGCTTTACTCGATGGGCATTCCGGTCATGCTGGTGCTGGGTGGTCCGGTCACGCTGGCGTTGCGTGCGCTGAAGCCGGCTGGACGTGATGGTCTGCCGGGTATTCGTGAGTGGCTGGTGGTCTTCATCAACAACCCGGTGTCGCGTTTCCTCACGCACCCGGTGGTGGCGACGGTGCAGTTCGTTGCAGGTTTCTACCTGCTCTACATGACACCGATTTACGACTTCCTGGCCGATGAGCACGCAGGTCACGTGTTCATGAACATCCACTTCCTGATCTCGGGTTACATCTTCTACTGGGTCATTATTGGTGTCGATGCCGCACCGCAGCAGATTGCGCCGTCGGTCAAACTGGTCACGCTGATGGGGTCGCTACCGTTCCACGCTTGGTTCGGTATTTCGCTAATGCAGTCGCAGCAGGTGCTCGCCGAGACCTACTACGCCAGCCTTGATCTCCCGTGGGCAGTCAATCTCTTGGAAGATCAGAATGTCGGCGGTGCCGTCGCGTGGGCTGCCGGTGAGGTTCCGCTCTACATCGTTACCGTTGCGCTGTTTGTGCAGTGGCGACGTTCCGATGAGAAGGATGCAGCACGCTACGACCGTGTCGCAGACCGCAACAACGATGAGGAGTTGGCTGCATACAACGAAATGCTCGCTCGCATGAGCCAGCAGGTCGGTGTCGGTGGCGAAGATGAGCGCGACTACTACACCTCAGAGGTTGAC
The DNA here is from genome assembly GCF_001809455.1 of Corynebacterium sp. HMSC074C11. Classification (NCBI taxonomy): domain Bacteria; kingdom Bacillati; phylum Actinomycetota; class Actinomycetes; order Mycobacteriales; family Corynebacteriaceae; genus Corynebacterium; species Corynebacterium sp. HMSC074C11. The sequence goes on from NZ_KV797740.1 coordinate 497,102, forward strand.
GCGCAGCATCCGGTGCACATGGACAATCCGATTGATGCCTCGAAGAGGCGCGGAAGGTAGCGTCGTTAAGCAGATTTCGTTCGCTTGACGACGAGGATTGCTGCGACCTCGCCCCTCACCTTCATATGAAGCCTGTGGATAGTTGTATTTTAGACGAAATTATCCACAGGCTTTTTGTTTGCCTCTTTCGCTTGCCTCCCGGAGCCGGAAAAGTAGTTGGCACGGCACGAATGAGACATCTTCGGATTATTCGGCCGCAGTAGGTAAACGCTTTCTTTTGGGGGAGGAGCCCGATGTCTGAGGCAGTTATTACCGTGGTGGGCAATGTGGTCCATCATGTGGAAAATCGAAATACCAATTCTGGGGCAAAGGTCTGCAAGTTTTCTGTGGCATCCAGCAAGTCATGGAAGGGGGAGAATGGTTGGGAGCAGTCGGAGACGTCATATTTTGATGTTGAATGCTGGGGCAAACTAGCCGAGAACGTGAATAACACGGTGTGGAAGGGCCAAGCCGTTATTGTCCACGGTCACGTTCGTACGGATCGTTGGGAGGGCGATGATGGTACGAAGCATCAGCGCCAGAAGATCATTGCTAAGGCGGTGGGGCCGAATCTGCGTCGTCACCTGGCGACGGTCAAGACTATGACTGAGAAGCCGCATGAGTCGCCGACGGGTCTTGGTGAGGCTTCTGCTGGGGAATCGGACGCCTCGGTTACCGAGACAGTGCGTACATTCAGCGCTGGTGCTGGCGACGCTAGTGAGGCTGGGAACACAAGTGCAGCTCGTGCTGAGCAGCAAGAAATGGCTGGTGCAGGAGCTAGTGCGCCGTTTTAGTGACGGAGTTAGTTGGCCAGTTCCAGGCAAGGAGTTAGTTGGCCGTTCTAGAGCGGATTAAGGGGGTGCCGCTAAAAGAGGGGAGGGGTATTTGCTGCATGTGAGGTGACGCTGCTGAGAAAGGGGGAGGGATCGCATACGATTCGGCAGCGTTATCTCGCAGCTAGTTTTGCTAGTAGCCTGGCAGAGACTTTGGTGGGAAAGGATTGCGGGTACGCCCATGTAGATTGTGCCTTTTGGTTCCTATGCGTAACCTCTACAGGGATTGCTTATTTCCTTTTTACGAGGGGACGAAATTCCATCATGGGTGAGTTCATCTACCAGATGAAAAACGTGCGCAAGGCGCACGGCGATAAGGTTATTCTCGACAACGTCACCATGGCGTTTTACCCGGGCGCAAAGATCGGCGTGGTCGGTCCGAACGGCGCAGGTAAGTCGTCGATTCTGAAGATTATGGCTGGCCTGGATCAGCCGAGTAACGGTGAAGCTTTCCTGGAGCCGGGCGCCACTGTTGGCATCCTGCTGCAGGAGCCTCCGCTGAACGAGGAGAAGACCGTTCGCGGCAACGTCGAGGAGGGCCTCGGCGACATCTTCGAGAAGAAGGCTCGTTTTGAAGCCATCGCCGAGGAGATGGCCACCAATTACACCGACGAGCTCATGGAAGAAATGGGCAAGCTCCAGGAGGAGCTCGACACTGCTGATGCTTGGGAGCTGGATTCCAAGATTGAGCAGGCAATGGATGCGCTTCGCTGCCCGCCGGCAGATGAGCCGGTTACTCACCTCTCCGGTGGTGAGCGTCGTCGTGTAGCACTGGCTAAGCTGCTGCTCTCCGAGCCGGATCTGCTGCTTCTCGACGAGCCCACTAACCACCTGGACGCCGAGTCCGTGCTGTGGCTCGAGCAGCACCTGGCTAAGTACCCGGGCGCTGTCCTGGCCGTGACTCACGACCGTTACTTCCTGGATCACGTCGCTGGCTGGATTTGTGAGGTCGACCGCGGCAAGCTCTACCCGTACGAGGGCAATTACTCGACTTACTTGGAGAAGAAGGCTGAGCGCCTTGAGGTTGCAGGTAAGAAGGACGCCAAGCTGCAGAAGCGCCTGAAGGATGAGCTGGCGTGGGTCCGCTCGGGGCAGAAGGCTCGCCAGGCCAAGAACAAGGCCCGTCTGGAGCGCTACGAGCAGATGGTGGAGGAAGCCGAGCAGTACAAGAAGCTCGACTTCGAAGAAATTCAGATTCCGACCCCGCCGCGCCTGGGTAACCAGGTTGTTGAGGTCAAGGACCTGGAGAAGGGCTTTGATGGCCGCGTCCTGATTAAGGACCTGTCGTTCACCCTGCCGCGTAACGGCATCGTCGGTGTGATTGGCCCGAACGGTGTGGGTAAGTCCACCCTGTTTAAGACCATCGTGGGGCTGGAGCAGCCGGATTCCGGTGAGGTCAAGGTCGGGCAGACTGTTCAGCTCAGCTACGTTGACCAGGGCCGTGAAAGTATCGATCCGGAAAAGACCGTCTGGGAGGTTGTCTCTGATGGTCTCGACTACATCGTGGTCGGCCAGAACGAGATGCCGTCTCGTGCGTACCTGTCTGCCTTTGGTTTCAAGGGCGCGGACCAGCAGAAGCCGTCGAAGGTTCTCTCCGGTGGTGAGCGCAACCGTCTGAACCTCGCGCTGACCCTCAAGCAGGGCGGAAACCTTATCCTCCTGGATGAGCCGACTAACGACCTTGACGTCGAAACCCTGTCTTCGCTGGAAAACGCACTGCAGAACTTCCCGGGCTGTGCCGTGGTCATTTCTCACGACCGTTGGTTCCTGGACCGCACCTGTACCCACATCCTCGCATGGGAAGGCAACTTCGAAGAGGGCAAGTGGTTCTGGTTCGAGGGCAACTTCGAGGGCTACGAGAAGAACAAGATTGAGCGTTACGGCGAGGAGGCTGCGCGCCCGTCGCGTGTCACTCACCGTCGCCTGACCCGCTAATCTGTTTCCCGCGAATCTGATTTTTGCCAACGGCAAAGCCCGGAACAGTGTGGACTGGCTCGCACCAGTGCACAGGTCCCGGGCTTTCGCGTTATTTGCAGGCTCGTAGCTCCAGAAAACGCCTATAGTTCTGGGTATGACTGAATCAGCACCATTTCGTACCAACGTTGCTATCCGCTGGTCTGATTTCGATCAGTACGGCCACGCTAACAACACCGCATTCCTGGAATACGCCCAGCAGGCTCGTCTGGACTTTGTTATGCGCGGTCTCGGCGGCGGGGCAGGGATGCCTGCGGCAGTGGTGCGTCGCCTGGAGATCGACTACGTCCGCGCTATCTTGCCGGACACCCAGGAAGTTGTGGTTGAGACCGAGATCATCAACTTCGGTCGCACCTCTTTCACACTCCGCCAGACTATCTCCGACCAGCATGATCACATCGTGGCTGTGCTTGAAACCGTGATGGTGATGTTTGATCTCAAGACTGCGAAGGCAGTCGAGCTCTCCCCGTCTGCACGCCGTGAACTGGAGCGTTTTGCAGCTCCCGCAATCGAGGACAACAAGGAAGACCAGGACAAGTAATTCGCCGTGACCACTTCTCATCCCGCTGCCGAGCTGACCTTCGGCACTCCCGATGCCCTGAAGAATCTGGGCGTCCTAGCCCATAAGGCCTACGCCCTCGACGAGAACACATTGCTTCGCATCCGCGCACGAAAGACCACCACCGTCGCCGGTATCAGTTCCTCGCCCGAGCCCACCGCTGCGCCAGCAATGTCACAGGTATGGGTGAAGACCCCGATCGGCCCGCTCGCCATGCGCACAATTGCGCTACATGCGCTTCCCGACGACATCATCGTCACTGCCGCGGAGATTAAAGACATCGCAGTGCGTGCCTTCGCGCAGGCAAAATCATCCGACGATGCGGAGGACAAGGAAGCTTCGCTCACCGCGCTGCCGTACCGGGTGCATGCGCAGTCGGCGTCCTCCTGGCCGGGATTCTTGCCAGTTCCGGAAGGATGGCAGGTTGTCGACTATGTTCCGGCCACTGCTTTCCGGACTCTCGAGAAGCAGGGGCGCGCGGTCGCGGTGGAATCTTCCGGCCCCATGGGTATGCCGCCATCTCTGCTAGATCAGAAGGTTCTTACTGTCAGCGGCGAGGCCGGTGAAGCCACTGTTGACTCAGGGGAGGGGCAGTCGCAGGAGACGTCGAAAAGCGTGGTGGACGTGACCATGCGGGATGTGTTTGCGCTGTGTGCGATGGGCTTCATTCCGGAGCAACCGGATGAAAAAGAGCCGGTGCGCGTGTCCACGAAGGGACGGTGGCACCGGCTGGATGGGCGGTTTGGCTCGATCTTTACGCTCGAGTCCTTTGGCGTGCTGCCGCTGCTGAACTAGCGGGGTAGGAGCATAATTCCTACTGCGCGTCGAAGCGGTTGATGAGCATGTCAGCGACCTGCACCATGTGATTCCACATGGCTTCGCGTTGAGGGCGGGGGAGCTCTTCATCGGAAATGTCTGCGAGTGAGGCGCTCATGATCTCCAGCCAGCGGTCGCGTTCGGCTTCGCCGATGGAAAACGGCATGTGGCGCATGCGCAGGCGCGGATGACCACGCTGTTCGCTGTACGAACGCGGCCCGCCCCAGTACTGGACGAGGAACATGCGGAGTCGATCCTCGGCGCCCTCCCAGTCATCGCTGGGGTACATCGGGCCGATGAGGTCATCGGAACGCATACGCGTGTAAAAGCCATGGACGATGCGATTGAAGACATCCTCGCCGCCGACGGAGTCAAAGAGCGTCTGAGAAGTTGTCATGGCACCAAGTCTATCGACTTGATGCCACGAAAACGATAACGGCCAAAGTGCCGGTCGAAATCACTTGCTACTTCGCGTCGAACTCGCGGGCACGAAGAGCGAGCTTCACCAGGAACTGCTGCTCAGAGATGATGCGCTTGACCGGCGACGCAGTCTCATCGCTGTCGAGCAAGCACTGAGCGGCCGCAATTGCCGACTCGCTGATCTCCCAGGTGGGGTAGAAGCCCTCGAGCAGAGTCTGGGCCGTCTCGGAGGAGAACTGCTTCCACCAGATGTTGGCAACGGCGAAGAAGTGCTCCGACAGCGAAGTCGCCGACTGCTCCGCGTTGATGGTGGCGCGGGAGTCGTCGTCAAGCGCCTGTGCGAGCACCTCACCCGAGCCCGGCGCGTTGAAGCCGGCCAGCAAGTGGCGAATGACAAGGTTCGACGGGGCATCGTTGCCGGAGACCGTCGCCTCTGCCCAGACGCGGGACTTGTTGGCGAGCGTCGGCACAGAGGCGCGGCAGGCGATGGCGGCCTGCGCACCTAGTGCCGAGTTGTCGGTCTTTTCAAGCTTTGCGATGGCTTCCTCGCCCTCGAGACCGGCGGAAACCAGCGCCTTCAGGGCGCGCCACTGCATGTCGGTGTCTACCGCGACAGCTGGGAAACCAGCCTTGTCTGCGTCACCAGCGTAGATGGCGCGCAGTGCGTCAACGACGTCGCTATTCGACGAGCCCACGGTGGTCAAAGCGTTAACGAAAACCAGGGCGCGGTCGGCGTCGGTTTCCTTCTTCGCGTTGTCCAACAGGCCTTGAGCCAGCAGGTCGCGGCCGGTGGAATCAGCCCACTGTGGATCGGCGTAGACGTTGACGGCGCTGACCGCCTGAGCGATGACGCGCTCCAAGACGGAGAGCTTGTCCTCGCCCGGGATGCCGCGGAGCACCAGGTTGACGAAGTCGCGAGCGCGCATCTGGCCTGCGCGAACCATCTGCCAGGTCGCGGACCAGCACAGTGTGCGTGCCATTGAATCGGTGAAGGCGCCGATGTTGTCGATGACGGTGGCAAGCGAGCCTTCGTCCAAGCGGATCATGCTGTAGGTGAGGTCGTCGTCGTTAACCAGCACGACATCGCCGACTGGAGTGTCGACCAGCTCTGGGACTTCGGTGCGTGCACCACGGACGTCGATTTCCACGCGCTTGGTGCGCTCGAGTACGGCATCCGATCCGGTGCCGCGCAGGTTGTAGATACCCACGGCGATTCGGTGATCGCGGAGTTCTCCGGCACCCGGCTCGGCACCTTCCTGTGTGACTGCGAAGGAGGTGTACTTACCGGCCGACTGGCGGAAGTCCGGTGCCAGGGTGGTGATACCGGTGGTGGTCAGCCACTGATCGGCCCAGCCAGACAGATCGCGACCGGAAGCCTCGGAGAGCGCGTCCAGCAGGTCCGCGAAGGTGGCATTGCCAAAGCGGTGACGGGCAAAGTGCATACGAGCACCGGCGAGGAAAGCATCCTGACCAACGTAGGCGGCCAGCTGCTTGAGGGTGGACGCGCCCTTGGCGTAGGTGATGCCGTCGAAGTTCTGCTCGACGGTGTCAATGTCGCTGGCGTCGGCGGCAATCGGGTGCGTCGACGGTAGCTGATCTTGCTTGTAGGCCCAGGCCTTTTCGACGTTGGCGAAAGTGGTCCAAGCGTGGCTGTAATCGGAAACCTCGACCTGAGCGGCGGCGGCCGACCAGGTGGCGAAGGACTCATTGAGCCAGAGGTCATCCCACCACTGCATGGTGACCAGATCGCCGAACCACATGTGAGCCATCTCATGCAGGATGGTGTCGTTGCGGCGTTCGTAGAGGTAATGGGTGGGCTTGGAGCGGAAGACGTACTCGTCGCGGATGGTCACACAGCCGGCGTTTTCCATCGCGCCCATGTTGTACTCCGGGCAGAAGATCTGGTCGTACTTACCGAACGGGTAGGGCTCGCCGAAATGTTTGGCGTAGAAGTCGAAGCCCTCCTTGGTCTCCTTGAACAGAGTGTCAGCGTCGAGGTACTCGGCGATGGACTGGCGGCAGTAGAGCCCCAGTGGAATGGTCAGCTCGCCCTCCGGCTGGTGTTCGGCAGGGGTTTCCGGGTGCGGTGCGACAGTGCCGGTCCACGAGTCAGCGACCTCGTACCATGGGCCCGCACAGACTGCGATGAGATACGTCGACAGGGGAACATCCACCGAGAAGTCGAAGGTATCGGCCTCATTGCCGTGGACATCGGTGGTGGCGCCGGTCTTGGCCACCGAGTTGGAAATAACCTTCCAGCCCTTCGGTGCCACGACGTGGATTGAATACGTCGCCTTCAAATCCGGCTGGTCAAAGCAGGCGAACACGCGCTTGGCGTCGGCAGTTTCAAACTGCGAGTACAGGTATGTTTCGCCGTCGGCAGGATCCTGGAAGCGGTGAATTCCCTGGCCGTTGTTGGTGTAACGGCAGTCCGCGTCGATAACGATGGTGTGGTCACCGTCGGTCAGGTCCAGGTTAATGCCGGTCTCGCTGGCATAGTGAGCAGCCTCCGTGGCATCGACGCCGTCGATGGTCACACTCTTAACAACCGCATCACGCAGATCAATAAAGGTGGAACCAGCGCGCTTCGCCGTCAGAGAAATTGTGGTCTTGGAAGCGAATGTTGGTGCGCTGTGCGGCCCACCGACAGGTGCGGTGGTGAGATCGAGAGAGATGTCGTAGTGGGACACCTCGAGCATGGCCGCACGGTCGGCAGCCTCGGTCCTGGTTAGGTTCGTGGAAGTCATGCGACAAGTGTAACCACGACCCCGGATTTGAGAAGGATTCTGAGTGAGCGCGGAAAACATGAATGCAAGCCGAAAAATTCCGCCCTATAGTCGTTGATAAGTCAATCAATGATTTAGGAGGACTTTCACATGAGCAATCGAGACAAGGTCACTTTCTACTTCGACGTTTCCTGCCCGTTTTGCTGGGTGACATCCCGCTGGATTAAGGAAGTCGAAAAGGTCCGCGACATCGAGGTCGAGTGGAAGCCGATGAGCCTGTCAGTACTCAATGAAGGCCGCGACGAACTGCCGGAAGAGTACAAGTTCATGATGCAGTGCAACTGGACCCCGGCACGCCTGTTTAATGCAGTGTTCTCCCAGGATGGTCAGGAGGCCGTCGACAAGCTCTACACCGCGCTGGGCACGAAGATTCACAACGAAAACCGCATCGATCGTCATGCGCATGTCGACGAGCCGGAGCACGCATTCGACGAGCTGATTAAGGAAACCCTCGCAGAGGTTGGCCTGCCGGAAGAGCGTCTGGCCCAGGCTCTGACCACAGAGTTTGATGAGCTCATGCGTGAAAACCACGCAGAGGCCATGAAGGAGGTCGGCAACGACGTCGGCACTCCGGTGGTCAAGCTCAACGACGTTGCCTTCTTCGGTCCGGTGCTTACCCGTATCCCACGCGGCGAAGAAGCCGGCAAGATTTTCGACGGCTCGGTTGCCGTCGCCAGCTACCCGTATTTCTTCGAAATTAAGCGCTCTCGCACTGAGGATCCGCGCTTCGACTAAGAAACCTGTAGCAGCTGGGGCGTGCGGCTAAGAGAGCTGACCCGCCCCAGCTTCAGCATTCTGCCCGGTGGAAGCCTGCCGTTCTTCTTCGCTCATCGCAGCCCACCGCGGCGGAATGTAGATACAGGTCGGGTCGGATGCCGTGTAATCCCCGGTCAACGCGTAGGCCGTCGAGCGGGATCCGCCACAGACGCTGTGGTATTCACAGACGCTGCACTTGCCGTGCCAATTGTCCGGGTCGCGGAGAGCCTTAAAAGCCGGCGAGTTCGAATAGATTTCCTGGAATGGTGTGGCCTTCACATTGCCGCAGTGCAACGGCAGGAAACCATTGGGGTAGACATCGCCGATATGGTCAATGAAGGCAAAACCGGAACCAGAATTGACGGCCATCGGGGAGCGCGGTCGGCGCGGCTTTTCCGGCACAGCGCCGAGCAGCTTTGTCGTTTCCTCGGTCAAGTAGCGGTAGAGCTCGCCGCCTTCATAGGGTGGCAGCCCCTTTTCTATCGCCTCCTCCTGCTGCATAACGACGCGCCGATACTGCGGCGCCTCCGTCGTCTTGATGGCAATTCGGTTGGACACATCCGACAACCAGTGCAGAACATCCTCGCGTTCCTCCGGCGACAAAGCGCCCAAATCCGCACCGCGACCAGTGGGGACGAGGAAAAAGACGTACCACATCTTGGCTTGCATCTCCATGACGGTCTTCAGCAGCGCTGGTGCCTCATGGATATTTCCCTTGGTCAGGGTCGAGTTGATCTGCAGTCGGTAACCGGCCTCGTTGATGTGCGGAGCCATCTCCAGCGTCTTTTCAAAAGTTCCCGAAAAACCACGGAACTTGTCATGCGTCTTAGCAGTCGCGCCATCGAGCGACATTGACATCGCCTTACCACCGGCCTCTCGCAACGACTTGATCCGCTCCGGCGTCAGCCGCGGTGTCACCGATGGCGACAGCGACATGTTCAGGCCGCGCTCAGTGCCAAATCGCACCAATTCTTCCAGGTCATCACGCTCAAAAGGATCGCCGCCGGTGAGCACCACAAGAGGCTTCGGCTTGCTATACGACGCCAGGGTCTCTAGCAGCATCTTGCCCTCGGTGGTCGAAAGCTGGTGCGGATGCGGCTCATGTTGCGCATCAGCGCGGCAGTGCTTGCAGACTAGGCCACAAGCCCGCGTGACCTCCCAAATGACGATAAATGGCTTCTTGTTGATGTCATGCCGAACCGTTCGCACCACCGGTGCGTGATGATGCCCATGGGAGCCATGAGCTTCCGGATCGACTTGGAAGTGAGCTTGCGGCGCAGGAGACACGGTAAAAGCACCCAATTTCCGGTTTCGAAGACATGCTGAGACGCAAATACAGTCACTTTTCACCCTATTCGGCTGCGCAGGAGACGTCGTCAAGCAATACCTAAAACGGGTGCAGACACCGTTTAATCCGCGGGAACCGCTAGACTTGCTGCCATGCGTATTTACCTTGGTGCAGACCACGCCGGTTTTGAGATGAAGAACCTGATTAAGGCCCACCTGGAAAAGGCTGGCCACGACGTCGTAGACTGCGGCGCTCACACCTACGACCCTGCAGATGACTACCCAGCATTCTGCATCGAGGCGGCTTCCCGTACCGTCGCCGATCCGGGCAGCCTGGGTATCGTGCTCGGCGGTTCCGGCAACGGCGAGCAGATCGCCGCTAACAAGGTCAAGGGCGCTCGTTGTGCGCTGGCTTGGTCGGTGGAGACCGCAAAGCTCGCCCGCGAGCACAACAACGCTCAGCTGATTGGCCTTGGCGGTCGTATGCACTCTGAGGAAGAAGCCCTGGCCATCGTCGATGCTTTCGTCTCCCAGCCGTGGAGCGAGGAGGAGCGCCACCAGCGTCGCATTGACATCCTCGCAGAGTACGAGAAGACTGGCGTTGCCCCGGAGCTGCCGGAGGCTTAAAGGGTTGTTGTTCGCTATCTGTTGATAGGAATAAAATGGTCTGGTTCCAGAAAACTCTGGAACCAGACCATTTTTATGTATAGGCGGAGTATGAATTGTCGTATGACAATTTCAGAAGCGCATCGTCGAGTAACTGTTGTGCTATTCCCCGGGTTCGAGCTCTTGGATGTATTTGGACCGGTTGGCCTTTTTGGCCATGTCCCAGAGATTGAGGTCGAATATGTCGCCAACATTGCTGGTCCGATAACCAGCGCTCAGGGGGCGCAGGTTATCGCCACACGTTGTGCCGCTGACCTCGAAACGGTCGATATTCTTCTAGTTCCTGGCGGAGCCGGGAGTAGAACACTAGTTGAGGATGCAGAGTTTTTGGACTGGCTCAACAACCTCGGATCCCGGGCGCGGTTAGTGGCATCGGTTTGCACAGGTTCCGCACTGCTTGCTGCGGCTGGGCTTCTTGAAGGAAAGCGGGCAACTAGTAATAAGTTGGCTTTTGATTGGGCTACCTCGTTCGGAAACGAAGTGACGTGGGTGAAAGCGGCTCGATGGGTTGAAGACGGAGATCGCTGGAGCTCATCAGGAGTCGCAGCAGGTATGGATATGGCTGTTGCTTTAATTAGCAGCATCCTTGGCAAGGAAGCTGGTCGATTCGCCGCCAGAAAAATTGAGTATCGGCCCCAGACAGACGGCACTGTAGATCCTTTTGCGGATTTAGCGAAATAGCGGCGCCGGGCTTTTTCTAAATATCGAAGCCGTCGAATCCGCCGTCGAAGAATCCGCCACCGTCACTGCCACCGTCGCCACCACCGAAGAGGCCGTCGAAGAAACCTCCACCGTCGCCTGCGTCACCGGCATCTGCACCGCCGCCACCGAAGTCGCCGCCAAAGTCATCTCCACCGAAGTCTTCGGCGCCAAAGTCCTCGGTGCCGCCGAAGTCATCGGCGCCGGTGCCCATGCCGCTGGCGAACTCATCAGCGCCGTAGGCAACGCCGGCCATACCGTGGAAGAGGGTAGAGAATAGCAGCATTGAGCCTGCGGTCCAGACACCGGTGCGGAGTGCGGACTTCCACCAGGGCTCGGAGTACCAACCGGCTGGAACCGGACGGCCAGCGACACGGCCACCGGGGTAGTAGTTCGGGGTTTCCGGGGTGGCGTATGGCGAGGCGGTAACCGAGTGGCCTTCGTGCTCAATGGTGCGGGTTTCGGTCACAGAACCAGCGGCCTTCTGGCCCTCCAGCGGCGGCAGTGTCGGTCCCGCTGGCAAGCCCATAATTTCGCGAGCCGCATTGATGTAGTGCAGACCTTCCAGCGCCGATTCGCGCGCCATCCGGGCCTGTGCCGGGGTGCGTGCAGTAGAAATCTGCGAGGAAGCGGCGTTGTAGCGCTCGGATGCGTCAGCAAGAGCCTGCGTGGAAGCCAAATCGGTGCCAGCCAGGTTCAGTACCTGTGAGCCCAGCCGCTCAATCCATCGGCGGGCGTCTGCGACGGCGTCTTCCAATTGATTGTTCTGGCGGGCATCAAAGGCCCTGTTAGAACGGTTTTGAGCCATCGACGCGATGATAATTGCGCCGCCGACGGTGATAGCAATCAGGATTAACGCCCCCATGGGCTAGGCCTCCAAAAAGGAAATTGCGAGTATTGCTAGTAATTACTTGAAACAACGCATGTAGAGCGCAAAAAGTTCCCGAGCTGACATCTCTGTGCGACAGAGGCAGCTCGGGAACCAGGAAATGAATGGGCTTTTGGGCAGGTTTTATGACTCGGTGGAATCGTTGTGCTGGGTGCGGCTCCTCCGGTTGGCGTGCCATTCGCGAACTTCTTCGGAATCCCACAGGGTCAACCCATGAAGCTTCGCGACGGGCTCAGGAGCCTTTTTGCGGCCAGCGTAGCTGGTGAAAGTGCCACGTGCAGTGCCGGAAAAAGCAGCGCATTCGACCGCGGTCCATAGTTCGTGTCCAGTATCGGCATCGATAATGGTGGGCTTCATGGTGCCCAGAGTACCTGTGGCACTGGATCCTGAACAGAGGGCAGAAGAATTTCTGGCCCCGAGCATCAGCTTGGAAAAAACAAAAACCGGGAGCAAAGCTCCCGGTTACGTGGAGGGGATGACGGGAATCGAACCCGCGTCTTCAGCTTGGAAGGCTGAGGTATTAGCCACTATACGACATCCCCATAGACAGAAATCCGGCTTAGAAACTCAATCGTCTCCATCAGACCGTGTCTCGGTACAAGGCATATTAACCCGTTAAAGCGCACATACAAAAATCGATGCCAGGTTTTTCTCGAAGGCTTTAAAGAAAAGTGGCTGTGGCCGGGAAAAACAGAAAATGAAGCTAAAGCAACGTGGGGTATGTGAAACAGGCGTATAGCCGTTGATTACACTGTCACACGACTCAACAAAGGGGCAGTCGTTTGAGAGGCTTCTTTGGGGAGTCGGCCGACGAATGGAGTGTTTGCAGTAAACGAGGCCGCCAAAAGCAGTGCCGAGGTGATGCAAACGCCCGGTGATATGCATGGATTTCATGAAACCAGTAGTAGTTGGCAGGTTGGCTCTCGATGGCGTCGTAAAGCGTTTTCAGACAGAGCATTAGCCTGGTTAAACGCGTGGTTTTGTGATTTCATTAATCGTCAGGTAAATCTATACGGGTCCGTTGTGGAAACGCGATTTCGCGACTATGAGGGCCCCGGTGCAGATGCTCCAAAGGGGTTTCTGCTAGGTTTCGAATGACGCATACGGGGTATGGCGCAGCTTGGTAGCGCGTCCGCTTTGGGAGCGGAAGGCCGTGGGTTCAAATCCCGCTACCCCGACCAGTATCACGGGCACTCCCGTGGTCTATGAATTAATCATCGAGTTGCAGGAGAGTGCACCAGTGAAGTCTTCCGTTGAGAAGCTCAATGAGACCCGAGTGAAGATTACCGTCGAGGTCCCGTTTGATGAGCTGAAGCCAGAGTTCGACAACGCCTACAAGGCACTGGCTCAGCAGGTCCAGATTCCGGGCTTCCGTAAGGGCAAGGCACCGGCAAAGCTGATTGAGGCCCGCTTCGGCCGCGGCCCAATCCTGGAGCAGGTGCTCAACGACATGGTTCCGTCCCGCTACGACGAGGTCGTTCGCGAGGAGGACCTGAAGGTTATCGGTCAGCCTGAGGTTGACATCACCAAGCTGGAAGATGGCGAGCTCGTTGAGTTCACCGCTGAGGTTGACGTTCGCCCGGAGATTGAGCTGCCGAAGTTCGAGGACATCGCAGTTGAGGTTGACCCGCTGGTCGCCGACGAGGAAGCTGTTGAGGCTGAGCTGCAGAACCTGCTCGCTCGCTTCGGCACCCTGACCGGCGTCGAGCGCGCAGTCGAGAAGGACGACTTCGTCTCCATCGACCTGTCCGCCACCATCGACGGCGAAGAGCTGGAAGAGGCTTCCACTGAGGGGTTGTCCTACCAGGTTGGCTCCGACGACCTGATCGACGGCCTGGACGAGGCTGTTGTCGGCCTGTCCCAGGGCGAGTCCAAGGAGTTCACCACCAAGCTGGTTGCTGGCGAGCACGAGGGCGAGGACGCTCAGGTCACCGTTACCGTTCAGTCCGTTAAGGTCCGCGAGCTGCCGGAAGCTGACGACGACTTCGCTCAGATGGCTTCCGAGTTCGACACCATCGAGGAGCTGAAGGAAGACCTGGCCCGCCAGGTCGAGAACACCAAGAAGGGTGAGCAGGCTCAGCAGGTTCGCGACAAGGTTTTGGCTGCCGCTATGGAGCAGACCACCATCGCTCTGCCGGAGGGTGTTGTCAAGGAGCAGGTCGAGGGCCAGCTGCAGCAGCTGCTGGGTCAGTTCGGTGGCGACGAGAAGGTTCTGAACTCCATGCTGGAGGCTCAGGGCACCACCCGCGAGCAGTTCGACGAGGACTCCAAGAAGTCCGCTGAGGAAGCTGTCCGCACCCAGCTGTTCCTGGACGCACTGGCTGAAGAGATCCAGCCGGATGTTTCCCAGCAGGAGCTCACCGACCACATCCTGTTCACTGCTCAGTCCTACGGCATGGACCCGAACCAGTTCATCCAGCAGATTCAGCAGTCCGGCCAGCTCGGCAACCTGTTTGCAGACGTTCGCCGCGGCAAGGCTCTGGCCACCTCGATCCTGAAGGCTTCCGCCAAGGACACCGAGGGCAACGAAATCGATCTGAACGAGTACTTCGGTGAGGTCGAAGCTGAGGCTGAGAAGGCTGAGTCCGACAAGGCTGAGGACAACTCGGCTGAGTAAGCCCCGCCGTTAGCGCGACGCATTCCTTATGCTGCAACGCTTATAGCGAACAAGGGCCGTTCCTGAAACAAAGGGACGGCCCTTTTCGTTACCCTCTAGTGAACGACAAACTCGCACACGTACGAAGAAGGAGTACACAGATGAGCGATAACGCCCAGATGTCGACGAACACAGTTTTCGACAAGCTGCTCAAGGAGCGCATTATTTGGCTGGGTGAGCAGGTCGACGACGAGATTGCCAACAAGCTGTGCGGTCAGATGCTGCTCCTGGCAGCTGAGGACCCGGAGGCGGATATCTCGCTGTACATTAACTCCCCGGGTGGCTCCGTCACCGCCGGCATGGCCATTTACGACACCATGCAGTTTGTTCCGTGCGACGTGGCTACCTACGGCATGGGCTTGGCAGCTTCCATGGGCCAGTTCCTGCTCGCCGCAGGTGCTAAGGGCAAGCGTTACGCACTGCCGCACGCCCGCATTATGATGCACCAGCCATCTGCAGGTATTGGCGGTACCGCATCCGACATCACCATTCAGGCTGAGCAGTTCGCTGCCACCAAGAAGGAGATGGCTCGTCTGATTGCGCAGCACACCGGTCAGCCGGTCGAGCGCATTGAGGAAGACTCGGACCGCGACCGCTGGTTTACCGCAGCTGAGGCTAAGGAATACGGCCTGGTTGACCACGTCGTGACTGCTCTCAAGGACACCGCACGCTAAAAGCGGACAGTAGCGAATAATTAGAGGCGATTTAATCAACATGGAGATGAACAATATGCAGATGCCGCAGTCGCGCTACGTGCTTCCTTCTTTCGTGGAGCACTCCAGCTTTGGTGCTAAGGAATCCAACCCATACAACAAGCTCTTCGAAGAGCGCATTATCTTCCTCGGCTCCCAGGTCGATGACACCGCCGCTAACGACATCATGGCGCAGTTGCTGGTGCTTGAGGGCCTGGACCCGGATCGTGACATCACGATGTACATCAATTCCCCAGGCGGCTCCTTCACCTCGCTGATGGCCATCTACGACACGATGCAGTACGTGCGTCCCGACGTGCAGACCGTGTGCCTGGGCCAGGCTGCCTCCGCGGCAGCTGTGCTGCTCGCTGCAGGTGCACCGGGTAAGCGTGCAGCTCTGCCGAATGCGCGCGTGCTCATTCACCAGCCGGCTACCCAGGGCATCCAGGGTCAGGTTTCCGACCTGGAGATTCAGGCGAACGAAATCGAGCGCATGCGCAAGCTGATGGAGGAGACGTTGGCTCGCCACTCCGGTCGCACTGCAGAGCAGATCCGCAAGGACACCGACCGTGACAAGATCCTAACCGCTGAAGAGGCCGTCGAGTACGGCATCATCGACCAGGTCTTCGAGTACCGCAAGCACAACGCCTAAAAGGGGACATGGTCTCTTTGGAGTGCTGCGCACTGGCCGTCGTAAAGCGCCGGGCGAGATCGCGTGAAATTCGCCTCGTCCTTGGCGTGGAAGCCGGTATTTGCGCACACTCACGGTAGGCTGGTCTGAAGCAGTTATTGGCAACGATGCGGAAAGGCGGCGGCGGGAGCCTCATGGCGCGTATGCAAGAAAGTGCGGATTTGCTGAAGTGCTCTTTCTGTGGAAAGAGCCAGAAGCAGGTCAAAAAGCTGATTGCCGGACCTGGTGTGTACATCTGTAATGAGTGCATCGAGCTCTGCAACGAGATTATTGAAGAGGAGCTTAACACCGGCGGCGAGGCAACTGGCAACGACGACCGCCTGCCGCGTCCGCTGGAAATTCGCGACTTCCTCGATGAGTATGTCATCGGCCAGGACATGGCAAAGCGCACGCTGGCCGTCGCGGTCTACAACCACTACAAGCGCCTTCGTGCTGCGGAGACCAAGTCGGACAACGACGTCGAGCTGCAAAAGTCGAACATTCTCCTGCTTGGGCCGACCGGCTGTGGCAAGACCTACCTGGCACAGACGCTGGCTCGCAAGCTGGATGTGCCGTTCGCAATCGCTGACGCCACCAGCCTGACCGAGGCCGGCTATGTAGGTGAGGATGTGGAGAACATCCTGCTGAAGCTGCTGCAAGCTACTGATTTCGACGTCGAGAAGGCACAGCGCGGCATCATTTACGTCGATGAGATTGACAAGATCTCGCGCAAGTCTGAAAACACCTCCATCACCCGCGATGTCTCCGGTGAAGGTGTGCAGCAGGCGCTGCTGAAGATTCTCGAGGGAACCGTAGCCGCCGTGCCCCCGCAGGGTGGGCGCAAGCTGCCGAACCAGGAGTTCATTCAGTTCGACACCTCCAATGTCCTGTTCATCGTTGCCGGTGCGTTTGCCGGTCTGGAGAAGGTCGTGCAGGAGCGTGTCGGCAAGAAGGGGCTGGGCTTCGGCGCAGATGTCACCTCGGCTAACGACGCGGACATGAAGGATCCATTCCGCGACGTGCTGCCGGAGGACCTCGTTCGATTCGGCCTGATTCCTGAGTTCATTGGTCGCCTGCCCGTCATCGCATCGGTCACCAACCTCGATGAGGATGCGCTGGTTCGCGTACTCACTGAGCCCAAGAACTCCCTGGTCCGCCAGTACCAGCACCTGTTCGACATGGACGGTGTGCGCCTCACCATCGACGACGAGGCACTGCGCGCCATTGCTGCCAAGGCGATTAGCCGTAATACCGGCGCCCGTGGTCTGCGCGGCATCATGGAAGAAATCTTGGTTCCCGTGATGTTCGAAGTCCCAGAGCGTGACGACGTCGCGGAGGTCATTGTCCACAAGGAGTGCATCACGGACGGTGCAGCGCCGGAACTCGTTGAACGTAGCGAGAACAAGAAGACTGCGTAAAGGTAGCTGAAAACCCGGTTAGAGCGCCTGCTCTAACCGGGTTTTGGTGTCTGTATGGAGCCCTAGTCGTCCATGCCGTAGATGTCGCGGTAATCCGGGGCATCATCAGCAGCCAAGTCCTGAGTCTCTGGGTTGGGCTGATCGCCATAGACCTCTGCGCCAAGTGCGGACGAGTTCGCACCATGGGAGGCCAGCAGGGAAGTGTACGAGCTTCCCGGTTCGTTGCGAGGCGAGGATGTCAACAGGCTGGTCACGGTGTCCTGTGCGAACTCACGCAGCTTGTCCGACAGCACCGTCGATTGCATTTCAATGCCGTAGAGGTTTTCAAAAGTCCGTTGGTGCAGGGTGGGGAAGGTGGCCAGCGACAGCACGAGAATATAAAGATCAAGTGCGGAAATGTCAGTGCGGAATGCACCGTAATCGCGGCCGAGCAACAAGATGCGGTCAAACTCCAAAACAATAGGGCTCTGACCACCAAGCCCAGTCACGCCTTCAAGTGGGAGGACCGGATGCAGGTTTTCCTGGATGATGAACCGTACGGCGAGTGGGTTCGCCGAGAAATAGTCGTAGATAACGCCGACTACATGCTGCAGGGCTTCCACCGGCACATTGGAGTGCGGACGCAGGGCGTCGTCGTCAGGCCTTACGGTCTCCAGCACATGTGCCCACGTCGCCCTGTAGAGTCCCATCTTGTCACCACAGTGGTAGTGAAGCATGCGCTTGGAGACACCAGAGGCGGCAGCAA
Organism: Corynebacterium sp. HMSC074C11; assembly: GCF_001809455.1. Lineage (NCBI taxonomy): Bacteria > Bacillati > Actinomycetota > Actinomycetes > Mycobacteriales > Corynebacteriaceae > Corynebacterium > Corynebacterium sp. HMSC074C11. Next base: position 515,007 of record NZ_KV797740.1, read on the forward strand.
TGGCATCCAGACGGGCATCTGCATACCCCTTTGCGGTGAATTCTTGAAGTGCTGCCACCAAGACTGCATGGGGGATTGCATCAGAGGAGCCTGGAGACTTCATGAAAATCCTTTGCTTGGACTAGAGAGCGACTACGGGGTTTTGGCTATCTAACGGGGGTGAAATTGGTCAGTCGCGGACTTCTTTCTAGTGAAATGAGTACACGACCGTAAGTCATGCCTAATGCTATCCGTTTTTCAGAATTGTACTGAGCCCGTCGCCCCCGTCTGCGCCAATTCCGCAGTCGCATTAGAGTGGGCAGCGAATTGATTCTCTCTCGAGAAAGGCCTGTAGTGAACAAGACTCCCGTAAAGGTTGCAGTTACCGGCGCCGCCGGACAGATCGCTTACTCCCTGCTCTTCCGCATTGCCAGCGGTTCGGTTTTCGGCCCTGAGACCCCGGTTGAGTTGAACCTGCTGGAGATCACTCCGGCGCTGCACGCCACCGAAGGCGTCGCCATGGAGCTGTTTGACTCCGCCTTCCCACTTTTGACTGGCATCAACATCACCGATGATCCGGCAAAGGCATTCGACGGTGCCAACGCCGCATTCCTGGTCGGTGCAAAGCCGCGTGGCAAGGGTGAGGAGCGCTCCGCACTGCTGGGCGCCAACGGCAAGATCTTCGGCCCGCAGGGCGCGGCACTGAACGATCACGCAGCAGACGACATCAAGGTTCTGGTTGTCGGCAACCCGGCTAACACCAACACCATGATTGCCGCTTCCCACGCTAAGGACATCCCGGCAGAGCGCTTCACCGCTATGATGCGCCTGGACCACAACCGTTCCCTGTCCCAGCTGTCGCAAAAGATTGGTGTTCCGACCACTGAGATTAAGAACATGATCGTCTGGGGTAACCACTCCGCAGACCAGTTCCCGGACATCACCTACGCCACCATTGCAGGCGAGAAGGTCTCCGACAAGGTTGACGCTGCATGGGTCGAGCAGGACTTCATCCCGCGCGTCGCCAAGCGTGGCGCAGAAATCATCGAGGTCCGCGGTTCCTCCTCCGCAGCTTCCGCTGCAGCTGCCGCAGTTGACCACATGCGTGACTGGGTCACGGGTACCCCAGAGGGCGAGTGGGTCTCTGTCGCACTTCCGTCCGACGGCTCCTACGGCATCGACGAGGGCTTGGTCGCTGGTGTTCCGTGCTACGCCAAGGACGGCGAGTGGGTTCGCGTTGAGGGCCTGGATCTCTCCGAGGTGCAGCGCGCTGGCATCGAGCGCAACGTCAAGGCACTGCGCGAAGAGCGCGACGCAGTTAAGGATCTGCTGGTCTAAGGGCCGCTTAACGCCTGTTTAAAGGTGCCCTCTTGTGATGGTTTCGCAAGAGGGCACCTTTTCATTTACTGCGGTAATCGCGGATGGGCTCGGGGAGTGAGTAAAGCTTGAATTCGGCGGTGCGTAAGTCGCCGATAGCAGATATGGGTTGGGGCGCAAGGGTCGTCGTAAAGCCCCTGGAAAAACAAATCCGGGCAAGGCGCTAAGATGTGACGCGTGACTGAGAACAACGTGGACCTAAACAGAGCAGATAAGTTGCCCAAGTCGTGGAACCCGGCTGACGTGGAGTCGGACCTGTACCAGGGCTGGGTAGACGCTGGCTATTTCGAGGCTGATCCGTCTAGCTCCAAGCCGGCTTACTCTATTGTGCTGCCCCCGCCGAATGTGACGGGTCAGCTGCACATGGGCCACGCACTGGACCACACTTTGATGGATGCGCTGGTGCGCCGTAAGCGCATGCAGGGCTACGAGGTGCTGTGGCTGCCGGGTATGGACCACGCGGGTATCGCAACGCAGACCAAGGTCGAGGCGATGCTGAAGGAGTCCGAAGGCAAGGACCGCTTCGATTATGGCCGTGAGGAGTTCGTGGAGAAGGTCTGGGAGTGGAAGCACGATTACGGCGGACGTATCGGCAACCAGATGCGCCAGATTGGTGACTCCCTGGATTGGTCCCGTGAGCGCTTCACTCTGGACGAGGGGCTGTCTCGTGCGGTTCAGACGATTTTTAAGGAACTGTTTGACCGCGGCCTAATCTACCGCGCCAAGCGTATGGTCAACTGGTCTCCGGTGCTGCAGACCGCAATCTCGGATATTGAGGTCAAGTACGAGGACGCTGAAGGCGAGCTCGTCTCCTTCCGCTACGGCGATGGGGAAGACTCCATTGTTGTGGCGACGACTCGTGTGGAGACGATGCTGGGCGACGTGGCAATTGCCGTGCACTCGGAGGATGAGCGCTACACGCACCTGGTGGGCAAGGTTTTGGACCACCCGTTCCGCGAGGACCTGAAGATTCAGGTCATCGCCGATGACTATGTGGACCGCGAGTTCGGTACCGGTGCGGTGAAGATCACGCCGGCACACGATCCAAATGACTTCGCCATGGGCCAGCGCCACGACCTGGATATGCCGGAGGTCATTGATACCACTGGCCGTATCTTCAACACTGGTACGCGTTTCGACGGCATGGATCGTGCGGAAGCCCGTACTGCGCTGACGGAGGCGCTGCGTGAGCAGGGGCGCATTGTCAAGGAGGTCCGCCCGTACGTTCACTCGGTCGGTCACTCGGAGCGCTCGGGTGAGCCGATTGAGCCGCTGCTGAGCCTGCAGTGGTTCGTTAAGGTCGATGAGCTGGCCAAGATGTCTGGCGATGCTGTTCGCGAGGGCGACACGGTTATTCACCCAGCTTCGCAGGAGCCGCGCTGGTTCGATTGGGTCGATGACATGCACGACTGGTGTATTTCCCGCCAGCTGTGGTGGGGCCACCGCATCCCGATTTGGTACGGCCCGAATGGCGAGGTCGTCTGTGTCGGCCCGGATGATGAGGTTCCGACGGGCGAGGGCTGGACGCAGGATCCGGACGTGCTGGATACCTGGTTCTCGTCTGCGCTGTGGCCGTTTTCCACGATGGGTTGGCCGGAAGCCACCCCAGAGCTGGAGAAGTTCTACCCGACATCTGTACTGGTCACCGGCTATGACATTCTGTTCTTCTGGGTCGCGCGCATGATGATGTTCTCGACCTTTGCTGCCACCCTGGCTGATTCACCGCTGGGTAAGGGGCGCGACGGTCGTCCGCAGGTGCCGTTTAAGGATGTCTTCCTGCACGGTCTGGTCCGCGATGAGCAGGGTCGCAAGATGTCGAAGTCTCTCGGCAATGGCATTGACCCGCTGGACTGGGTCCGCGACTACGGTGCGGACGCACTTCGCTTCACGCTGGCGCGTGGCGCTAACCCGGGCTCTGACCTGCCGGTCGGTAATGACGCCGCTCAGAGCTCCCGTAACTTCGCTACCAAGCTGTTCAACGCCACCCGCTTTGCGCTGATGAACGGGGCCCACGTGGGCGAGCTGCCGGACCGCGACCAGCTCACCGACACCGACCGCTGGATCCTGGACCGCCTGGAACAGGTCCGCGCCGAGGTTGACGCTGCGCTGGATAAGTACGAGTTCTCCAAGGCCAACGAGGCCCTTTACCACTTCGCATGGGACGAGGTCTGTGACTGGTACCTGGAGATGACCAAGGTTGACTTCCCGCGCCTGAACGACGGCGAGACCATGACCGAGGAGCAGGCCGCCCGCGCAGCCTCCACTCGTCTGGTTCTCGGCCGCGTGCTGGATACGCTGCTGCGTCTGCTGCACCCGTCCATGCCGTTCGTCACGGAGACGCTATGGAAGGCGCTTACCGACGGCGCGGAGGGCTTCGAGGACTCTCTGGTTATTTCCGCCTGGCCGGATGCCACCATGACCACCGACGGCGCTGCTGTCGACGAGGTTGCCGCACGTCGTATTGCCGATGCCCAGAAGTTGGTCACCGAGCTGCGTCGTTTCCGCAATGACCAGGGTGTGAAGCCGTCGCAGCGCGTGCCGGCACGCATGAACCTGGCGGATGCTGATCTGACTGCTCAGGAAGAGATGATTCGTTCGCTGGCTCGTGCTGAGGCACCGGAGGATGGATTCACCGCTACCGCTTCCATTGAGGTGCGCCTGTCTCAGGCCACGGTCCTGATAGAGCTGGATACCTCCGGCACCGTCGATGTGGCCGCTGAACGCAAGCGCCTGGAAAAAGACCTGGCCAAGGCCGAGAAGGAACTGGCCGGCACCGAGAAGAAGCTCGGCAACGAGGCCTTCCTGTCCAAGGCTCCGGAGCAGGTCGTGGAGAAGATCAAGACTCGCCACCAGTTCGCACTGGAGGAAATTGACCGCATTAAGGCTCGTTTGGAGGGACTTCCGCAGGCATGACCGAACCACGGGATATCGAACCTCGGGGTGCTGAATCACACGATGAGATTGCAGGGGAGATTCGTTTGAATCTCGGCGGCGAAGACGAATCGGTGACGCAAGATGAGACTGCAGCGCGAGAAGAGTCCACCGCAGCGCCTGAGTTCGAATTCGATCCGACTGACTCCCAGATTGTCGAGGACCTTGAGCCTCGCGAAATCGCCGGTGTGATGGCCGATGACCGCATGCCCGATGACATGCGCCTCGGTGAGGTCTCCGTATCCGAGGAAGGCCTGAGTCTGCCGGTCGATGTGGACCGCCCAGTCAATGAGCCGGCTCCGCTGGAGGCCACCGCCGAGGAGCTGCGCGAGCTCGCAGAGGTGGAAGCCGAGCTGGATCAGCGTTGGCCGGAGACCAAGATTGACCCATCACTCGAGCGGATCGAGATGCTGATGGACATCCTTGGCCATCCCGAGCGTGCCACTCCGGTGATTCACGTTGCCGGCACTAATGGCAAGACTTCCACTGTTCGCATGATTGAGTCGCTGGTGCGCGCTCTCGGTCGGCGCACTGGCCGCACCACCAGTCCGCATCTGCAGCTGGTTACCGAGCGCATCGCCATTGATGGCCAGCCCATCCATCCACGCGACTACGTGCGCATCTGGCGCGAGATTCAGCCCTACGTGGAAATGGTTGATGCCAAGTCCGCCGAAAAGGGCGGCCCGCAGATGAGCAAGTTCGAGGTGCTCACGGCCATGGCCTACGCTGCCTTCGCCGACGCTCCTGTCGATGTCGCCGTGGTGGAAGTCGGCATGGGCGGCACATGGGATGCGACCAATGTGGTGGAGGCCGACGTGGCAGTCATCTGCCCGATCGGTCTCGATCACACGGAGTACCTCGGCGATACCCTGGCTGAAATCGCTGCTGAGAAGGCCGGCATCATCAAGTCGCGGTGGAACAAGGACGACCTGCTCACGCCACCGGACAATGTCGCCATTGTTGGCGAGCAGGAACCGGAAGCAATGGACGTCGTTTTGCGCCGTGCCGTGGAAATGGATGCCTCGGTCGCCCGTGCTGGGGTTGAGTATGGCGTCGTCAGCCATCAGCTGGCGGTCGGCGGGCAGAACCTGACGCTCAAGGGCCTGGCCGGCGAGTATGACGATATCCATCTGCCACTGCACGGTCCGCATCAGGCGCGCAACGCCGCCACAGCGCTGGCCGCGGTGGAGGCGTTCTTCGGCGCAGGTCCGGGACGTCCGCTCAACATTGATGCGGTTCGCGAAGGCTTTGCGACGGTCGCATCGCCCGGCCGCCTGGAGCGCGTGCGTTCGACCCCGACGGTGTTTATCGATGCCGCCCACAATCCTCACGGTGCCCGTGCGCTACGCACGGCGCTCTCCGCTGAGTTCGACTTCCGCCGTGTCATCGGTGTGCTGTCGGTGTTGGGGGAGAAGGACGCTCGTGGGCTGCTGGTGGAGCTGGAGCCGTACTTCGAAGAAGTGGTAATCACCCAGAACACCTCGCCGCGTGCGCTGCACTACGACGACCTGGCTGACCTTGCGGAGGAGATTTTCGGCGAGGAGCGCGTGCATCGCGTGCCCACTCTGCCGTCCGCCGTTGAGCTAGCTGTCGCGCTGGCTGAGGAAACCGACACCGGTGACGGTATTGTCTCTGGTTCCGGCGTGATTGTCACTGGATCTGTTGTTACCGCGGGCGAGGCCCGGACACTATTTGGAAAGGACCCGCAATGAGCGAATCTCAGGCGAGCCAGCCACAGGGCAATGGCGCGGAGGATTACACCGCTGCCGACCGCGAGGCCCTGCGCGCCTACCGCGAGGGGCGTGACCTGAGTGAGGGCGGCAAGTATGGTCCGCTCGGTGCGGGACACGATCCGGCTAAGGACCCGCTGAAGGGTCTGCGCGGTGTTATGTCCGGCACGCTGATCATGCAGGCTATCTCGGTGCTGCTTGGTCTGACTGTGGTCACGCGCATTCCCGACGGTCAGATTAACCAGACCTTCTCGGTTACGTACATCACCATCCTGGGCCTGGCTCTGATTGCGATGGCTTTCCTGCAGAAGCAGCCCTGGGCGCTGAAGGCCAACATTGTACTGCAGGTCTTTGGTGTGCTGGCTATTTTCACACACGTGTCGATGGGCGTGGTGGGTATCTTCTTCGCACTAGTGTGGGCCTACATTCTGCACCTGCGGAAGAACCTCATCCAGCGTATGGAGCGCGGTCTGTTGACCACCCAGCACTCGTAGATCTCCCGCGCTCGTAGTCGCGCTGGGTTACGCTGCACATTTCACCCCGCTGCACCACCACTCCGGTGCAGCGGGGTTTGTCATAGTATGATGCACACCATGACTGAACGTACTCTTATTCTGATCAAGCCGGACGGCGTTTCCCGCGGTCTGGTCGGCGAAGTTATCTCCCGCATCGAGCGCAAGGGCCTGAAGCTGGTCGCGCTTGACCTCCGTGTTGCTGACGAGGCAACTGCGAAGGAGCACTACGCAGAGCACGTCGATAAGCCGTTCTTTGGTGAGCTGGTTGATTTCATCACCTCTGCACCGCTGGTCGCTGGTGTTATCGAGGGCCCGAACGCAATCGCTGCTTGGCGTCAGCTCGCTGGCGGCACCAACCCGGTTGAGGCCGCAACTCCGGGCTCCATCCGCGGTGACTTCGCACTTGAGGTTGCTAACAACGTTGTTCACGGTTCTGATTCCCCGGAGTCCGCTGAGCGCGAGATTGGTATTTGGTTCCCGAACCTCTAAACGTTGACGGTTCAGCATTGACCCGTAAGCGTTGAACTGGCGCCGAACTGAGCAAGCAATTGTTTGCCGGTCCGGCGCTTTTTGCTTGTCGACGACCGTGGGGTGGCCCTTCAGCGGGCTGTACGTGTGAATGCGGGCACAGGCTGCAAATGTGAAACTGTGCGAGTTTCTGACACTTTCGGCCATTTTTCGAGCTATTTTTGTCATAAACGCAGTCAGTAACTCGGATTGGCCCGCCGCCACCAATGTCGGTGCGCGCCACCTGCTCGATATGTGCGACAATGGACAGCAGCAGTTGTGCCCGGGAGTTCGCTCCGGTGGATGAGATATTCCGCATGTGATCGCTGAATCCCCGAGTCAGCCGGAAGGCCTGCCAATAAGACTTTCATAATTGTTCATCGTTTTCGGCCCTCTATCTGCGCGTATGGTGCAAATGAAGTGGCTGTCGCAACATCGTTGCTCCGCCTGGTTCCCAAGGCCACAACGGATGTAGGCGCACATGGAATGACAAAGAGTGCGCTTCCTGTTGTCGGGTTTTGCGTGGTGGGGTGTCAAGGAGAAACAAATACAGTGGCAAATTTCAGCCAGGATGTTGTCGCTAAGGCACGCGAATTTGATCGCGAGTCGGCGGCTCTGAAAACCCGAGTCCACCACCTGGCCAAGAGCTTGGGGTTGACCTCGAAGGAAACCATCGAAGCTCTGGGACACGCGGGGATTGTTGTAAAGTCCGCTGCGTCCACCATTAATCAAAATCAGCTCGACGCGGTGCTGAATTTCATCGGCGATCATCCAGAGGGTGCCTCGCTTAACGACGGATCCGCTGCGACCAAGCAAACCGGCGAAGAGTCGGCCGCGAAGGAAAAACAGTCGGCAGGTAAGCCGAACGCGGCGGATGAGAAGTCGGACGAGCAAACCGCAGCTAAGTCCGAGAAGAAATCAGCTGCTAAGAAGAGCAGCAAGAAGTCGGCTGCGAAGAAGGCCACAAAGAAGGCCGACCAGAAGGATGCGCCGAAGGCAGAAAAGAAGGCCGACCAGAAGGCAGCTCAGAGCGAAGCGGAGTCGGACGCAGCGCCTGCTGAGGAAGTGACCGAGAAGAAGGACGCCAAGAAGGCCTCGGCTAAAAAATCCTCGGCAAAGCAGAGCGCAGAGAAGCAGACTGAAGAGAAGCAGAGCGACGAGAAGAAGAGCACGACTAAGAAGCGGGCAACGCGTAAGCGGGCTGTGAAGAAGACCGCTGGAGCTCCGGAAGAAACCGCAGCGAAGGACGAGCAGAAGGACTCGAACTCGGTCGTCGAGGAAGCGGTTGAGGCTGTAGTTCAGTCGTCATCGAAGAAGGCTGCAGATAAGAATACTGCCGACACCGTAGCCGAGACCGCTGAGAAAACTTCCGCTGAGAAAGCGTCCGCCGAAGCACCTGCTGCAAAGAGCGCTGCAGTGACCACACGTCGTGGTCGCCGAGTTCGCCGTGCGGTCCGCACGACCAGCGCTCCAGTGGCAGAGGGGACTCGGGAAACTCAGGAAGCGCAAGGACCGCAGGATACACAGGCAACTCAGGGCGAAGCCCTGCAGGACATCGAGCCGCCGATAGTCCCGGAGCCGCCGGTTGCGGAAGAGCAGACCGCGTTTGCGCCTATCTTCCTGGCTCCGCAGGCTGTGCCGGCCACGGCCAAGAATTCGGCCACCGAGGATGCAGCTTCGGCTGACAGCGGTGCCTCCAACCAGGATTCCGATGACAACGCGGGGGAGGGGCAGGACGGCTCGTCGTCAAGCGAAACGGAGCGTCAGCCGCGGCCGCGCCGTCGCCGTCGTGGACGTGGGCGTCGTAATGATGATGCTCAGCAGGCGGAGAAGACCACCGAAAACGCAGAGCGCGAGGAGGCGGAAACCCGCGAGGAGGTCGAAGAGCCACAGGCGATTAAGGGCTCGACTCGCCTGGAGGCGCAGCGCCGTCGCCGTATCGAACGTCGTGAGGAATCGCGCAAGCGCCACGTGATCTCGGAGGCTGAGTTCCTGGCTCGCCGTGAGTCGGTGGAGCGCACGATGGTGGTGCGTGAGCGCAAGCGCCATGACCACGCGGGCATTGTCACTGAGGTGGGTGTGCTGGAAGATGACCTGTTGGTCGAGCACTTCGTTACCTCTGACACGCAGACTACGCAGATCGGCAATATCTACCTCGGTCGCGTGCAGAACGTCCTACCCAGCATGGAAGCGGCGTTCATTGATATCGGAACCGACCGCAACGGTGTCATTTACGTAGGTGACCTGAACTGGAAGCTGCTGGGCACGAAATCGCGTTCGCGCAAGATTGAACACGCGCTGAAGGCCGGCGACCAGATTCTGGTCCAGGTGTCCAAGGATCCGATTGGTCACAAGGGCGCGCGTCTGACCACTCACATTTCGATGGCTGGTCGATTCCTGGTGTACGTGCCGGGCGGCCGAAGCGCGGGTATTTCCCGCAAGCTGCCGGAGCCGGAGCGCAAGCGCCTGAAGTCGATTCTGAGTGAGGTTACGCCGGAGGGCTCGGGCACGATTATTCGCACCGCGGCCGAGGGCGTGTCCAAGGAGGCCATCGAGGCCGACATTAAGCGCCTGGAATCGCAGTGGCAGGAAATCTGGGAAGCCTCCGAGGCGGCGAAGGCGAAGCGCGGGGCAAAGCCGATTGCGCTGTACGAAGAGCCGGACATGCTGGTCAAGGTCGTCCGCGACGTCTTCAACGAGGACTTCTCGCGTCTTGTGGTGGAGGGCGACCGTCCGTGGAACACAGTGACGGACTACATCGGCGACCTGGCACCGGAGCTGGAGCCGCGTCTGCAGCGCTACTTCGCCAAGGAGCACGGCGACGCTGACGTCTTCGAGCACTTCCGCATCGATGAGCAGCTGGCCAAGGCACTCGACCGCAAGGTCTGGCTGCCTTCGGGCGGCACGCTGGTCATCGACCGCACCGAGGCCATGACGGTCATCGACGTCAACACCGGTAAGTTCACCGGTGCTGGCGGAAACCTGGAAGAGACGGTCACTCGCAACAACCTGGAGGCCGCTGAGGAAATCGTCCGCCAGATGCGTCTGCGCGATCTGGGCGGCATGATTGTCGTCGACTTCATCGACATGGTGCTGCCGGAGAACCAGGACTTGGTGCTGCGCCGTCTGAAGGAGGCGCTCGGCCGCGACCGCTCGCGTCACGAGGTCTCCGAGGTCACCTCGCTCGGCCTCGTCCAGATGACGCGCAAGCGTCTGGGCACAGGCCTGCTGGAGACCTTCTCCACGCCGTGTAGCTGCTGTAATGGCCGTGGTCTGATTATCCACATCGACCCGGTCGAGCAGGACAATCAGAGCCGTGGTCACAAGAACGGTCGCCGCAACGAAGAGCAGGGTAAGTCCAAGCGCCGCAACAAGTCGAGCTCGGAGCACAATCCGGCCAACCACCCGGCGGCGCTGGCCATGCACCGCGATCAGGGCGACCAGGCAGGCACTTCCAAGACAACGCTTGACGACGACACGGAAACCAACCAGCGCGATAAGGAGGCAGCCGACAAGCGAGTTGCAGCTGCTGTCGAAGCTGTCATCGTCTCTTCTGGGAACGATGAGCCGAAGCCACCGCGTCGTCGCCGGGTTCGTAAGAGCCAGGGCCGAAACGATGAGCAGCGACAGGACGGCAATGGCCGTCAGGAGCGCCGCGAGCGTGATGAGCAATCGGACAACTCCAATGATCTGGCTGCTCTGGCTGCCGCAGCTGTTGCGGAAGCCCGTGCGAAGGATCCGGAAGAGCCATCGGATGACCGTTACATGCCGCAGGAGGGACAGCGCCGCCGCCGTCGGGCTACGCGTCGCCGGGTAGCGGAGCATGTCGCCGTTGATTCGGCTGCACGCGACGCTGATGACCGCGACGAAGAACATGGCGATCGCCGCAAGCGTTCGGAGCGCCCGACTCGTGCTGAGCGTGCCGAGCGTACCGATAACGGTGGCACCGGTGGAGGCCGTGGCGACGCTGAACGCTCCAGCAGCGCCAGTGCTCGACGTCGCCGTCGTCGCGCTGTTCGCCGTACGGCTGTGAATGAGACCACTGCGCCTCAGGCCGAGTCCCAGGCAGCTTCCACCACAGATGTGCGGGAGCCAGCCGAGGATGACAAGGGCGGCAACGCTAACAAGACCGCCAAGGCTGTGGCCACGGAGTCCCAGACCTATGAGGAGGCCAAGGAGGCGTTCGAGCGTTCCCCACGTCGTCGTCGTCCGACTCGCGGTAACTCCCGCTCGGATCGCGCACCGCGTCGCGAGGACTTCGAGTCCACTAAGCCAAAGGCGGACGCTGAAGGCAGCAAGGGCGGAGATCGTGCAAAAGACAACCACGATGACAGCAACCGCAGCGCCAACCGCAGTGGCGGTGGCCGTCGCTCGGGCAAGTCGCGGGTTGAAGTGGTAGCGGTCCAGGGCACGGGAGCTCGCCGTAATCGCCGTCGGGCGGTGCGCAGGGTCTCGTCGCAAAGCGATGCTGGAGCGACTGCGCCGAAGCAGCGACAGGGCACTTCAAACCGCGCCACTAAGCCAGAGCAGAAGCAGGCTAATCGCGGTGCTGCGGCGACGCAGAAGAAACCGGCCAATCGTCGCCGCCGAGTGCGTCGTGCGGTGCGCCGAAGCGGCCGGAACTAAGTATTAAAAATTTGGAATAAGGCCAGATAGGAGGCTGTTTTTCGTTCCCTAAAGCAGGGGGTGGAAAGTGGCTTCGGAAACTGCCCGAGAAGACCGTGAAAACCAATGGGGGACAGGGTCCTACTCGGGCAGTTTGTAATTTAGGGGGATTTTTCGCTACTCTTGACCAGTCGCTGATTAGTAGGCGTATCTGGTCATGCCCACTGGTGCTTGAGGCGCTGGCGGTAAGGAAACGGCCAGAGCGGGGAAATCTACTCGGATTTGGCTTTCGGGTATGTCCCTGAAGTGTTCTGCACACGCAACTAATCGCAATTCCATTGTCCAGTCAAGGAATTACAAAGATTCCTTGAGTCGAGTTTCTCAGATAAAGGGGTAGCCCTCCTATGTACGCGATCGTCAAGACCGGCGGCAAGCAGTACAAGGTTGCCGAAGGTGACCTCGTCAAGGTCGAGAAGATCGAGGGTGAGCCGGGTTCGTCCGTGGCTCTCACCCCGGTTCTGCTCGTCGATGGCGCAGATGTCATTGCGGATGCCGACAAGCTTGCCAACGTTACCGTTAACGCAGAGATCGTCGAGGCCGTTAAGGGCCCGAAGATCCGCGGCATGCACTACAAGAACAAGACTGGCTACAAGCGCCGCTACGGCCACCGTCAGCCGCTCACTGTTCTGAAGATCACCGGCGTCTCCAAGTAAACCGCCGAAATTCCAATTAGCTTTTCCCTAGGAGAAAATCATGGCTACTAAGAAGGGTGCATCCAGCACCAGCAACGGCCGCGACTCCGAAGCTAAGCGCCTCGGCGTGAAGCGCTTCGGCGGCCAGCAGGTTAAGGCAGGCGAGATTCTCGTTCGTCAGCGCGGTACCTCGTTCCACCCGGGTGAGAACGTTGGCCGTGGCGGCGACGACACTCTCTTCGCTCTGAAGGCAGGCGCAGTCGAGTTCGGTACCCGCCGCAACCGCCGCATTGTCAGCATCGTTGAGAACAACTCCTAAGAACAACCTTCGGTTGTCCACATAGGATTACTGCAACGTTGAATTTGAGGCAGGTTTAACTGCCTTGCAGAAGAGCCGATTCCTTTCCCACTGCGAAAGGTAATCGGCTCTTTTGTTGTTTATGTCCTGTTTCGCGCCGTTAGGTTGCGAGGCAGCGTTTTGTTACCGCCTAGACTTCTGCCCGTCGGCTCGCTTAAATTAGGGCATTACTCCAGGCACTAGAAGATGGCTCTCCGCTCGGAAGTGTGTGTGATTTTATGTCTCGTTTTGTAGATCGTGTCGTGCTGCATTTGCAGGCCGGCGACGGCGGTCACGGCTGTAACTCGGTGCTGCGTGAAAAGTTCAAGCCACTGGGTGGCCCCGACGGCGGTAACGGTGGCCACGGTGGCGACATTGTGCTTGTGGTAGACCCCCAGATCCATACTCTGATGGACTTTCACTTCCACCCCCATATCAAGGCTGCCAACGGTAAGCCGGGCGCTGGCGATCACCGCAACGGCGCTCGTGGTGAGGATCTGGTTCTCGGAGTGCCGGAGGGCACGGTTGTGATGACCGAGGATGGGGAAGTGCTGGCGGACATGACCGGTAAGGGCGCCCGCTTCATTGCCGCTGAGGGCGGTTACGGTGGCCTGGGCAACGCAGCGCTGGCAAACAAGAACCGCCGTGCGCCGGGATTTGCTCTCCTCGGTGAGCCAGGTGAGGCCAAGGATCTTGTCTTGGAGCTCAAATCCATGGCAGACGTTGGACTGGTGGGCTTCCCGTCGGCCGGAAAGTCGTCGCTGGTCAGCACCTTGAGCGCTGCTAAGCCGAAGATTGGTGACTACCCATTTACCACGCTGCAGCCGAACCTGGGTGTAGTCAACGTTGACTACGAGTCCTTCACCATCGCAGATGTGCCGGGTCTTATCCCGGGGGCTTCTGAAGGCCGTGGACTTGGGTTGGACTTCCTGCGTCACATTGAGCGCTGTGCTGTTCTCGTGCATGTGGTTGACGCTGCTGCTCTGGAGGGCGACCGCGATCCGGTCTCTGACATCAAGGCGTTGGAGACGGAACTCGCCAACTACCAGTCGGTGCTGAAGGCCGACGTGGGGCTTGGGGATCTCGCAGAGCGTCCCCGCGTCATCGTGCTGAACAAGATTGACCTGCCCGATGCTCGCGAAATGATTGACATGCAGCGCGAGGAACTGGAGAAGTTCGGCTGGCCAATTTTTGAGATCTCCACGGTGACGCACGAGGGGCTCAAGGAGCTGACCTACGGCCTGAAGGATCAGATCGCCGCCTACCGCAAGGCGCATCCGTTGCCGACAGAGCAGGAGCCCCGTGCGGTCATCCGTCCGGAAGGGGTGCGTGGCAAAAAGCGCGAAGGCGCGGACTTCACCATCGAACGCGATCCGAATACCCCAGACGGGTTCATTGTGCGTGGGCGTAAGCCGGAGCGCTGGATTAACCAGACGGACTTCGAAAACGACGAGGCAGTCGGCTACTTGGCTGACCGCCTGGCCAAGCTTGGTGTTGAAGATGCCCTGGCAAAGGCTGGGGCAACAGTTGGCTGCCCGGTGACGATTTCCTATCTCACCTTCGAGTGGTACCCGCAGCAGGTCGCGGGCACCGATGACTTCGTGCCGAGTGGCCGTGGTACCGACGATCGTCTCTATGTCAACGAACGCACCAGCGCCGAGCAGCGTAAGCGTGCATCACAGGCCCGCCGTGGTCTGATTGACGAGTACGATTTCGGGGATGGCGAAGAGGCTATTCGCGACCGGTATTCATAGGCGCGGGCGCCAGCGTCGTCGGCAAGCGAAGACTTCAAACTTGCATTTTGCCATTGATTGTTTAAACAATTATATGGTCAGAATTAAATGAGACCGTCATGTTTTCCATCAGTGAAATGAGTGAGTCAGTTATCCCTTCCGACACCGTTGCCAACGATGTTGACGTCACTGGAGCAGATGCATTAGATGCCCCGGTAGCTACCGCGCCGAAGTCTGAATCGGACGCGCCGATTTCCCGTGAGGGGGTCGACGAGCTGCTTCACGACAATCCCGAGTCCACCATCGCTGAGATTGAAAAGGCGACTGAGAATTTATCTCCGGGAACCAAAGGCGGTTTCGATTCCGAGACTCGTGAGGCAATTCGGACCGCGAAGCGTGTCGTGGTGAAGATTGGTTCTTCCTCGTTGACTGGATCTGACGGTCGTACCGATCCGGAGCGCATCGACTTCATCGCCGATGCTTTGGAGAAGCGTATGGGCATTAGCGATGTCATCGTTGTGTCCTCCGGCGCGGTGGCATCCGGAATGGGGCCACTGGGGCTGACTTCGCGTCCCACTGATTTGGCGACCAAGCAGGCGGCTGCAGCTGTGGGGCAAGTGCGCCTGGCACAGGAGTGGGGACGCTCCTTCCTACGCTATGGTCGCACTTCTGCACAGGTGCTTTTGACCTCGGACGATGCAGGTGTGCGTTCGCGTGCTCGCAACGCCCAGCGCACTATCGACCGCCTGCGCCAGCTGGGCGCGGTGCCAATTGTCAACGAAAACGACACGGTCGCGACCTCGGAGTTCCGCTTCGGCGACAACGACCGCCTCGCCGCGCTGGTCAGTCACCTGGCGTACTGCGATGCATTGATTCTGCTTTCCGACGTCGACGGCCTCTACGACCGCAACCCGGCCGATCCAGGTGCAACCTTTGTGCCGGAGGTGCGCAGCGGTAACGACTTGCGTGGTGTTATCGCTGGTGACGGCGGTGCGCTGGGCACCGGTGGTATGGCCTCGAAGGTCTCTGCCGCACGTCTGGCTTCGCGTGCGGGTGTGCCGGTGTTGCTGACTTCGGCGTCCAACATTGAGCGAGCACTGGACCAAGCAGATGTGGGAACCGCTTTCGCCGCGAAGGACAACCGCCTGAGCGCCTGGAAGTTCTGGATGCTCTACGCAGCGGACAGCTCGGGGCTGCTTCGCCTGGACGCCGGTGCGGTCGACGCCGTAACCCGCATGCGTAAGTCGCTGCTCCCGGTCGGTATTACCTCGGTTGACGGCGAGTTCTCCGCTGGTGACATCGTCGATCTAATCGGTCCTGGTGGTGAGGTCATCGGTCGCGGCGAGGTCAATTATGACTCCGAGGAACTGCTGGGCATGATCGGCTACCACACCGAAGAATTGCCGAATGACATGCAGAAGCCTGTCGTCCATGCCGACTACCTGTCGGATTTCGCTTCCCGCGCTTAGGAGGGTGTTGCGCTGAGAGCTGCAGCGCTTAAAGACGCATACCTCGGCGCGCCCGGATAGAGGTGCCTCGGCAAAGACTGGCCGAGTGCGGACTGGCTGGGGGGAGGACTGGCTGAGTGCAGACTGCCTGGGTGAGGAACTTTCGGGCATAATCCTAAGTGTGTTATCGAAGATTATTGGCGTCATCGGCGAGTTGCTCTTGACAGCTGGAGTGCTGGTGGCGCTCTTCGCCTTTTATCTGCTGTACTGGTCTGGTCTTGAGACCGGGAAAGCTCAGCAGCAGGCTCGTGATGAGCTGCAGCAGGCATGGTCCACACCGGCGTCGGCTCCAGCTCCGGCGCCAGAAGGCACGGAGCCAGCTGTTGAGGGCTCCTGGATGCCTGGCTCCGCGGTGGCGTTGATTTCCGCTCCGAAGGCCGGTTTTAGCGATTTTGTCGTATTTGAAGGTGTCTCCCAGGAAGTTTTGCGCAGTGGCCCCGGCCATTATCCGGGCACAGCCCTGCCGGGGCAGGTGGGCAACAGCTCTTACGCCGCTCACCGTGATGGCCACGGAGCTCCCTTTGACAACATTGACCGCCTGCAGACGTGCGATGACATCACCGTAGAGACGCGTGATGCTATTTACCGCTACAAGGTATTGCCGGTCGACGGTATGGCTGGCGCAGGGGAAAGCTTCGACTGCGTGCCAGAAGGAACTAACGTCCCCGAGATTCCCGGCCAGCACATTGTCACTCCGGACCGGGCCGATGTCCTCAATCCGGTCGGTGACGCCACTCTACTTACGCTGACTACCTGCCATCCGCAGTGGGACAACACTCATCGGCTCATTATTCACGCGGTTCTCGCCGGTGTTGAGACCAAGGAGGTCAACTAGATGTACGCAGCTTTTTGGCGATCCCTGCCAGGGCCGTGGTGGGTGAAAGCGATCATCACCATCGTGATTGCCGTCATCGTGTTCCTGCTGTTGATGAATTACATCTTTCCTTGGGCTGCTGAGCTAATTCCCTCAAATGATGTCTCACTCTAGTTATGCTGGTAGGCATGACTGCTCAAACGAACGAAACTGCTAACACCAATCAACAGGGCATTGCCGAGGATTCGGCTCTTAGCCCGGAGCGTGCTGCTGAGCGCGCCGAGGTTTTAGATAAGGCACAGCGTGCCAAGGCTGTCGCGGGAGAGCTGTCGCGCTTTACGTCGGCACGCAAGAACGAGCTCCTGCTGGCCGCAGCAGACGCGCTGGTTGCCCGTACTGAAGAGATTCTGGTGGCCAATGCCAAGGACATCGAGGCCGGTAAGACCCGTGGTTTTAGTGACTCCCTGCTGGATCGCCTGCGTCTTGACGCCGATCGTGTTGAGGGTATTGCCGGTGGGCTTCGTCAGGTTGCGGCTCTGCCGGATCCGGTAGGCGAGGTGCTGCGCGGAAGCACTCTTCCCAACGGCATTAAGCTCTCCCAGGTCAGCGTCCCGCTGGGTGTGATGGGCATGGTCTACGAGGCTCGCCCGAACGTTACTGTCGATGCGTTTGGTCTGGCGCTGAAGTCGGGCAACGTGGCCTTGCTGCGCGGCTCCAAGTCCGCTGTCCATTCCAACACGCAGCTGGTCGCGGTTTTGCGTGAGGTGCTGGCCAACCACGATGCGCCGGAGGACCTTGTCCAGCTGCTGCCGTGTGAGACCCACGATTCAGTGCAGGATCTCATCACAGCTCGCGGCCTGGTTGACGTGGTGATTCCGCGCGGCGGTGCCGGTTTGATTGAGGCCGTTGTGACGAAGGCAACGGTGCCGACCATCGAGACCGGTACCGGTAACTGCCACATCTACATCGATGCCTCCGCCGACATTGACGAGGCGATTGCGCTGATGATTAACGGCAAGACCCGCCGTCCGAGCGTCTGTAACGCTACTGAAACGGTTCTCATTGACTCGGCGTTGTCCACGCAGGATCAGGTCCGCATTTTGGACGCGCTTGCCGACGCGGGGGTTGCGGTCCACGGCGATGTCGATAATCTGGCGGCCTCTGGGTGGACTGGTGAGGTTATTCCTGCGACGGCGGAAGACTGGTCGGATGAGTACCTCTCGCTAGACATTGCCGCGCGCATTGTCGACGGTGTGGTGGCCGCGACGGATCACATCACTGAGTACTCCTCGGGACACACGGAAGCTATCTCTGCACGTGACTGGGGAGTGTGCCAGGAGTTCGTCGACCGCGTTGATGCCGCCGCCGTCAGCGTCAATGCCTCCACTGCGTTCACCGATGGTGAGCAGTATGGTTTCGGCGCAGAGATTGGTATTTCCACTCAGAAGCTGCACGCCCGTGGCCCGATGGGGCTGCCGGAGTTGACCAGCAGCAAGTGGGTTCTGTCTGGTCGTGGACAGACTCGTCCGTAGTGCCCAGGTAAAGTGCCAGTCATGATTAAGCGCAAGAAAAGTGTGCGGTCGCGAGTACATGCCGCGTTGACAGCAAAGTCGGCGGAAGCGCCGCAGCAGCGCATTGGCGTGATGGGTGGCACTTTTGATCCCATCCACAATGGTCACTTGGTTGCCGCCAGTGAGGTGGCAGACCGTTTTGACCTGGACTTTGTGCTTTTCGTGCCTACGGGTGAACCGTGGCAAAAGCGCGGCCGAAAGGTCTCTCACAGCGAAGATCGCTACCTGATGACGGTCATTGCCACTGCGTCGAACCCGCAGTTTTCGGTCTCGCGGGTTGATATTGACCGGCCGGGTGCGACCTATACCGTCGATACGCTGCGGGATTTGAAGGTCATCTATCCCAATGCGGATCTGTTCTTCATTACCGGTGCCGATGCGCTGCAGAAGATTATGACGTGGCGGGACTGGGAGGAGATGTTCGACGCAGCAACGTTCGTCGGCGTCACTCGCCCAGGAGTTCACCTGCGTGCAGAGGACCTGGAGGGGATTGACGCCTCACGGTTACACCTCATCGAGATTCCCGCGATGGCTATTTCTTCCACCGACTGCCGAAAGCGGGCGGAGGCAGGACGCCCTGTGTGGTACTTGGTGCCGGATGGCGTGGTCCAGTACATCGCTAAGCGTGGTCTGTACCAGTCTGCTGAGGGCACAGTTGGTTCTGTGGGCCCCGCATCGGTGAACTCGACCTCCGAGGACACGGCGCCGGTGGATGCGGCATCGGTGGATGCGAAGTCCGATACCGATGACTGAAAGTTAGCAAAATCCCGCTGAGACGGTAAGTTACAAGTACAAACGCTGTTTTTCACGATTTTTTTAATCACAAGGAGCTGAAGTCTTTCGTGACTGCACAACCACGCGCCATTGAGCTGGCGACCGCCGCGGCTAAGGCCGCCGATAGCAAAAAGGGTGAGGACGTCGTTGTTCTCGATGTCTCTGGCCCAGTGGTGATTACGGACGCATTCGTCCTGGTCAGTGCTGACAATGAGCGTCTGGTTGCCGCAATCGTCGACGAAGTTGAGGACGATCTGCGTGACCTCGGCGCAAAGCCGGTTCGCCGCGAAGGTGTCCGTGAGGGACGTTGGGCGCTGCTGGATTACGGCGACATTGTCGTGCATGTCTTCCGCAGTGAAGAACGCGACTTCTACGGCCTGGATCGACTGTGGCGCGATTGCCCGCGCATCGAGGTCGAAGGCGTCGAGCAGCCGAGCAACGAGGACGGCGAAGATTTCGCCCGCCATGCTCGTTCCATCGACGAGATTCCGCTGGCTGCCGAAAACCCGGACACGGACGAGTTTTAACTGTGGCGGGCTCACGCGAGGCACATGTTGCCGCTCGACGTCGCCTGATTATGCTGCGGCACGGGCAGACGTCGTATAACGCTACCGGTCGCATTCAGGGACAGCTGGACACGCAGCTTTCCGACGTTGGCCGCGAGCAAGCCCGTACTGCGGCGCAGTACCTGGCGGAGGCTGAACCGCGAATCACAAAAATCGTGTCCTCCGACCTGACCCGGGCAGCTGACACCGCCCGCGCGCTAGCTGAGGCCACCGGCGCAGAGTTGAGTTTTGATAAGCGCCTGCGTGAGACCAACCTCGGTGAATGGCAAGAGCGCACCTATGACGAGATTGACTCCGCGTTTCCCGGTATGCGTGACCACTGGCGTCATAACCTCAACTGGGCACCCAAGGGCGGCGAGACCCGCTTTGAGGTCTCCAACCGAATGCTGGCAGTCATTGCTGAGCTAGCAGCTAACCCCGATTGGGAGTCGGACACCTTTGTGCTCGTGTCCCACGGTGGTGCCATTGCTGCCGCTACCGCAGCCCTGCTGCAGATGCCGCGCGACTACTTCAGCACGTTCAACGGCCTGGGCAACACTGCGTGGGTTGAAATGGAGCAACGCACGCGCGTCAATGGTGAGACCTCCTGGTACCTGAATGCTTTTAACGCAAAGGTCCGTGAGCGGGAGGCGCAGGTTTCTGATTTCGCAGGAGGCCGCCATGCCCGGTGACGGTCGCGTTCGCATTGTTGTGGATGACACCGCGTGCCTGATGCCCGAGGTTGCCCGCAAGCTCGATATCACCGTGGTTCCCATCGGCCATGACATCAATGAAGACGCCGTCACCACGTCGGCAGTCAGTCCGCTGAAGCTGTGCGCCGCATATGCGCGTGCGCTGGAACGCTCCAACAAGGATGGTTCTGACGCTGGCGTTGTTGCCCTGCATCTTGGCAAAGGAATGTCCGCGACCTGGTCTAACGCTGTCACCGCTGCTGGTGCACTGGACCGCGTGACCGTTATCGACACCGACACCGTAGGGGCTGGAGTCGGTGCCGCTGCCATCGCGGCAGCTAAGGCAGCGAGGGCCGGGGCCAGTCGTGATGAGGTGGCCGATGTAGCCCGTGATGTGCTGCAGCGCTATCGACTCTGGTTGTTTGTACCAAAGCTTGATTCGCTGCGCCGTGGTGGTCGCATCTCCGCGGGCCAAGCGATGCTCTCTACGGCTCTCGCTATCAAGCCCATCGTCGGCATCAAAGATGGCTCACTGGCACTCGTCGCCAAGTGCCGCACAGAAGCGAAGGTCAAGCAGCGCATGGTGGATTTTGCCACCAAGATGGTGCGGTCTGCGTCATCGGCGAACCGTCCGCCTGCAGTATTGCTGCATCATTCCGACGCGCTTGACGACGTCCACGAGCTCCAGGCCATGCTTGCCGAAGAGCTACCCGACGATACCCGGTTTAGAATCCTGGATTTGCCGGAGTCGCTTGCTGCTCATGTCGGGCAGGGAGCCTATGCAGTTGGCATGGTTTCCGGTGGTTCGATTGAGTCGGATGCCATGGATTTTGAAGCAGAGATGGGAGTAACTGCGCTGCTCCACAGTGTGGAGGAGAGTGACGCGGCTGCTGTTGAAGCTGAGGTCCCCGACGCAGTGGAAGATGACTCCGGGAACATAGGCAATCCCGGTGACTCTGCTGACATGGAAGGGGCGGATGGCTCCGTTGGTTCAGCTGAAACCGCTCACGCCACTGACTCGGATGAACCAATCACCGATCAGGCTGCGGTGAAGGTAGTTGAGAATCCGGCTGCTAGTCGCAACCGCAATAAGCGTATCCACCGCACAGTCGTGACTAATGAACAGGGAATTCCGCTTTTCACCACGGCGGTTTCTAAGTTGCCAACGTGGAGTGAGAACCGCCAAGCAGCCCTGGATAAAGCTGAGCGTCTGGCGAAGGCTATCTCTGATTTGGCGCTGCGCGATAAGTCCGATCCCGAGGGAGCTGTATTTGGCACCGAAGGGGAGAAATCGCAGGAGTCGTCGTCAAGCGACAAGCGTGATGATGACGGCGATGAGAAGAAGAAATAGCGGCTGAACTGAGCAGATGATGTGACCTGTGGATAACCTCCACAGGTCATTTTTTATCCACAGATGACGCTTCGACAGGTGCTTTCGCGGGAGTGCGGTGTGGGGCGGGGCGCTAGTGTGCGCATCGTGACGAATTTGCGGAATCGGCTGGCGGACTACCTGGAACCGATTGATCAAGACAAGCGCATGGCGGTGGACTTTTCCGTGCGCCGGGCGGTGGTGACGCCGCGGGTGGCAATGGCTGCGTGCATTGTGATTGCGGTGTTGGCCCTGGGAGCAATTGCGGCGGTGGTATGGCCGTCGTCGCCCCAGGTAGAGATGCCTGCGGTGCAAGACGCGGCTGTCGCGGGGACGACACCGGAGACGACCGAAACCTCAGCGGAGACACCGGGCGGTCCGGGGAAGGAGACTAACGCTCAGGCACAGGCGGGGCCGTTGATTGTGTCGGTGGTGGGGTTGGTCGTGAATCCAGGCGTGGTGGAGGTGCCAGCGGGCGCGCGGGTGGTGGAGGCAATTGAGCGTGCGGGTGGGCTTTTGCCGGAGGCTAATCCTGCCAGTGTGAACCTGGCGACGCCGTTGGTTGATGGCCAACAGATTGTGGTCGGGGCAGAGGCGCTGCCAGCAGGGACGGCGGAGGGCGGGGCCGATGTTTCTGGCGGTTCTGGCACCGATGCTGCAGGCGGGGCTGGCCCGGGCGGCTCGGACGGACAGATCAACATCAACACCGCTACTGCTACTCAGTTGGAGGAATTGCCCGGAATCGGACCCGCAACGGCGACCAAAATCATCGACTTTCGGGAAAAGAACGGGCCTTTTGCGAGTATCGACGCACTTGAGGAGGTTCCGGGAATTGGCCCGGCGAAGGTAGAGGCTCTGCGCGATGTCGCCACCGTCTGACCTGCGCGCTCGTGCTGGGCTCGATGTGCGGCTAGTGCCAGCAGCGGTGTTGGCGTGGGCGACTGCGGTGGCAGTGATCATGCGCCCAGAATGGGCGATAGTTGTGGCACCGTGCGCAATCGTGACTGCGGTGGTGTTGCCGTGGGCGTGGCAGCGTTGGTCGTGGCGATGGGGAAGAGGCGCGGTGACATCCGGCTGGCGAGCGATCGCCACTATCCTGGTGCCAGCTGTGTCGGTGGCCAGCGTTGCGGTAGCCACGCGAATCCGCATAGCGCGAGCCCGAGCCCACGAGCTCCATCACGACATTGGCAGGATGGCGAAAGTGCAGTTGCGCCTGGTCACGGAGCCGAAAGCAACCGAATTCGGGGCCAGTGCGAAGGCGCGCATCGAGGGCCTTCCTGGGCAGGTGACGGTTTTTGGCGACGAGTCCCTGTTGTCGGTCACGAGAGACACCGTAGTTGAATCCACAGCCGGTATACGTGCGGCCAGCAAACCCTGCATCAGCGGAATCCAGCTGAACCTACGCGGAGATGTTGAGGTCATTGCGCCACCACAGGGGCTTGCCGCTGACGTGAGGCAGCAGCTCTTTGACTCGGCGCAGAATCTCCCCTTTGGCCCCGACCGCCTCATTCCCGCCATGGCCATCGGCGATGAGCGTGGCTTTAGCCTCACCGACGGCGACATGATGACCGCCTCCGGACTTTCGCATCTGTCGGCCGTCTCTGGAGCCAACGTTGCACTTGTTGTCGGGGCTGTCGTGGCGGTCTTCTCCTGGGCTGGGCCGCGAGTGCGAGTCGCAGTCGCCGCGGTTGCCCTGTATGGGTTTGTAGCAATCGTGGGCACAGAACCCTCAGTGCTACGCGCAGTGGTCACCGGCTGCATTGGGCTGTTGGCTATTCTCGTAGGACGAGCTGGCCAAGCGATCGCGGCGCTATCGGCTGGCATTATTGGGTTGATTCTCCTGGCACCAGACCTATCGGTATCAGTGGGTTTCGCCCTCTCGGTCGCGGCCACCGCCGGGCTAGTCCTTCTTGCCGAGCCCCTTGCCAGACGTCTGTCCGCCACCACCGTTATGGGGACTTGGCCTGCCCCAGTAGTCCGCGCCATCGCCGTATCGATTGCCGCACACGTGGTCACCATGCCCGTATTGGCGCTTCTCATCGGCGAAATCAGCCATATCTCACTGTTGGCGAATCTGCTCGCCGCGCCCGCCGTCGCACCCGTTACTATCGCCGGTTCGCTCGCTGCCGTTGCCGCCGCGCTGAATCTCAGTTGGCTGGTCAGCGCTCTGCTATGGTGCGCCGCGCCGTGCGCGTGGTGGATTCATCAGGTCGCACACCTCACTGCAGGCATCATCGCACCCGCAGATGGGCCGGTCACGTTGCTCGTCTCCTGCACGCTCACAGTTGCATGCTTTACGACGCTCTGGGGCTGGCCCCGTTTTGCGCTCCGCGCTGGGGCCTGTGCCGTTGTCCTGGCAGTCGGTAGCTATGCCGTTATTTGGGTGTTCGGCCTCGACATTGCGCGTGCCCCAAAGGGGTGGAATCTTGCGGCCTGCGCTGAGAAGAATCAGATCGTTCTTATTCACGCGGGTGTTGTCGGAGAAACTGGTAACAATGCTGCTTCTGCTGACCGCTCTGCGCGAGATCCGGAGATCCACTCTGCACCGACTCCGCTCAGCCGGCAGTGCCGAATTGCCCTGGGGCTCACCGAGGAAAAGACGTGGTATTCCCAGGCGTTTGATGCTGCCGCTGATAATCCCACGATAGAAACCGTGGTGGTGGAATCCCCGTCATATATTGCTGAAGCAGTGAGCGGCAGAGCTCCCCCAGCACACCACTCACCCCAGTGGTTTATCGCCCGCGAGTGTGGGCCACGTGTGCGAAAAACAGTAATGACACCCGAGCACATTCCCGTGGTCTGCCCACAGCGAGATGGGCCACAAGCTCTCTATTCGAATGGTGATGTCTGGCGAGGGAGGTGAAATCCGGGCTGTCCCGTAGGCTAGAAACAACAGTCGCAGGAATCAACGCGGAAAAGAGGTCGGGATTGAGCGCCGTCGCACCCGTGAATTTGATTGTGGGCAAAGAAGAGCTCCTGAAAGACCGCGCCCGCCTCGCCATTGTCGCCGCCGTCCGCGCGCAGGCGGCAACGGAGTCTGATCCAGGCGGACGCTCGGTGCCTGTGACCACCATCCGTGCAGGGGATATGACCACTGTCGACGCAGTGGAGCTTTTCAGCCCTTCGTTGTTTGGGGATGACCGCATTGTGGTTGTCACCGACTGCCAGGATGCGGGCAAGGAACCAGCGGCGCTGCTGATGGATTCTGTAAAGGATCCCGCGCCGGGCATCACGTTGATTCTCCTTCACACCGGTGAGGGACGTCAGAAGAAGATGGTGGCTGACCTGCGTAAGCTAGGCATCCGCTTTTTCGAAGCACAACCGCTCAAGAGAAACGACTTGCCCGGTTTCGTCGGCGAAGAGTTTGCTGCACACGGGGTTAAGGTGCGTCGCGACGTCATTGATACCGTCCTGGATGCGGTCGGTTCGGACCTCCGCGAGTTGGCCACTGCCATTTCCCAGCTCTGTGCAGATACTGCGGGCAAGGTCACCTCGGAAGCAGTTCGCACCTACTACGGCGCGTCGGCGGAGGTCTCGGGCTTTGAGATTGCCGAGCTAGCACTGCGCGGTCGCGGTGGGGAAGCGTTGGCCAAGATGCGTCGTGCCTTGCAGCTGGGCATGGCACCGGCACTGCTGTCGGCTGCAATCACGGGAATGGTCGGTGATGTAGCTCGGCTCCACGGCGCGCGTGGTGTCAATGCGCGTAGAGATGCCCACCGCTATGGCATGCCGCCGTGGAAGTTGGAGAAAACACAGCGGTTAGCTTCAGCCTGGTCAACCCCTGCGGTTGCTCGCGCTGTGGTTGTCGCGGCACAGCTGGATGCGGACACGAAGGGAGCCTCGTCGACACCGGAGCTGTCGCTGGAACAGTCGGTGCTTCGTATCGCGGAGCTGGCGTATTCGTCCCATCGGCGTTAAATAGTTCGGGTCCCCGTGGGAGCTTCAGTTCAGTGACTTGCCTCGATACTTAGCCGCATTTACGTCACGTTGATTCTTCGCTATGCGAGCTCGAAGGAAGATGCAGCCGGGTTAGATAGCGTGTCCTGAACCGGGCAGTGGGATTCGACAAAGTCGAGGAGTGCAACTAGTTCTTCCCTCGTGTTGTCGGCATCAATGTGGAAGCGGGTGTGGATCTCGGAGAAACCAATCTTTGCCTCCGGGGTCTTCCCCATGAATCCGTCTGGGTCGAGCACACCAGAGCATTCAACCTTGACATCGTTGAGCTTGATGCCCTGGGCAGCGGCGAATGAGCGGACGACGATGCACTTGCAGGCGCCGAGGGCTCCGAGCAGCGCCTCGACCGGGTTCATGCCCTTGTTGGTTCCCCCGAGGTCAGTCGGCTCGTCCAGGGTGAAGCTCATGTCGCGAGAGGTCACCGTGGTTTCGAGGTTGGTAGGGGCGTGCGCAACGGTCGTGAAAGTTGTCTTCGGCATGAGTTTCCTTCCTGTAGAAATTGTGCTGTCCGCATGTGCTGGCCGCAGGTTGGTGTGCTGGAACCGAAGCGATGGAAATCAACAACCAACAGTGTGGGAGGCGGGGTCCACGGCCAGCCCAACGGGCTGCAAATGTGAAACTGTGTAAGTTTATAGCACTTTCAAGCCATTTTTCAGGCCATTTTTGTCATAAACGCAGTCAGTAACTCGCATCGGCCCGCCGTCGCCAAACATAAACGCAGTCAGTAACTCGCATTGGGATTAAATAAGAAAAACCGCCTCCCGCCACATTCCGAATTGAAAATCGGAAAATAGCAGAAAGCGGTTAACTTTCACGGTGCAAGCGCGGCGTAAAAGCAGTGCTTGCACGACGCAAGCGCAGCGCTGAAACAGCCGCTGCAACAGCACAGCTCACAGCGCCAAAAGGGAATTAGCCCTCCAGCTTGTTGAAAGCCTTAGCCATACCGGACTTCTTGTTAGCCGCAGTGTTGCGGTGGAAGACGCCCTTGGTGACAGCCTTGTCCAGCTTGCGGGATGCAACGCGCAGCTGAGCCTCAGCAGCAGCCTTGTCGCCAGTCTCAACAGCAGCCTTGAACTTGCGGATCTCAGTGCGGACTGCAGAGCGGATTGCCTGGTTACGCAGGCGAGCCTTCTCGTTGGTCTTGTTGCGCTTGATCTGGGACTTGATATTTGCCATCGTGAATACCTCTTGTATCCGTAGTAGTTGGAATTGTTACCGCCCGCCACCAAGAAAAGTCCTGATCACAGTGCATATCGTGCTGTACAATCATCGCCGGTCAAACTAATCAACCAGCGAGATCACACCGCGCACTGCGCTTGTACGACGATGAAAACGCGAACCCAAGGTCCTGCCCGCGCTCGCCGTAAAGGAACACAACGGTAAACAACTTGCAGAATCTTAGCAAACAGCGCTGCCTAATACCAGCCACTACCTAATTCCAGCCGTAGTCCCCGCGCAGTCGGGCGGCGATGAGCTCGAAGCGCCTGCGGGGCATCATCGCACCTGCGCGGCGAATCCCGGATTCCGGAATGAGCAAGATACGGTCCATCCGCACCCACGACGGCTTGGGGTCCTCATTCCAGAACCCACTGCCGATAGAGAGCCACTCCGGTTGCTCGCTGTGCTCGGTGCGAGTGGAAATCAGCATGCCCAGAAGGTACTGGTCATGGCGGCCAACCACGACAACTGCGCGCTCCCGCAAGGCGGCGTCTTCGCCTTCGAGTTGCAATGGAATCCACACCACTTCGCCGGGGTCGGCTTGGCCATCCATGTCGGGGCTGTACACGATCGTGCGGGCTAGTTCCGCGGTTGGACGCGCGATGGTCACCGGGTCTCGCAGGCGAAGTAGGGCCTCCTTGGACTCGTCGGAAAGCGAGGTGTCCTGAGCGAGCCCAAGTTGCGTGTTGAGCTTAAACAGCGCCTCATCGAGTGTGTCGGGGCCGCGGAACCACTCGGTACCGGCGAAAAGACGCGCGCTGATGCGATTACGCAGGCGCCGCGGCCAGCTTTCGCGTTCATTTTGATCGGTGGACGAAGTGGAGCTCATGGAATCTAAGTCTAGAGGTTTAGTGCGGAGGGAATCGATAGGTAAGATTGTGCGTGATTGTATTTAAGCCCGGCTGGTCGGTTTTCGAGGCCGGCGCATATGGGTCGGCCAACGCCGCGCCCCAATGCCCATAACGTCTTTATTTTTCGGAGTAGACCCAACGTGACCAAGAATTTTGCGGAGCAGACTTTTACGGACCCTTCACGGATTCGAAATTTCTGCATCATTGCGCACATTGACCACGGTAAGTCCACCCTGGCGGACCGAATCCTGCAGCTCTCGGGTGTTGTGGAGGCGCGCGACATGCGCGATCAGTACCTCGACAACATGGATATTGAGCGCGAACGAGGCATCACCATTAAGGCTCAGAACGTGCGCCTGCCGTGGGTTCCGAGCACAGGTAAGCACGCAGGCGAAGAAATCGTCCTGCACCTGATTGATACGCCTGGTCACGTTGACTTCACCTACGAGGTCTCGCGTGCGCTAGAGGCGTGTGAAGGCGCGATTCTGCTTGTCGACGCTGCTCAGGGCATCGAAGCGCAGACACTGGCCAACCTGTACCTGGCCATGGAAAATGACCTGGAAATCATCCCGGTACTGAACAAGATTGACCTTCCAGCCGCGGATCCGGATAAATACGCGGAGGAAATTGCGCACATCATCGGCTGTGAGCCGAAGGATGTCATGCGTGTTTCGGGTAAGACTGGTGAGGGCGTTGAGGAGATGCTCGACCGAGTCTGTGAGCTCGTCCCGGCACCGGTCGGCGACCCGGAGGCACCTGCCCGTGCGCTGATTTTTGACTCCGTCTACGACACCTACCGCGGTGTGGTCACCTACATCCGTGTTGTTGATGGTCAGCTCAAGCCGCGTGAAGTCATTCAGATGATGTCCACCGGCACCAAACACGAGCTGTTGGAAATCGGCGTCGTCTCACCGCAGCCGAAGAAGTGTAAGGGTCTTGGCGTCGGCGAGGTCGGTTACCTCATCACCGGTGTGAAGGATGTCCGTCAGTCCAAGGTCGGTGACACCGTCACGCTGAACGCCACACCGGCTGAGGAGCCGCTGGAAGGCTACGAAGAGCCCAAGCCAATGGTCTACTCCGGGCTGTTCCCAATTTCTCAGGCCGACTATCCTGACCTGCGCGATGCGTTGGAAAAGCTCCAGCTTAACGACGCTTCGTTGACATTCGAACCGGAGACCTCGGTGGCTCTCGGGTTTGGTTTCCGCGGTGGTTTCCTGGGGCTGCTGCACATGGAGATCACCCGCGCCCGACTGGAGCGCGAGTTTGACCTGGATCTGATTTCGACGGCCCCGAACGTTGTCTACCGCGTTGTCACTGAGGACGGCACCGAGGTCACCGTTCACAATCCGAGTGACTGGCCGGAGGGCAAGCTCCGCGAGATTTACGAGCCGATGGTCAAGTGCACCATCGTTGTGCCGAGTGAATTCGTTGGTCCCACCATGGAGCTGTGCCAGCAGAAGCGCGGCGAGATGGGCGGTATGGACTACCTGTCGGAAGACCGCGTGGAGCTGCGTTACAAGATGCCGCTGGGCGAGATTATCTTTGATTTCTTCGACATGCTGAAGTCCCGTACCAGGGGTTATGCCTCGCTGAACTACGAAGATGCCGGTGAGCAGCTTGCGGATCTGGTCAAGGTTGACATCCTGCTGCAGGGAGAGGCCGTCGATGCTTTCTCCGCTATCGTCCACCGCGACAACGCCCAGTGGTACGGCAACAAGATGACCAAGAAGCTGCGCGAGCTGATTCCTCGCCAGCAGTTCGAGGTCCCGGTTCAGGCTGCAATCGGTTCGAAGATTATCGCCCGTGAAAACATTCGTGCACTGCGCAAGGACGTCCTTGCCAAGTGCTACGGCGGTGACATTTCCCGTAAGCGCAAGCTGCTGGAGAAGCAGAAGGCCGGTAAGAAGCGTATGAAGAATATCGGTTCGGTCTCAGTGCCACAGGAGGCATTCGTGGCTGCGCTGTCCACTGACGAGGGCGGTAAGTAGGGGGAATAAGCAGTTGAAGATTGTTGATTCTGGTACACGGCAAGATTGGGTTGACGAATTTAGTGACGAGCATAAGCAAGTTGCGAAATATCTAATTGATTTTTTATCAATTGAGACTCGAGACACCTTATCTAAAGGTGCAACTGATTTCTTAAAAAGTATTCAGGATGATGAATGGAAAAAGGATTCAGTCCGCATATATCCTGTATTTGATTTGAGTGATATACAAAAATCGAAAAGCGGAATAGGGGGTACAGGAGAAGCGGGGGAGATTGAAGGGCCGACCCCCTTTATTTCGTACGATCCGGCATGGGTGATGTCTCCGGAATCTGGAAGTGAACTCGCTATTTACTCGATGATTAGGAACTGGTCGAGGGGATACGATGCGTCGAGTAAGAGGCAATCGCTAGGAAAAAGGGAGGAGGTGCCCCCGCAACTTAAAATCATTGTTATCGTATGTGATTTTAGCGCAACGGGTTCTCAGTTATCTAAGTTAATCGATAATTTCTTTAGAAACAAAATAGTAAAGAAAAGGTTCCAAGAGAAAAAACTTAAAATCAAAGTATACATCCATGCGATTTCCGAAATGGCGTTTATTTCACTGCGGAATAAATATAAATTTAAATTAAACAAAATACTGCGAGATAGGTATGGGATTGATAGTGCGGCCGATGAGGATGCAGTAGGGGTTAAGCGAGGGGCGGACGATAGTTTAGGTGTAGAGTTTTATTTCCGCAGAATGGTTTCGTCCTATAATTCATCGTGGTTCAATCGGGAAATTCAAGCAAAATTTCGTAAGGTTTTGGAGAATCCATTTCCCGAATCTAAAGATGTAAAGCAAATTAAAAAGAGGGATATGCTCGGTTGGAAAAAATCGGGGGTCTTTTATTTATCAACATTTTCCGTGCCGAATAATTTGCCGTTAGTGTATCGACACCCTAGCCTTCCTTCTGCTAAACATATCGCCTCCGCACGGTCGGCGGAGGCGTTAATTTCTAGGCTGAAAGACTGTGAGGGAGAAGTTTTTTATAATCGACCGTTCTTTGCTGGCATGTATGCGGATAAGCATGCGCGAAAAATATTGAATACTAGCGGTTTAAGCAATACTTTATATTTATTAGCTCTCTTGCGATATTGGCGTTCATTTACTTATCTGTGGGGGGTTACGGGTTTTGGTTTTCCCTACTTGGCACGGCAGTTAGGCAACCTGCAAGAATGCGGTGTGCTTGCGGTTAAAAATGGAAGATTTACGTTGAATGCGCAGGGGAAGATATTCTTTCATCGGGTGTGCTTTCTCCTGGAAGGTATCCCCAATCAAGACCACGTTTCAGAACAGGTTTGTGAGTATGTTGAACGTGTGTTAAACTGGCATCCCACCTCAAGCGGGTTAGAGTGGTAGAGTAATCTCTATCGGGCGCTGAGCGCAATTCTAATCTAATGGTTAGGTCCAGTTTCCGTATAATATGCGTAAACACTTATTGGCTCTCGCTTCGCAAGGCCTTAACGGCCAAATAGTAGCCTGTTTGAGGTGGTTCTATCCTGTTAGCTAACTTGAAAAATCTTTCAGCAGTCTTAGGCTGGAGTGCTCAAGAATTACGGAAACGCGTATACGCAACCCCGCGAGTTAAGGCGTTCCCTGATGACATGAAGTCTGAAGTAGACAGGATTCTTGCGATTTGGAATAAGGGGCTCTTCCGTTTTTAGAGTGCGTTGATCT